>DAOTUO010000332.1:0-1720 GCA_034436595.1 Anaerolineae bacterium | reverse complement strand
GGCAATATTTCGGCGGGTGGGGGAGGGAGTGGCGCGGGATTGGTCTCTTCGAGCCTAGTCATCTCTACGCGCAACACAGCGACTTGTTCTGTCCGCAAGTTGGGTGGCAATTCTTTGAGCTGGTTAATCATCCCCTCTGTAATTGCCTCTGGGGTCTGGCTGGTATCTACTTTTATATCGCGGATGTTGCTCACCAGCATTTGGTCGTTGCTCAATTGGGTCTCTGTGGCAATCGAATACCAGCTATCGAGTTCACCCGCCAAAATCGCCTCGATTTGTTCGATAAAATCACGCTCATAGCGGTTATAATTGGCGATAAAATCGGGGTCATTTTGATGGGCATACCAATCGCCTTCGGTATCTTCTAATTGGCGGGCAGTTTTATCATAAATACCGTAGGTTTTCCCGAACATACGGGCATTGCCCCACGCATTGACCGATACACTAAGCGCATTGGCAACCGCCACCAATCCCACCCATTGCACCTGTTGCGACCCCAGCGCCAAGCCCAAAATAGAGCCAACCGCCGTAATCCCCAGCGCCCACTGGCTAAACTGTTTGGCACTGGCATAATCGTGTTGCACACGGTCACGATACCAGTTGCGTTGTTGATGCACCCGCGTGGTGACATATTGCTTGATAGATAGGGGCATGAGGAAGCCGTCATCCCCACCAGAATAGAGCAAGGCAGGTGAAATTTCTGCCAATGCTTTGTCATAAGGGGTCTTTTCGCCCAGTGGCTTGTTCATATTATCTGCCTGTTCTTGGGCGAGTTTGCGACTTTGCGCCTGTTTTTGGGGTGGCACAGTGTTGGTGACGACTTTTGCCACCTCTTTCACCGACTTTTGCAACAGGTTATCGCGCATGTGAGAGTCTGTGTTATAAATCCCCGCTTTGGTGCGATAGAGATAAATATTCGACCGCACTTTTTCTGCCGCATAGCGATATTGAATCCATGTCGTTGGGGCGGCATAACGCGAGGTGTATTGCATCACCGACAGCCCGATAATCGGCAATGACAGTGCCAATAACCCGATAAAATTGAGGGATTCGGTGGGTAATGTGTCAAATAATAGTACAACAATGGAGGCAAGCGTGCCAAAAAAGGTGAGCAGAATCACCGTCTTTCGTAATTTGATAAAATTGTCTTTTTCATGATAGGAGATGCGGTCATAATACATCAATCTGCGCCATGCAGATAGTAATACTTGGTCAATATCTTGGTGGGGTAAATCGCTCATGGGAAAAAATCTCCTTTTGTGGATGATAATTCACATTATAACATAACCAAATTCTGACGGGGTGATATTTTTGTCAGTTGGTCAAAAATTCTTGACCACACCCCTAAATCCCCCCGACCCCTGCGGACGGCAGGGTTGCCTGCGTCCCTACAGCCTGATAACCGTGTTTTGGGTCGTAGGGACGCGCTATAAGGCTTGTCCGTAGTTAAAAAAGCAAAATAGGATAAAAATAGCGTGTATTTTGCCAGTCGCTGGGCGGTGAACCACTCATCTGTGCTTCTGAAACGCCGTGAACGGGGTTGTTTTGCCTATTTTCATCACAAAAACGGGTATGGCGTAGGGGCTTGCCATGGCAAGCCCCTACATCATGCCAAGCTGACCCTAAAAATCGGTAGGTCAACCCCATTTATGGGGTTTTGGTGGCGCAGGCAGGTGGTTCACCGCCTGCCAAATCTACGCAAAATCATCAAAACAACTAC
>DAOTUO010000331.1:0-2452 GCA_034436595.1 Anaerolineae bacterium | reverse complement strand
CTGACCCTAAAAATCGGCAGACCAACCCCATTTATGGGGTTTTGGTCATATACGCAGGTGGTTCAACGCCTGCCATATCTACGCAAAATCATCAAAACAACTACGGACAAGCCTTTAATCGCGTCCGCAGGTTTGTTGCCTTTGATTTGAAATCATTTGAATTTAAAATCGTTACTCCATAAAGGTACACTGCATTTAGGTATTATCGTGTTCACCAGATGATTATTGTATCATTGTAACAAATGTCAACACGCCCTAGCTAGGCGTTATCCAACACGCCGACCACCTCAAACCAGAATGGCGTGCCATGCCGATTGTCATAAACGGTCATGCCCATTTTTTTCATCACCCGAATCGAATTGGCATTATCGCGCTCGGTGGTCGCCACCACCCGCCCCGCATGTTGTGTGGTAAAAATCCATTTGATAAACGCGCTCCCCGCCTCTGGTGCATAGCCATTCCCCCATAATTCGGGCAAAATCCCCCAAAATAGCCCAAATTCAGGGCTGGCGCGTGTGTGCATGGGTGTTGATGCGGGGCGCAATTCATCCACCACACCCCACGGGATGAGCGACGGCACTAATCCCACAGAGCCGATAACGGCATGATTGGCAGAGAGTTCCACCGCATAATCGCCATAGGGTGGTTGATACATCCGCCCAAATTGGTGATATGACCCCACTGTCCATGTGATCCACTCGCGGGTTTCATCCACAGAATCGGTAGACTTAAACGCCCCCGTCATGAGGGCATGACGGGCTTCTAGGTCATCGTGCGTATACGGGCGAATCGTGAGGCGGTCGGTGTGGATGAGCATATTTTTTTATTCCCCTAAAATTGTCTCTGCCACAGCCCAACCACTCCAAACCGCGCCGTGAACGGTGCCTGGATGGTCTATACGGGTGGCTTCGCCTGCAAAATAAAGCACACCGCCTAGTGATTCTGCGAGTGCCTCACGGTCAGACGGCTCTGAACCCACCCCATACGATGAGTAACTGCCATAGGCGAATGGGTCTTGACCCCAACGGGTGGCGATACCGCGCACAAATGACTCTGATACGCCATCGAATAAGTCACCCAATACCCCTAATGCTTCGGCAATTATTGCGTCCTCGCTCAGCGCCTCTAGGCGGGATTGTTCACGCCCGCTATAAAATGCCATGAGGATAGGCTTATTGGTGAGGGGGTAAAAATTTATCCAATCTACAAAACCCACACGGGCATCATTGATGTCAAAGAATTGTGCTTCTTCGTCCCAAAAAACCGTGTTAAACAGTAGATACACCTTATTGAGTGCGCCCATCGCCAAACGGTTAATAGCCGTTTGCTTATTTTGGGGCAGGGGAGGCGAAAAGGCGATGGTATCCCGTTTGAGGACACCCAACGGCACGGTGAGGATTACTTTATCCGCCGAAAAACGCTCATTGGCGGTAATGAGGGTCACGCCTGCATCGGCAGTGTATTTTATCTCTGTGACGACCTGATTCAGCCGAATATCTAGCCCTTCTGCGAGTTTTGCGAACACCTCACCATAGCCGTTGGGGAACACCACATCTACGCCATCAAACTCATCTGACTCATCCCAATAATACGCCGATAACCCCTCCAGCGAATTGCCATACTCATTTTCGATACTCACCATGAGGGCGGCTTCTAGCGCGGTACGGGTGGCATCGGCAATGTCGAGTTCATTAATGGCTTGGTTAACGATGTCACGGAGTGAGGTATCAGTGTCTAAATCCTGTCGTAATGTGTCTATGGCAGAGAGCAATTCATCCAGCAAATTGTCTATCGTGTCACTGTCTGCCTCATCGCCTGTGGGGGTATAGAGGAGGGTGTCGTCATAATCGGTGGGGCGGGTGGTGATGCCATATTCCTGCGCCAAATTCCAGATAGGATTCCCCGTGATGCCATGAATCCATGATGCGCCCAAATCCAGGGGGGTATTATCGAGGCGGGTATCTGTCCACACACGTCCGCCGATGCGGTCACGGGCTTCTAATACGATGACACTATGCCCCGCATAATGCAATTCGTTGGCGGCGGCAATGCCCGATGCCCCTGCGCCGATGACGATGATGGTTTTTGGGGATTGGGCGCGGACTTTTGGCACGAATTTACTTATAGCAATGGCTGTCGCCCCAATGCCTGCCATGTGTAAAAAATCGCGCCGAGACATGCCCCACGCATGATTAGATTTTGCCGATTGTTTGAGCGCATTGAGTCGTTTGATAAAAGCGGTGTATTGTTTTTCTGCCATGTGGGTTATGTCCTTATGGAACAACTATTTTGAATTCAAATGATTTTAAAATTTCAATGGATAAGCATTTTCAAGTCAATTATCAGCTTAAAGCACCCTATCCCCCCCAGCCCCCTTATCCCCACTGCGTGGAGAAAGGGGGAGAAACCCATTTCTAGGCGTAGGGACGCGATTAATCACGTCCGTACAACC
>DAOTUO010000330.1:0-15481 GCA_034436595.1 Anaerolineae bacterium | reverse complement strand
GGTCTCACTCGTCTGATTTAAGGTTCATGAGGGCGCTGATTGCCTCATCTATGCCGACATTTTTCTCTGCCATCCAGTCATGTACGACCTGACGACTGAGCCGAATCACCCGCCTATTGGGCAATGTCTCTTCATAATAGGCGGGAATATCCGCTGTGGGTGGTGGGGTATTGGTCGGATTGCCAGTCGGTTTAGGCACATTGCGCGGTCCAGTGGGGCGAGAATTTGCCGCCATCCCGCGTTGGGGAGTCTGTGGTGTATCACCAGATGGCGATTGTGCGCCAAATCCAATCCGTTTGCGTGGTGATTCGCCAGAAAGGTATCCTATCGCCGTATCATTTTTCGGGGTATTGGTCGGCGGTGGCGATGTGGTCGTTGGGACAGTCTGCGTTGCCCGTGTTTGAGATGGTGGTGGCGCATCAGACGGCGGTGGCGCTACCTGCCGATTGCCACCACGCGGTCCCGTTGTATTGGTCGTCCCACCCGGTTTTTGACCATAACGACCATAACGGGTTGGTTGTGTGGGCGTTTTATCCGTTTTAGCACCACTGGCAAGTTGTCCCAAACCAATTTTTAGCTGGGCATCATCAACAGGCGGTGGCGGGGCGGTATTTCTGCGTGGTGAACTGAATGGTTGATGTCCGCCTGTATGGGTGGCGGTGACAGGCGGGTCTTTCACGGGGGGATTATCCGCAGACGGGTCTTGCACAGGCGGATTTTTCACAGGCGGGTCTTGCACAGGTGGATTATCCGATGATGGAGCATCGCCACTATTGCCAATACTCCGCCCAAAAGACGGTTTTTTGGTGGATGATGGTTTATTTGCGCCACGATTCCCCCCAATCCGCTCCAACAACCCAGGGCGTACCCCACCACTGGCAGAATTATCGTGATACCTACCATAGTCCACTGGCGCGTCTGCATGGCTATCCGTATTCACTGGTACATCCGATTGTCCGCCATACGGGGTATTATCAACGGGAACATCCATCGCCTGTTCTGGCACATGGGCAAAATAGTCGTTGTCAGGGACAGGTTGATATGGTTCTTCAAATTCAGGCGTATTGTCTTGATAAAAATCACCTATGGGTTGGGTGAAGGTCTCTTCGGCATCCGCATTAGCAACATTCATCAGTTGGGTGAAGGTCTCTTCGACATAGGTATTGGGTTCTGGCTGTGTGAGGGCAAACACATGGTCATCGGGGTTATTCGTCAGTTGCGTGTGAGTCTCATTAGGCTGTATCGGGCGATGAAGCAGAGTTGGACTCACATCGGCATCCACAAAAGGCTCATAAGGCTGGGTTTTGGCGAGCGAGTCATTCGTCACCATTTGGGCGGATGACTCACGATTGAACAAATTAAAGGCGGTGAGGAGCGATAGGGTGGCATCAATATGGGCATCGGTGGCATCTGACGCATGTTGGCGCAGATAATCGCCCAGTTGACCATCATCATACCCCGTCTGGGCAAACCACAGCGTATCCAAAATTTGCCCACCAAATTCCTCGCGCATCCGCATGGGGTCTTTGAAATAAGATTGAACACATTGTTTGCCCGCCTCTGTGACATCATATAGGTTATCTGAATTGGCGGTGACCAAGCCCATCATCCCCCACAAAGACAAGGCGCTGGTGAGCAAGTGATTGCGTCCCATCTTAAACGATTTTTCATCACCCGCCTGTTGAAAATACATCTGCACCGCATAATCGACCAACGGCGTTTTTTTGAGCTTGTTCAACCCAAACGGAAAGGCATTCTCGCGGTTAACGGCATCCATCACCACCAAAAACAAGTGCATGAGGCGATCTTCGTATAAGTACGGATGTGGCAACATCATATTTTCTGACATCATTCGTCCCCAAAATAGGTTTGGCAAGGGCAATATCGCCCCTGCCCGATTCACTTATTTATACAATAGCATCGGCTAAAATCAGTGTGATGGCGATGAGGTCATTGAGGATACGCTCATTATCGGTGTTATTATCATCCCCGCGCAAAATACTCCTGCGCCACGATTCACCTTTGGTCTGTGACCACGCATACAAATCCTCTAGCAAATTGACATCATTCTGATACCGATTATAC
The DNA here is from genome assembly GCA_034436595.1 of Anaerolineae bacterium. Classification (GTDB taxonomy): domain Bacteria; phylum Chloroflexota; class Anaerolineae; order Aggregatilineales; family Phototrophicaceae. The sequence continues at coordinate 13,396 of DAOTUO010000330.1, read as the reverse complement.
AATCTTTCGGCAGTTATATCATCTACTTGGTGCATAAAGGCATACAAACCATCTAGCAACGGGAAGAAGGTCGGCTTATCTGCCTTAAACAGATTCAATCTGCCCGTCTCTTGGCTGGTAAAGACCACGCCGTCACGGTCTGTAGATGACCATTCCTTCGCAATTGCCACCGCGATTAAATATGCCTCTGTTTGGCGACGTTTGGCGAGCGCCGTCACCACCAATGGATGAAATACGCGGTGCGCTTGCTCCAATTTATCGCGCAATTGCCGTTCATAAAACAGGGCATTTTGTTCGGCATCAAACACTGCCGTTGGGCGGTCTTTATTATGCGAGAAGGTCTCACTCACATACACACCCTCATCTTTTTGGAGCGCGGGAATGGCATCGGTTGGCACAACATCTATGGTCTGTGCCAATGTGATGGTGAAGGGGTCTTCTGTATCGAGCGGAATCAGCCCTTTGGGGTCAAGCAATTTGCCCGCCAATAATTCGCGCAATTCCGCTTTATTAACCAAATTACGGTTACTCGAAAAGACAATTCCCGCCTGTTGATTGGGTGCATTGGCAGAATTGACCAGTAATAGCGGTTGCGAGTTGTTGAACAGTGTATTGGCGGTGTCTTCGATATTATTGCGATTGAGAACACCCTTGCCCAATACATCTGAAATGCTAAATTCTTCGCGCACTTTGCGGGCAAAATATTGCCCCAATTGCAACAATGCCGCCTCAAATTCACTGGCATCGGTCAGATTGAGCGCGATGAATTTTGGCTCACGCTCATTAGAGCGTTGAGGCAATTTCACCAACAACACCACATCGCCATCGGGTCTGGTGAGTTCCCACTTAAATTGCGACATGCCTTCTGCGATATTATCCTTCAAATAGGTCTCATACCATTCATCGGCAATCCGCACACGTTGGGTTTTTCCCTCTTTTTCCATCTCGGTGATATAGGTACGTGTCTGCAATTTTTGGCTAGCAGAAATTCGCGCATTGATAATATCGCGCCGTTCATCCAAAAGCCGATATAAGGATTGGGAATTTGTGCCTGTGACACCAAGCGCGTCTGCAACTTTTTCCAGATTTACATAAGCATCGTTAACACGAATGATAAAATCATCGAATGCCATCGTAATTTGTTGATGACGCTCACCAGCAATCTGCTTAAATTCACCTAATTTGTTGCGTAGGGTGATAAGGAAGCTCATCGCCAGCGCCAATTTCGCGCCTTTTTTCCGCATATGGTCGGCTTGCAGGCTATTTTCGCCGTTGAGCAATGTGAGCAACGCCAAATTAAGCCACTCGGCAAATATCACGCCATCGGTGGGCATATTCGGTTGCAGATTGTTGAAGGCACGCGACAAATCAGCTTGTGGGTTTTTGCCGTCTTGCGGATGCATCCCATTGAGAATCATGAATACGCGCACCCAATCTTGGTTCACTTTGCCAAACCCAAACCAACCGGTCATGAACGCCGATACCAATGTTGCAGGGTCTTTGGTCGGTTTTCCCAATGCAGAGAAGAACATATCTTCAGACAAATTGGGGTCTAATTTAAGCATGATGCCTGTACGTCCTGCCACCAAATTGAGCAACAATTGGCGGACATAGCGCACAGTGGCTTCTTCTAACAGGTCGGCAAACGGCAGGCGATATTGATACACGCCCATGCCACTGACAATCATCTTACGTTGGCTAATTTGCTTGTCGGTGGCGTTGGATTTACGTTCATTGCGCCATTCGTATAAGCCCCCCTTGAGCGATGACTCGTCTAGCCACAGCAATATGCTATCGGCAACCGATGGATACACCGCTAGTTGTGGGTCGAGATTAGTGAGTGTGCGCGAGCTATCGTGCAGGTTAATCTCATCGAATAACACACTCTCCCAACGCGTATTTAAGACGTTGCCATCGCCATAATTGAGATCGAATGGGGCGTTTGCCGCCAATTGGAAGCGCGACAATTCGCGTATGCTGGCGGTGGTATTGGCGGGGCGCAAATTATCGTTTTGGCTAAAACCACCAGTGGCGCGGGAGGTCATAAAGTGACCGATGAGGCGCGTGGTATTTGACCGATATTGTGATCTATTGAGGGTACGAATGGCAACTGCGACATCCAACATCGCGCCTGCACCAACATCATCACTCAAATCACTCACGATGAGCGCCGTCAGCATCCCCTCATTCAACACACGTTCCAATGCTTCTTGCAGGCTCAGCACCATATCTTGGCGGGTATAACGGCTATTGCCACGCAGGTTATTGATAAATGCCAGCCGTCCCAATTGACGATTGGCACTACCGCCCAACCCCATACGCGGATTGGTGGCTGCTTCGCCCTGATTATTGAGATAGCTTATGTTGAGCCAGTCGCGCAAGGTAGGGTCTGTTCGCGCGCCGTCTATTAATGGTTGGACAGAATCTTGCCAGCGCACAATTTCGTCATCAGACAACCGCGCACCTGTGAATTTTTCGGCTTCAATGAGGGTGTCTTGTTCTTTTGCCATAATACACAGCAAGCGCACTTTATCTGATGGCACACCTAGCCCTGCATCCATCAATCCCTTCTTAATCTGGGTGAGGACATGCCAGCCAGATACCCCCACGCCGATAATGAGCGCAGGTTTTGGTCTCCATAGTGCCTTAATACCATCCCATCGTTCCAAATCTTTGGGGGGGATGGGTTGTGGTGGTGGTGGTGCTGTTGGAGTCGATATGGGGGTAACCTCCACTGGTTTACGCCGACTCAAGAGGCATAACAGGGATAATAAACCTAAAATGATGAGTGGAATCAGCCATGGGAGCAAATCTGCCCATGCTTCCATCACATCGGTGCGGGCAGGCGGGTCTCCCCAAAATGGCAAATGCTCAAATACACCCGCAGACGATGCCCCACGCAATGGGGCGGCGGCACTGGTTGTGCCATCTGGAGACAATTCGGCAATCACAATATCATAATTACTATCATTGCGGGTGCTATTAAAGGCAAGGCGTGAGCCGTCTCTGTTCCATGTCGCCCAGGTGTCACTGGCGGATGAATTGCCTTCAATGGGGCGTGCCACACTGCTAAAATTATCGGCGCGTGGGGTACGAATATCCAGCAACCAAATATCACCATCTGGGTTTGAATAACTGTTGCCGCTGGGGGCATGGGTAAATGCCAACCATCTGCCATCGGGCGAGAATGCGGGGTAATAATTGAGTCCGCCCAGATCGGCTTGTGTGACCAACGGCGTTGGAGACCCCTCTCCAGTCGCATTAATCTGATAAATGTCGCTGGCATTCTCAAATTCTAAGCCCAAATCCCATACACTATTTGACCGTTCATAGCGTACATAGGCAATCGTGCGCCCGTCACTTGTCCATGCGGGCATCAATGCGCCATGTGTGGCGCTAGAGGCATTTGGCAATGGCACAATTTGGCGCGAGGCGATGGTCATTACAAATAAGTTGCTCTCGCTATCGGTATATGCCAGTTGTGTGCCATCGGGGGAGAACGCGCTATATACCGCTGATACACCCGGAATATCTATTGGCTCTCCATCTAATGTGATAGAGACCAACCGACCAGGGACACCCCCGCGCACGGCGGCGAGTTGCCCCGATGGACTATTGACCGTATGGCACCCGACACACCCTTGTTCATTGAGCGATACCACTTGGGCGGGTGCCTCGGTATTGTCGTTGGTGATATAAATACCGCTTTGGTTGCCGTCCATGCGCCAGAAATACACACTCTCTGGGATGGGGCAAATGGCACTAGCGACTGGTTGCAGGAACAAGAAAATGACCCATACCAGCCACAATAAAAATAGGCTGCGGATAATCCAGCACGCCACATCACGGCATCCCTGCGCCGTTTGTTGCAGATTTTTAAAACCCCGCCAAATAAAATAGAGGGCTATCAGCAAGGCGATAAACGCCACAATATAGGGCAACAAATCGAAGAAACTGGGGTCACATAATAACCCTGTCACACCCACATCGGTACTGCTAGGGGCAGTTGCGCCTGTTTGTGGGGATGTCCACGCGGGTGGCAATGGCGTTAAGGTGGGCGTGGGCGTGGGCGTGATAGTTGCGGTGGGGGTAAAGGTGGGTGTGGGCGTAGGCGTTGGCAACACCACCGTAATATCGGGTTGGGTGAGTTGCACCGTGCGCGTGGTCGGTTCACCACAAGACACATACGTCACGGTCAATGTCCCTGCGGGGGATGTCCCCACCGAGAGGGCGCTCACATCAAACGAAAATTCCACCACATCGCCCGTATACACATCACCAAGTCCATCCCAAATGAGGCTATTGGTGGTGATGGTGGTGGGTGGTGGCGATACCTCATTGGTATTGCCAAAGGTAAAGCCACCCGCGAGGGTATATTCCACACGAATCCCTGTGGCGGCGAGTCTGGGTTGTACCAATGTAGCGATATTGTCAAACGCCTGTAGCAATGCTTGGTCGGTAGTGGGCTGAAAGAAATTGTTGGAGTTAGAAATATCCTCCATCAGTTGGCTATCGGCATCTTCACCAAAGGCAATCGTGACGATTTGCAATTCGGGCAGACTAATACGCGCCAGCCGTACCTGCTCGCGGGTTTCATCGGCATCTGCCGATTCGCCATCGGTAAGCATCACAATGACTGGCAAGGCATCACCTGTGGTATTGGGCGCAGACGAAGAATTGGGCGAGGCATTACGTCCTTCTAACAAATATCGCGCCTGCTGAAAACCGGGTGCCATATTCGTGCCACCACGCAGAGATAATGTCTGAATGGCGGTGGTGATGGTGTTGCTATCGCGGTTAAAGTCGAGGATGATTTCTGTAGAATCAGAAAATACCACCACCGCCACTTGGTCACTTTGCGGATTGGGTATGAGGTCGCCCGTGAGCGAATCTCTAATATCTGGCAAAAAGTTAAACCGCGCTAAAAATGGCACGGCGCTATTTCTGACTGCCTCAATACGGGTGGTGTTGCCCGCATCTTCATTCATACTCGTAGAAACATCAATGACCAGCACCACATCCACTGGGCGTTCCCGTGGGACAGTGGGGCAATTTTGCCCCTCCAGTGTGATAGTGACGGTGGTGAGTCCCTGCCCCCTATCGGTCAAAATGGCGTTGCCATTTCTATCGCCAGCACGAGCGCGGGCGGTGGTATCTATTCCCAAGCCACCATCATCGGCTTGTTGGGCATCGGTCGCCGATGCCCCCACCAAAATCGTCATGACAATGCTAATCAACATCCAAAGCATTGCCACAGACATCTGTGTTTTTGTAAGGCGCATAACATCCCCTCTTTCTGGCATGGTTAGCGTTTGCCCATTTTGGCATTATAATCGCGGCGCACATTGTCACGATATTTTTCGGCTTCATCGCTCAAAGCCAATATCGCAACGGTATAAAAATCGTATTCCTCTTGGGCATGTAGCTCAGATTCAATCCGCAGATTGGCATCTTCCATGCCAATGGCAATTTGCTTCATGCGACTTTTGAGTTGTGGTAATTTTTCGCGCATATAGCCAACCACTCCCATCAACACATCATAAATGACAATGCGCCGTGAAATCTTGACAAAATTGGCATCGTCCTCTGGTGTCCAGTTGGAGAGGTCGTTATTGCCATCGGCATCAAGCGGGGGCATAAAGGCACGTTCGAGCCAACCACGCAATTCGGCATCGTTGAGCGCCAAATCGTCGCGGTTTACACGGTCTTCCAAATCCACGTCCTGCATATAGCGCAAATATTTCCCCGCCTCATCTTTGGGGATGGTGCGGTCTTCATTGCGATAATCTTTGCCAATGAGGACATAACGGGCGGCGGCATCGAGCAATTTCGGCTCATTGACCACATCGGTGATGTGCCATTGTTCCATTTGCCCCTGCTTAGAACGGTCTTTGGATGGCAATTCCACCGCATAATAATAGCGCACACCTGTACTGCCTTCTTCGTAGGAGGGTTCTTTGATGACCCCAAACGCCAGCATGACCAAAAAGTCAAGTAAATCGGCTTCGTTTTCGAGCAATAGCACCACTCGATCTTGCAAAAGGCGTTTTTCTTGTTCCAAAGACATTAGACGACGTTCATAATTCACCGCGTTGATTTCTGCCAAAAACAGATGATTGAGTTGGCGATAATCATACGGGCGGTCTAAATAGGTCTTAAGGCATTCTTGATAGGCGTTGGTATTTTTCATGTTGATGGCTTCTACCATGCTCAACACCGTGAGGCGGAACGGGTCTGCCGATGTATAGGTGGTCTGCACCGCAGAACCCGCCTGGCGCAAATCGCCCAAGCCCAAATTTGCCCCCAGCTCAAAAAAGACCTCTTGTAGATATTTTTGCGAATCGGGGTTATCGCGGTATTGTGCGAGCAACACATTCCGCACATTGGTGGTCGCATCTCGCTGAAATGCGAGTAGATATGCCATATTTTTATGGAGCAAATCGGCTAATTCTTTGGGAATTGGGAAGGCGCGGGTGCGGAGATAATCCAGCAAGGTCACATCGCCCAATGCCCGCCGAAATAACTCTCGGCAATATTCGAGGAGCGAGTCCAGATTATCATCTGACCATCTGCCAATCATATCGCGCAAAAACGGTTTTTTGTCTAATGTGGCATCTATGACGAAGGTCTCTACCCCATCTATTTTGCGAATATCAGTCGCCCATTCCCACGATTTGGCAAAATTGGCGCGGACTTCTTGATGAGCATAGGTGCTATAACGGTCTTGTTCCCAGGCGGGGTCATCTATCACATAATGATTTTTGACATCTTTAGCTTTTTGGCGATCACTAATCACATCGGTGCCACCATCATAAATGCGTGGATACAACCCTTTGGGGTCAATGGCGAGAAGTTTTCCCCAGCGATTAAGTTCTGACAACAGTTTATCGGTGAAATCCCGAAATTCTTTGGTGATTTGAACAATCGCCTCAATGGTAAATTCTCTGCGGTAATAATCTAAATATTGTTGCACAGAAGAAATATATGTCTCTTGTGCCTGAATCGCTGGAGGTGTGCCAAACATCGCCCGACTATCTGCCCGTTTTTCAAACATCTCTTTTTGGGCATAGTTCAGTTGATTATCACTATTAGCGCGCGCGGCGGTGGTAAAAGCATCACCCGCCCCTGTAATCACACGGCTCAGGGTTTCGTAGGTCTGCGAAAATACCGTCTTAAACTCGGTGCAGATGGCAATCACCCACCCCAAACGCCCAGATTTCGATTCGATGTCGTCTTTGCTCTCTGTGCCATTCAGTTCATTAGACAAATACGCGGTCATATAGCGTTTGTAGCGTTCAATGTGCAACGCGACAAATTTACTGAGCGCATTGGCATAATCGCCCCCTTTTCTGCCACCCCCACTCGCCACCACGCCCAATTGCTTGTCTATAAACCGTTTGCCATAATTGGCAAGTTCTGCCGCGTCTTGTTCTGGATTGCCCTTTGGCTTGCGCTCATTGGATGGAATCATAATATCCCGCGCACGCTCATTGACAATGCCTGCTGTCTCGCTTATGGCACGGTGGGTCTCTGGGTCTGCCTGATTGCTCGGTGGCACAAGCGCACTCAACCAAAAGCCCATATCCCGCGCCCGCAATTGGCTAAGTGTGGTGTTCATATTGCCCAACGACTGGCTATATACCCCATACATCATGCCCCACAACGACAATGGTGTAACTACCCGTCGGGTGTCTTTGGGGTCACGCATGGGGATGCTGGATGTCAATAGCCGTTTGGCTTCATCATTGGGTGGCACAATCCCCTGTTGTGGGTTATGACCCGCGCTTAGGTGATAAACCGTCTTGCCCTCTGCTTGGTCTGGTGGGACGAGGACATTGAGCATCTCATAGGCAAATTTATGCGCCCACCCTTCAATGATTTGTTGAATGGGCAAAATCACCGAATACGCGCCCAACGCCGATACATACGCCCCTGCACCTGCAGTTTGGCGGGCATCTTGTTGCTTGCTACTCACATTGATAATATCTTCCTGATATTTTTTGCCATATTGCTCATCTATCATGGCGATAATGGCATCTGCCACCACAGGCGCAACACCATCCTTCACATCGGTGCTATTCATTTTTAGCCCCTGCCCCTCACCATCCACGAGGTAAACCATGTTATACAGCTTGCCCTTGTTGGAGCTAAACCACACATCGGGGTTAATATTGGCACGCGCATCTTGGTAGTGCATGGGATAGCCATATTCATAATCTTGATTGGTCTTAAAGCGACTCAATTCACGCAATGCCGCAAATGCCCGCACTTTGGCAGATTGCAAATCGGTATCTTTGAGAACCGCCTTAAACGCCTGTGGCAAATACAAAAAGCCATTGACCGTCACCGGAATATTGCTCACATCCGCCACCCGTTGGACAACATGGGCGGTATCTATAAATGTGCCGGCACCCGTCCCACCGACCAGTGACCCCACGATGACCACCGTGATAGCGGGCGAATTGGGCGCTTTTTCCCGATACAATTGGCGCAAACGGTTATCTAGGATGTTGGCAATCCCCGAAATACCGGGTGATTCCACATCCCGAAAAAAGCCCATGCGCCCAAATTGGCGGTACATTCCCGCGCCAATATCTATATTAAAATTTTCTTTGGGCAAATTTTTGAGGAAATAATCTGCCGCAAACCAGCCCATGTGTTGGCGGTTGCCTTTGGCAATATCCATCGCCACCGGATAGGCATCCCCGCCAATGGCGACATATTCGCTCTCTTGCAGGGCAGTTTTGCCCACTCCCATCCCCTCTTGGCGCAAATTGCGCTGTGTGCCAAGGCTAGGGATGTTGTTGCGACTGGTATCGAATACCGTTAGCGTCACATTTTTTGGAATACGATTATCGTAAATATCATATAATTGTCGTTTGACATGCACCAATGTCCATGCGCCAGACCCACCAAGTCCAATGAGTAGTGTGGTAATCGGTTGTGCCATATTATATACCCCTTTCTAGGTTAAATTAGCCAATTTTTGTATTGCCACCAATGTCAGTATTAAAGCCACCAACAGTCGGGCCACCGCCACCCCATTGGGTAGGGGGATTGCTCCAATTAAATGAATCGGGTGAACCAAAATCAAGGGTGTTGGTGTCTTTTTCGATGACATATCGGTCTACCCGACCATCATCATAGACAACCATCGCAATGTCTCGTGAATCGCCAGAAGAAATCAGTTGTGGTACGGTGATTTGTGTATCTGGCACATTATCTATGCGACATTCTTTCACTTCCATCATGCCACTTCTGCTAAAATCGGCATTTTTATTGGTGCTGATGGTGAGCGATGCAATGGTCATCAAACCATCTTTGCGCCCAAATATCCTGGTATGACGGGGCGGTGAATTGAGGAGGATGTCTCTTCTGAATGTCTCGGTTTCGATACCATCATCCATAGTGGTGATTATCCTGATGGTGATTTTTCCCTTAAGCGGGTTGCGGGAGCGTTCTAATATCCGCCGTCCGATAAACAGCGCCAAAATCGCCAGCAATATCAATGAGGCAATCCCACCGCCGATAGTCGTATAGACGGTTGGTGATGTCACCCGATTGAGGACAAAACTGGCACTCGGCGGGGCAGACCATTGATAGTCGCCACCGAGTTGTTCATTAGGCGTATTCACACTGGCTTCTAGCCGATATTCCCCCAATGTCAGTGCATCAGTGGTGATGGCATAAACCCCTGTCGAAACTTGGGTCAGGGATGCACCCAAATCTATCGGCGTGCCATTTTGGGTGATGGTGAGGACGGGCAACGGTTGTAAGCCATTGGTCAACAATCCCAAATCCACCCCGACACCATTTTGGTCGCGGATTTCGACCTGTATGGTAGTGGGCGTATTGGTGGTCAATTCCAATGGGACTAGGGTGAAGCGTTGGGCTTCTACCTCTGGCTGATTGGGTTGTGACAAGGCGAGTGTCACCAATTGCGGTGGGCGAATATCAATCGGGGCGCTAAAGGTGGGACCCAATGGCACAAAATTCCCCAACGCATCGGGTATGCCTAGCTGGGCATTCACGTTATATGCCCCTGCCGTGTCTATGACGAAGCTGGTCTCAATAATGCCCGATGAAGCCGATGTATTGGGATATTCGGCGAAGGGTTTAACAATCGTGCCGTCTAATGCTTGCACTTCTAGGCGCAATACCATATTCCCCGTGTTATCCACAGGGGTACCTGTTTGCTCATTGAGTACCAACCCACGCAGGCTAACAGGGCGTTGGGCGCGTTGGCTCCCCGGATTTAACCCCTCCCACTGCACATACGCCCCCGCGATGACCAAATTATCGCGCAAGCGACGGTCATTGAGCAGGGTGTAGGTGATGCCATCATCCCCCACAAACGTGGCGTTGATTCGCAATTCATACGCCCCATTAAACGAGTCGTCTAGGACATATTGGGCGAGATACGTATGCACCGATGTGCTGTTGAGTTGCATCGGAAATTTGGCTTTGAGTGGGCGCTGTTTGGGGTCTATATTGGCGGTAGCATCGTATAGGCGCAATTCCACCGTAAGCGGATAGATGGTGTTGCCAGAGCTATCTTTATACAGTTCCAACGGCAACCCATCGGTACGGATGATGCTAGTCTCTACCTGAAAGGTGCTTAATGCGGTGAGCGAGGCGGGAGAGATAGTTGGCGAACTCACATTTGAGGCAATCGAAATGGAATCGAGGCTAAATTCGCGGATGAGGTCATAATTACCTGCGGTGATGAGGTATTGACCGGGTTGTGGGTTATCAATTTGGTGGGTCTCAATGAGGGTATCGAGTCCCTGTGGTGTTGTGGGGACAGACGAGCCTAATGATTGGTTGGTCAACACAAAACTCGGTATGGGTTGTGGCTGATTTTTGAATACGCGCAGGCGCATAATCTGTTGATAGGGCAACACAGTGAACGTTGCTGGGACGGTGGGTGGACAACACGGGATGTCGATATTCGTCACCAACCCCTCTGGCACAACATCCCCCGTCACCTGATTGATAATGCGACTTATCTGGGCGCTCAGTTCAATTTCATCCCGCACCACAGCATTTCGCAACGCCAAATCGCACGCCACCGCATTATTTTGGCAGACCACATCATTCCACCATGGCGATACTTGGCTGGCATAGGTGTTATTTCTATCCAACATCACCACAAAAATTTCATAATTGGGCGCGGGAAAATACGTGCGGGCGCGAGTAGCCAATTGCGCCATGTGGCGTTGTGCCGAGCCATCATTCAAAACATCATTGCAACTATAACTGGCGTTGCCATTTGCCACTTCGCTAAAAATTTCTTCGCGGGTACACGCCGCCCCATCGGTCACAACGACCACCACGCGCAACCGATTTTCGCCAGGGGCGGGTGCGAGACTGGTGGGCATCGCCTGAAAGAAATCGCGGGCATCATCAAACGCATTGTTAAAATTGGTGAAAAATAAATTACGCGCCCCAAAGCGTTGTGGCGAGAGAATATCGAACAAATTCGCCAATTCATCGTTCCAATCGGCGGGTGTCATGGGTGTGCCAACCGCCACATCTGGCACCAACGGAGTCCATGCCATGAGTTGTTCGGTATCGTCCCCAAATGCCAAAATAGCGACATGAATATCGGGTTTGGGGTCTGTTGCCAAATATAAGCGCACTTGGCTCAATTCTTGGGTCGAAAATTGGGGCGCTAAAAAGCGTAGATTGAGCGGGTCGTTGGCGGGACCGTATAGTCGGTCAGAACCAAATTCTGGTCCGCCCATACTGCCACTGTGGTCTATGACGAACAGCACGTCAATGCCATCATAGGGGTCATCGGTTGGCGGTGGGGTTTGGGCAACGGTACTATCAGATGTGCCACCCCACAGCATCACAAAAAAAATTATTATGAACCATTTTTTCATATTCACCCACCTTATTGTTTTTAAGCCTGTTCAGTGATACATGTTCATTGGTTAATTATTGGAGGTCGCGGTTTGAACTGAACTGTTTAATACACGCCCCACAACATAAACGGGTTGCCAATTTATTGTATTACTATTTTGTAATGCTTGCATATTGTATTCATCACTATAGTTTACCGCAAATGTCGGATTTTGCAACATAAATAACATATTTGCGTTGATAAATCTGTCACTAGAACGCACGATTATTTGCTGATTTTCGTCACCCATGAGCATCCCCGTTTGGCTGTCTATGGTCTGTGTAGGCACATATACTAGTGCCATGACAGTCACAAATTCTTCTGTGGGATTTTCTGGATACAGCGCGAACAGTTGATAATCGGCATCAAACCGATTTGGCATGAAGGTGAGTGTTGCGCCATCTGCCAATTCCATCACTATATTGCGGTTGATAATCCGCAACGCCCGACTACCAATCACCGTATGCCCCACAAAGGTCAGAGGGTCATTGCGCCCCACTGCCGATGCCTGCCAGCGCACAATCAATGGCGTTTGAACATCTTGGTTGAGGAAATAAGGAAATGGGTCGAGTCTGTTATTCAACGCAGACCGCACTTCGCAATCTTTTTCGCCAATGCGCTCTGCCTCATAGGTATAAATTGCCGATGATGTTAATGCCTCCCCACCCCATACCACTTCATACGCCATACCAAAATAAACACTGGCATCGTTGCCACCGATTGTCCCAACGCGCACAATCGTATTGGGAAATTCGTTGCGGGTTGGCACATAGTAACGGGTAAATCCGTCTACCCGTGTGAGCGATGATAGCCGATTTGCCCCATCACCCCAGAGGACGGCGGTGCATCGTGGGGGGATATTGTCTTTATCGGCAATCGCCACACACAATTGGCTACCGCCTACAGGTTGTTGCGGTGGAAATTGAAAATACACGGTGTTATCGCCAGACGGCGCAGTCAGCGTAAAAAACCGACTGGGAATCGCCACATCAGATTCGGCAACCGTGCCATTCACGGCATCAAAGCGCAAGCCATATAACCCGTTGAGGTCTGGAAAATCGGTTTGGAGCGTAAACGGCAATGGGATGCGGGTGATTTGGTCATCATAACGTTGTGGATAGCCACATAGCGCGGGAAAAAGCACCTCTGGCTGTTCGTTTTGGAGGGTGATGGTCATCTCGCCCTGCGCCCGCCCCACTTGCGCCACATCCACATTGGCGATGAGGCGCACAGTTTGTTCGCCCACCGCATACCCCGCCAGATAGGTGCTGGTCGCCCGATTATTGGCAATCATGGCAAAAGTCGGTGAAAATAAGCCACCGCCCTGTGCGGTAAAAAACACCGTTTGCCCGTTCAAATCGGCTATACCCGTTGGCGCATCAATGACCACCGTCACCAGCATTTGGCTTCTGCCATCCGCCGCCAAACGGTCACGTTCTGCGGTCACATCTAAACGAATATCCTGCGGACTGAGCGTTGGCGTTGGCA
>DAOTUO010000329.1:0-13507 GCA_034436595.1 Anaerolineae bacterium | reverse complement strand
TGGGGTGAAAACACGTTTAATGATGCGTTATTGACATAATCCTATGAATTTGTTTTCGGTTCTCCATAAGCATGAAAATAGACTTGAGGGATGCCAATTCTTACGCTGGACGTTTTAACGCCTAGCGTAAAAAATTATCCGCTCTCAATCTGAAGTCTCCTCATGTGGGTTAGTGCAACCTGCCTTTTTGGGTCAATAACGGGTATAATGGGGGATATTCATATAATGACGATAGAGACTATTCCTCATGCCCAAAACCATTTTCATTAGTCATAGCACTGCTGATGACGCACAAATTGACAAAATCGCCCTTGCTATTGAAGCCGCAGGGCATGTTGTGTGGGTAGACCATCGCAACGGTATCACCCCCAACGATAGAAATTGGGACAGAGCCATCCGCTTTGGCATCCAAAATGCCGATGTGGGGGTGTTTGTGATGACCGAGACCGCGTTGCAATCGGATATTTGTGGGAGCGAGTGCCTTCTTATCCGCGAATTAAATAAACCCCTCTATGTGCTACGGCTAGAGGCGTGCCAACCTGCCAATATTTGGCTGTATATCAAGCAAATTCAATATGCCGACCTTGTAGATAATTTTGAAGCGGGGATTTATTCCCTCATACAATCGGTGATAGACGAAAATGCCCAAAATTTGCCCACCCAATTTTTGGCACAATTCACAGGGCGCGAGACCATGCGCCAACACCTGCCATTTCTCAATAACCCTCTGCGCGGGCGTGATGCCGATGTGCGCGAGGTGCAAAAATTACTTGGGACACACACCACACAGGTCATCGGGGTGGGGGGGCTTGGCAAATCGCGCTTGTGTGCCGAAATTTCTCTGGCATATTCACAAGGGTCGGTGTGGCATCGGTGTTCATCGGTGAGCCGTAGTTATGAATTAACTCATCTCTTGCGCGACTATGCCAAGATGCCCCCAGAAAGTGATTGGGAGGATGTTTTGGCACAGGTCGCCCAGATGAAGCCATTGGTGGTGATAGACAACGCCGAAGATGTTGCGCCCAATAGCGAAGCCCGTACCGATTATGTGACCTTGATGAACCAGCTCACCGCGCATCATATCCCCATTTTGCTCACATCGCGTATGGCGTGGGATGAGCTAAAACCGCGTAAGACTTATTCTCCCGCGCCATTTGATGAAAATATCGCCACCCAATTGGCATTGGATTTTGCCTCTAGCCAGTCGGTGACAATCACAGAGGCACAAGCGCGTGAATTGGCGATTGGCGGGCGCTTGCACCCACGCCTCATCGAGTTTGCAGTGGGGCAATTGCACGAAACCCCGCACGCGGTGGTTATCAAACGGCTAGGGGCGCTGGTTCATGCCGATATTCAGGCGGCGTTGGATGAGATGATTACCAAGACGCTTGACCAAATGCGCGATGAAGCACCTAATGGCACTCATGCCTATGACCTCATCCACAACCTCACATGGTTGCGGGGTACTTTTGAGATGAATGTCATTACTGCGCTCAAACCATCGCATATCACCGATGACGACATGCTCATAGATGCGCTCAAAACACTACGGCGCTACCAATTTATTCGCTACGATGCGGTTACAGGGCGCTATTTGCTGGCAGAATTGGTGCGTGAGGCGTTGGGTGTGCCACAAAATCCCAATTTATTTAATACCTATGCCGATTTTTATATCGCCCGTGCCGGTCAGATTTTTCGTAATTTGCCACCCGAAGAATGGCAGGCGCATGAAGCCGATTTGCCCAATATCACCGCGTTGGCAGATGAACTCTTGGTGCGGATGAAAAGTGGCAATATGGCGGCAATAGAACGCTCACGCTGGTTTGCAAAAAACACCATCCGCTATGTGTCACGCCGATTAGAAGCGCGGGCATGGAGTTGGACAGAGATGGGGCTTGAATCTGTCGCCCTATTCAAAGAACGCCGACAAAGCCGAAAGGTCAACCGCGCCCTCATCAAAGACGAGGCGGTTTTTCTGAATACACTCGGTTATGTGTGGTCGGTGACGGGCGATTATCAACGGGCGCTAGACTATTATGAAAAGGCGTTGCCCCTCTATCGGGAGAGTGATTATCATAGTGGCGAATCGTTGGCGCTCACCAATATTGGGTATGTGCTGTCGCAAATGGGCGATAATGAGCGTGCATTAGAATTTTATGCCGAATCGTTGGCATTAAACCGTGAACATGGTGATAAAAACGGCGAAGCGACCATCCTCAACAATATCGGCACGGCATGGATGAATTTGGGGGATAATCAGAAGGCACTAGAATATTATGAACAAGCACTCCCCCTGCGCCAACAATCTGGGGATAAATGGGGCGCGGCTACCGTCCTCAACAATATTGGGCGCATGTGGTCATTGCTGGATAAACAGGATAAGGCGATAGACTATCTCAATCAGGCACTCCCATTACGTCAAGTGGTCGGTGATAAGCGCGGTGAAGCCGTGACACTGCACAATTTGGCGCGGGTCTATGAAAAATTGGGCAATATCGAACAGGGCTTAGAAATGGTGGACAAAGCCATTGCCACCACCTATCCACAAGACCAAAATATGTCATTCTATAACGAAACACGGGCGCGGTTATTGGGTAATATACCGCAATAAACTCCCGAATAGCCGAATACCGTTAAGTTAGCACCTTAAAAAAAGCCCCTATTCCCCTGCCTCCTTATCCCCACTGCGTGGAGAAAGGGGGAGAAAATCGCCATTTTGGGGGTAAAAAGCCTTTTCTCCATGCAATGGCTGAGGGGATTTAGGGGTGGGGCTAAACACCTTACCTTAACGGTATTGGCATAATAGCCCTGCTCTTTGTGTTATAATAGACATAAGGAAGCGTTTCCAATCACCAGAAAGGACGGTAGAGATGCGCGTGCCAACAATTAAAGACGTGGCAGACCGCGCCCAAGTAGGCATTGGGACGGTGTCACGGGTGCTAAACAACAGCACCCAAGTGCGGGCAGAGACCCGTGAACGAGTTAACAGAGCGATTGAAGAACTTGGGTTTATCCCAAACCCCGCCGCCAGACAATTGTCTGGCGGAAAAACATCGGTTATTGGGGTTATTACGCCCTTTTTTACCCAACCATCGTATGTAGAACGGCTGGCGGGTATCCAATCCAGCTTATACGACAGCGACTACGATTTGGTGCTATATAGCATTAATTCGCGGGAGCATTTTCATAACCGCATCCAAAATTTGCTCACACAACGGCGGACAGACGGGCTAATTTTGCTCACGCCACCCCGTATAGATACCAAAAATTTGCCAGAACTGGATAATATGCCGATTGTGGTACTCGATAGCCCGCACATGCCACATTATCCCACATTGCGAATAGATGACCTTGCGGGGGGCAAGTTGGCGACTGAATACTTGCTCAGTTGTGGTTATGACCGCATCGGCTTTATTGGCGATAGGCTCGATGACCCCGATTTTGGGTCTGGCGCGACACAATATCGGTTTGAGGGGATGCAATTGGCATTGGCGGCGGCGGGCGCGCCAAAAAATCATCGTTGGTATCGGTTTGGTGGGCTAGGACACAACATCGCACGGACACATACCTATGAATTGCTCAGTATGTCAGATAGACCGCGTGCGATTTTTGCCGATAGCGATATTAAGGCGTTTGATGTGATGAATGTGGCGCAAGAAATGGGTTTGCGTGTGCCAGAAGATGTGGCTATCATCGGCTTTGACGATATAGATGCCTCGCGCTATATGATGCTCACCACCGTGAGGCAACCGTTGGGCGATAGTGGCATCCAGACGGTTGAATTACTGCTGGACTGGTTGCTGAATAAAAATGAGCCAGAGAAAATGATGTATTTGTTGCCATTAACGATTATCCCACGCGGGACGACATAAAACCGCTTCTAGGCGAGGTTTTAGCCCCTCCCTAAGCGTTTGGGGCGGGGTTGGGTTGGGGATAAAAAAGCCTTATCTTAATGGTATTAGCCTTTTAGTGCGCTTACAGTTTTTGTCTAGCTAGAGCATCTAGCGTAAAACAAATTATCAGCCCCTCAAATTGAAATGCTCCCTATTTTATACCCTGTCTAAACAGACAGGGTATGAGTCTTCAAAAGACTCTCTATATGGACAGTTGCATGGCTAGTCCACATGGACTATACTGATATCTATTGTATGGTATGCAGATAAAAGCAACCAACCACAATCGCATCATATCCTGATGGAGTAAGGCATGACCATCGTGTCATGCCTTACTTAGGGGGCTTTTTCCACGCAAAACCACCTTAATGCTTCTCTCTAATATTCTATTATATAATTTAGTTAACTTCTGTACCTAGATAATTGGATAGATTAAAAAACTGTCTAATAAACTAGTTGCTTAATCGAACTAGAGTTAATCATAATATAAATTATGATATTCCGAGTATTGATAGAGAAAGTTTTACATAATGACCGCTTCCAATAAAACCACAACACAGGCTGTTTCGCCACCTTTTGGGATTGCTCCGCTGCAATTTATACGTTGGTGGATAATCCCGCGCACCACAGACCGCGATGAAAAGTTTCGTGAGACGATTATTCGCTCATCTTCATTGGTTCTCATAACCGCCACCGCAATCGCCATGCTCTTTGTCCTCATAGCATTTGACGGTAATGTCAAATTGCTGACTGACCGTGTGGCGACCATGGTAATTTTCATCAGCTTGTTGTCGCTATCGGCATATTTGGCGCATAGAAA
Source organism: Anaerolineae bacterium (assembly GCA_034436595.1). Taxonomy (GTDB): domain Bacteria; phylum Chloroflexota; class Anaerolineae; order Aggregatilineales; family Phototrophicaceae. Next base: position 8,794 of record DAOTUO010000329.1, on the reverse strand, counting down.
ATACATCACGGTTGCGGGATGGGCGCTTTTGATGATGCCTTCTGTTGCTTTCATCAACTTTTCGCTCTCGATGGGGCTGTGGATTAACCTAACCATCTTCTTTTTGTTGTTGGTGAGCCTCTATGGACAACTGGTTTTGCCGCGTGAGCATATTAAGTATTTGGTTTTTCTCTCATTTGCGATGCTCACGTTTATCCAGTTTTTTCCAGCGCCAATTCTTGGGATTTCGTCCTCACCATCTGTTGCGATTGAGAGTTTGGTCACACGACCAACTGCCACCGCGCTCACCATCATATTTTTGGTGGTCATCAACACCTTGCTCTATGTGTTGCGCCGTGAATTTGATTCGCGCCAAGACGAATTACGCAGTTTTGTGACAGAGCTGGATAGCCGTGTGCAAGAACGCACCCGTGAACTCGACATCGCCCGCAAACAAGCAGAAGATGCTAACACCATCAAATCGAAATTTTTGGCAAATATGAGCCATGAACTCCGCACACCACTCAATGCCATCCTCAACTTTACGGCATTTGTGGCGGATGGGGTGATGGGTGATGTCAATGAAGAGCAAGAAGATGCCCTGCGCCAATCTATTAGCAGTGGCAAGCACCTCTTGTCGCTGATTAACGATATTTTGGATGTGACCAAAATTGAAGCGGGTCTCATGGACTTGTTTATTCAACCTGTAGACCTCAACGAAATCATCAATGGGGTGGTGGGCATTGGCAAGGGACTATCCAAAGACAAACCGATTGACCTCATTACCGATATACAAGAAAAATTGCCCGTGACCTATGGTGATAAGCGCCGTATGCGTCAGGTATTTTTGAATATTGTGTCTAATGCGTTCAAATTTACGCCAAAGGGGTCTATTACTATCAACGCCCACGCCACCGACACACACCTGCATGTACATGTCAAAGACACGGGCATTGGCATATCGCCAGAACATCAGGCATTGGTGTTCGAGTCGTTTAAGCAAGCCCAAAATGACACCCTAGACACGGTTGGCACAGGCTTGGGAATGCCTATCTCTAAATATTTTGTAGAGTCGCATCGCGGGCGTATGTGGTTTGAGACGGTTGTAGGTGAAGGCACAACCTTCTTTGTGGAATTGCCTATCCTCACCGAAGCGCAAGCCAATGCGCTCGATATTCCATCGCTATAAGAGGATATTGTGATGTCTGATAATCAGCCCATATTTCTGTATGTAGAAGATGACTTTGCCAGCCGACAAGTGCTAAAAGTCCTCATTACACGCATTTTGCGCTATGAGCATCTCGCCCTATTCGAGAATAGCGCCGATTTTATGACACGCCTACGGGGGTTAGCACAAAAACCGACCGTCATCTTTTTGGATGTGCAAATGCACCCCCATACAGGCTATGAAGTGCTATCTATGCTCCGCCAAGACCCCGATTATGCCCAAGTAACCGTGATTGCCATGACCGCAAACGTCATGTCATACGATGTTGACCAGCTCAAACAGGCTGGATTCGATGGCTTGATTGGCAAGCCCATTGATAACGATATTTTTCCACAACTGGTCTCGCGGGTTTTATCTGGCGACCCAGTGTGGTATATACCTTAAGAGAGGTAAAATCTCATGAATCCATCCACAACACTCATTGGCAAGCGTGTCTTTATCATAGAAGATAATGCTAGTAATAGCACAATTATGAAAATTTTGTTACAAGTGGCTGGGGCAGTGGTCTATAATGACCGTTTTGCCATAAACACCGTTGAGCGAATGCGTGAAGCGGGTAAAATTGACCTTATCATTATGGATTTGATGCTATCTAAGGGTGTATCGGGTTATGATGTGTGGGACGAAATTCGCAAATATCCAGAATTTAGCGACATCCCCGCCATCGTGGTGAGCGCATCTGACCCCGCGCTAGAGATGAATAAGGCGCGGCATAACGGGTTTAGTGGGTATATCCCAAAGCCGATTAACAACCAAACTTTCTCGCGTATGATTGCCTCTGTCATAGAGGGAAATCATGTATGGGGAGACGATTTTAACGAACACGAAATTAAATATCGCTAAACTACTCAAGGAAGAGATAGATACCCGCATGACTAATTTTACCGATAAAACCGCCCTCATTATCGAGGATGATGAAACCAGCATTAAAGTGATGGTGCAACTCCTCAAGCAAGTGGGTATTCCCGCCGCCATCATCCGCGATAGCTACGACTTGGCGACCCAACTAGGGCAAATTTCTGCCCCAGATGTGATTTTCTTGGATTTAGAAATGCCCCAGAGCAATGGCTATAGTGTGTTGGAATATATCCAACGCGAGGCAAATTTGGCAAATATCCCCGTGGTGGCATATACCACCCATACCAGTCACCTGAATAACGCCAAAAATGCCGGATTCCACAGCTTTTTGGGCAAACCCATTGACGGGCAACGGTTTCCGTTGTTATTGGGAAAAATTTTAGATGGTGAACCGGTGTGGGAAGTGCCTAGCTAACGGCAATGACGGGCTGTGAACCACCGTATTTTTGACCAAAACCCCGTGATATGAATAGGGTTGGTCTGCCGATTTTTGAGGGGTAGATAGGCATGATGTATAGGGGCTTGCCATGGTAAACCCGCCTTAAACAACGATAAAAAGATATGTCATGCCCTATGACAGATCTTTTTTTATGATAAAAAACAGGCAAAATATAAAAACAACTACAGACAAGCCCTTACATGCCCTCCAAAAACGACACTGCCTTTTGCCTCTAAACTGAAATACACCCAAATTCCCCCAAATACTTGACAAGTTCTTAAAGGCATGTTAAATTTACGTCAGTTACGTAAGTTAGTTGAAATAACTAACTAAGTCCGTTCGATAAAAATAAAGGAAGGGTTTTGAAAATGAAACGTATTTTTGCTCTCTTAATGGTCGTCATGCTGGTATTGGCATTAAACCCCGTGCAAGCACAAGAAAATTCGTTGCAAGTCTATATCACTGGTTTGCCAGAAAGTGGCTTAGAATGGTTCACCAATGAAGCATTTCCCGCCTTTCAAGAAGCCTATGGTAGCGAAGTGAACTTAGAAATCATCACAGGCGGTTGGGGCGACTTTGATGCCACAGTTGCAGGCTGGATTACCACAGGTAATGGTCCAGACATTATCTATCTTGGCTCTGAATATGCCGCCACCTATGGCGACTTGCTCAAAGACATCAGTGGCTTTTTTACAGAAGAAGAATTAGCGGCATTTTTGCCCACCGCCGTAGAGACAGTCACTTGGGACGGCTCGATTCGTGGGTTGCCCTTGCTCATGTCGCCACGCCCCATTTTCTATCGCACCGACCTGTTTGCAGAAGGTAGCGAAATTCCCCTCACCTTTACTGATGCACTCGCTTTTGTCGAAGCCAATAGCATTGTAGAAGATAATGCCATGGTTCAAATGGGCTTTATGGATATTGGCGCAGGCTTGTTCGATGCCCAAGAATTCATCGGTTACATCTGGAGCGCAGGTGGTGAACTCTATAATGAAGATGGCACCAGCGCGTTTGATAGCGATGTGGTCGCAGAAGTGTTGCAATATATGTATGACCGCCGTCGTATTATCCTCCCAACCGAAAACACCGCAGGCTTGCCCCCATCTGAAGGCTATCCTATCACCTCTGACCGCGTTGTGAGTGGTATCTTCCCCATGTGGAATATGCCCCCAACCTCCGATGCCGCATGGGACAATATCGCTATTGCCCCCTATCCTGCTGGCGAAAACGGTTCTCCTGTCGTGCAAGTCTTTATTGACTGGTTGAGCGTCCCACAATATGTTTCTGATGATAAATTGGAACTGGTCACAGATTTCCTCAAATTCATCACCAGCCAAGAAAACGCCCTCGCCCTTAGTAGTGTCGTTGGTTACACACCAGTACGCCTCGATGCGTGGGATTCACTCCGTGAAAACCCTGTTTGGAACACCTTGCTCGACCTCGCAGTAGACTATGGTCGCGCCTTCTCTGATGTGCGTGCCAGCGCCGAATTGCGCCCCTTGATTGTCGAACAAGTCACCTTGTTCTTGACCGACCAACAAAGCCTAGAGGACACCTTGCAATTCCTCAAGGAAGATTACGATGCGATTCTTGAAGACAACGGCTATTTAGACTAACCATTGCCACTTTTCTCCTAAGTGTTTGGGGCATGACTCTTCATGCCCCAGCACCCCCCAATATCGGGGTAGGGGGCGCATGTCCACATCCATTTTTCACCCAAAAGATAATAAAGGCTAATGATTATGTTAGACCAACCAAAATTAGAGACCCTTTTATGGGCGTTTGGGACAATTGTTTTTATCTTCATCGGTAGCATCCTCGTGGCACAAATCGCACGCGCTGTCGCCAGAGGCTTCCGTCTGAGTCCTGCCGAGCAACTCAAAGTGTATTGGGGCTTTTTATTTGCCAGCCCGTGGATTATCGGTTTTGTGATTTTTGTCGTGGGTCCCTCATTGGCATCGCTCTATTATAGCTTCACCGATTATAAACTCGGCAAAGATATTAATTGGGTGGGACTAGACAATTACCGCTCCCTCATCAACGCAGAAGGGCGCGATGGGCGCAATTTTAACCGCGCCATGTTCAATAGCCTCTATTACGCCATTGTGGGTGTGCCACTCCAAATTTTCGCCGCGCTCAGCATGGCGCTCATCCTCAACACCACCGTGCGCGGAGTGCGCTTGTTCCGCCTCATCTTTTATATGCCCGTTATCCTCGCAGGCGGTCCTGCCATTTTATTGGCGTGGCGGTATATGCTGGCAGATAACGGCGGGTTTGTGAACCTCACGCTTGGCAATCTGGCAGAATCATTCTTCTTATTCAACTGGCTCTATCGCGGATTTATCTTCCTTGTAGAAGGATTCAACGGCTTTTTTATTGGCTTGACCAATGGCAACCCCACGGGTCCATTGACCTTTTTCCTGCCTGCGTTTGTGGCGTTCCTCATTATCATCTCGTTGATACGCGGTGAATGGGGCGATAACAAGCGCGAGATTGCCCGCCGTGCCATCGAAATGATCGGGTTTTTGGTGGGTGGGTTATTGGTCGCCGCAGGACTCATGGCAGAGCCGATTGATATTTCTTGGACATTCATCTGGTCGCTGATGGTATTGGCTGGTTGGGCGATTAATACTCACAAAGGACATGCCACCCGCGCCCAATTATGGCAGTGGCTGGGGCTTGGCTTGTTGATTGTTGGGTTTATATTGACCCTCATCACACCCGTCCCAGAAGGCGTAGAAGATGCCACACTCGGTTATCTGACCGCCATCGCCTTTGCATCGTTGCCCATTCTATTTACCCTAGTCCAAAAAATTGACCATCGCGTTTTTCTGGTCTTTGGGGCGTTATTGGTGGGGATTATCCTCATCCGTGTTGCACCGCATCAACTGCTCAACGGAAAAGCCGATGTGCTGTTGCGCTATATGACCTTTCAATCGGCAGTCGTCCAGCCCGATAATCTGGATTATCTCAATACCGAGTACATCGCTAGTTATATGGATGCGGCGTGGCTGTTTTTCATCCTCATCGCCACATTGCTCGGTGTGATACTCACCAAAAGCGCCAAATTGCGCCAATACACCCTCATTGGTGCCACCGTGTTCTTTGGGGTGGTGATGATAAACTCTGCCATAGACGGCGTGACGTATTTCCGCGCTTATGACCATATCGCACAAGCCGAAGGCGGGTCTAATTTCCACTTTGCGCGGTTTAATGCCGCGACTTCTACCGTCCCCGATATGAGCAGTAACCCCAAATGGCTGACCAATGACCTGTGGGTAAAACCATCGCTCATCCTCATTAATATGTGGAGTGCGGGCGCGGGGATGCTCATCTTTTTGGCGGCGCTTAAGGGTGTGCCTAGCTCACTCTATGAGGCGGCAGAGGTGGATGGTGCAAACCGTGTGCAACGCTTCTTTAGGATAACGCTCCCCATGATTTCGCCTGCGATGTTTTATAACGTGGTGATTGGCATGATTGGTGCGTTGCAGACCTTTGAAGCGGTGTATATTTTGCGGAACAACGACACCGAGACCAGTGTAATGTCTGCGGCATATTATTTGTTCCAACGTACCTTTTTGCAGGCAAATATCGGTGAAGGCTCTGCCATTAGCTGGTTGCTGGCGGTGATTATTGTCGCGCTCACGGTGATGCAATTCCGCTATAGCAACTGGGTTCATTATGAATAATCCACCCATGATGAGATTTTGAGGTCTAAAAAAATTATGTCTACAGCTACAAGTGTTCATGTCACCGAATCGAATGAAGCGATACCCGTCAATAATCCCCGTTTTGGGATATTCAAACGCAGTTATAGCATGGCGGGTTTTGGCAAATTCATGATTTATGTTGCGCTCATCTCTGCCTCTGCCTTTTTCTTATTCCCGTTGGTGTGGATGACAGGCACATCGCTAAAGACGGTAGAAGAAGTGGGACAACGCCAACTGAATCTGTTCCCAGAAGTCGCGCAATGGGGCAACTATACCAAAATGCTCAATGACCCCGCCTTTCAATTGGCGTATGGCAATAGTGTGTTTGTGGTGATTATCGTGCTACTCGGTACTGTCACGTCTATCTGCTTGGTGGGATACGCCTTTAGCCGATTAGAATGGCGTGGGCGCAATATCGTGTTTACGATGATGATGGCGACCCTCATGTTGCCCGCACAAGCCACACTCGTCCCGCAATATGTGCTTTTTCATCAATTACGGTGGGTGCCAGGGTTTAACCCCATCGCCATTCCCGGATTTTTTGCGGGCGGGGCGGCATTGGTGTTTTTGCTCCGCCAATTTATGGCAACGCTCCCCAAAGACCTCGATGAAGCCGCTATGATTGACGGTGCAAATCCGTTACAAATTTGGTGGTATGTCATTATGCCCCTGTCGCGTCCGGCTGTGGCGACCATCACCGTATTTTTATTTGTTGGGCAGTGGAATAACCTGTTTATGCCCCTCATCTACCTAAAAGATGCGTCATTGACCACCATGCCTGTCTATGTGGCGGGCAAATATAACCTGCAAGAGTCGCCTATCCCATGGCAAAACATCATGACCGCCAGCGTATTGTTTGTTATTCCCGTGATGATTGTTTTTATCCTAACACAACGGTATTTCACTGAGGGTATCGCCCTCACTGGTACGAAAGGTTAACCATCATGCCTCAGATGATGTTCAGTTTTAATGGCTATGTTGTTCCAGACCACATGCTAGAGATGGTCAAGCAAGGCGAAGTCGTATCGTTTTGTATCTTCAAGAAAAATCTGACCTCACCCGCCCAATTGCGCGACATCGCAGAGAGTATTCACAAGGCGGCGCGTGCGGGTGGTCAACTCACACCCCTCATCGGCATTGACCAAGAGGGTGGTCAACTCATGGCGGTTGCCAACGGTGCTACCGAATTGCCCGGTAATATGGCACTCGGCGCGACACAATCCACAGAACTCGCAGAAAAAGCGGGCTATCTGCTCGGACGTGAATTATTGGCGATGGGCGTAAATGTCAATTTTGCCCCCACGCTAGATGTGAATAACAACCCGCATAATCCCGTGATTGGGATTCGCTCCTTTGGTGATAATCCGCAAAATGTCGCAAATTTGGGCGCGGCGATTATCCGCGGGATGCAAGCACAGGGCATTATCGCCACTGCCAAGCATTTTCCGGGTCATGGCGACACCGATGCCGATTCGCACCTCGATACGCCGATTGTTCGGCACGATATAAACCGCCTAAAATCGGTGGAAATGGTGCCATTCCAACGCGTGATAGGCGAGAATGTCGGCGCAATTATGACCGCTCACATCATTTATCCCGCGTTGGATGACCAAAATCCCGCCACCATATCCGCGCCGATTCTGACCGATTTGTTGCGGAACGAAATGGGCTATAACGGCATTATCCTCACCGATGCGATGGATATGTATGCCGTGTCGCGCTTGGGCGCATTGCCAAGCACCACCGCCGCGTTGGATGCAGGGGCAGATTTGGTCATGCTAGGGCATTTGGAATCACAAGCAGAATTACATGCCACGCTCAAACCGCGCTATTCACCCGCCAGCATCGCCCGTATCCAAGCGGCGCAACGGCGTGTTTCGCCAGAAATACTGGATTTTAGCCTTGTTGGATGTGCAGAACATCGTGCTATCGCCCAAGAAATTGCCGATAGGTCAATCACTGTCGTGCGCGATACCAAGCATCTATTGCCCCTGTCTGCCGATAAATCATTGGGTGTGGTGATGGTACAACCGACCAATCTAACGCCTGCGGATTCATCTGCCTTCATCAAAATTAAATTTGCAGAGCGAATTTCCCAACGTTGTCCCGATGCCACCACCCACACCTTGCCATTCCGCGCCGATGAATCGGCACTACGTGAGGCATTAGATGCGGTTGCGGGTTTAGATACGGTGGTGGTGGGGACAATCACCGCCAATAACGACACATCCCAAGCCGAATTTGTGAATGCACTCATTTCACGGGGGCAAAATGTGATTGTGGTGGCGCTCCGCACACCCTATGACTTGGTTGCCTTCCCGCATATTGAGGCTTATTTATGCACGTATGGCATCCGTGAAGTGAGTATGGAAGCCGTTGCGCGGGTGTTATTTGGTGAAATCGAAGCGCGTGGCGTGTTGCCGTGTGTCATTCCATCTGTGCCGTTAGGGGTATAAAACCAGCCCCTATCCCGTTTAGGGCGCAACATGTTGCGTCCCTACGCCCACAAAACCGATTATAGTAGCAACGGCATATATGCCGTCCTGCATCCAGCCAATTTTTTGGGGAGGGGGTTGGGGG
>DAOTUO010000328.1:0-2069 GCA_034436595.1 Anaerolineae bacterium | reverse complement strand
TTTGGGGAGGGGGTTGGGGGTGGGGTGAAAACACGTTTAATGATGAGTTATTGACATAATCCTATGAATTTGTTTTCGGTTCTCCATTAACATGGAAAGCCCTTTCCCCAACCCTTTCCCCAATTCGTAGGGTAAGGGAGTAAGACAAAAGCAAGTTTTATTTCACCTCTCCATGCAATGGTTCACTGCACGACACAATTAATATTTGAACTGGGGTGCGATAAAAATAGACAAATTTCTGTGCGATGGCAGGCGGTGAACCACCTGCCTAATTGACCAAAATCCGTTAAAACGGGTTAATATACCGATTTTGTGGGTCAGATAGGCATGAGATGTAGGGGCTTGCCATGGCAAGCCCGCCTTAAACGTGGATAAAAATTTGGGCATGACATGTCATGCCCCTACGCTGTTTATTCCATTTTATCCATTATGCCCATCTGTGCCAATAAGTGGCACAAAATAACAATTGCCGTATAATTATTTCATTGCTGTGTCATGTTGATTGTCATCATTGGAGAGAAAAAATATGTCTACCAGCGCGATTGTGTTGCTTATCTACATTTTATTCCTTGTACCTGCCATGCTCGTGGGATTTGGATTTGCCCGCAGAAAATTATTCCGTCCACATCACAAACTGATTATGACCAGCATCACAATGATCAACTGGGTGCTGATTTTGGTGGTGATGGCGGGGTCTTATAGCAATAATGTCGCGCCATATTTATCTACAGGTATCGAACAACCATCGTTGTTATTGCCCACGCTTCATCTGATTACGGGTGCAACGGCACAATTTTTGGCGACCTATTTGGTGATTTTGATGTGGTTTGAAAAATCGTTGCCCAAATTTATGGTGACGCACAAAATCAAAACACCCATGCGCCTCACCTTGAGCCTGTGGTTGATTACCGCCGTGTTGGGAATCGGGATTTATATCGTGTGGAATCCACCAGCCTCTTCTGCTGATGCCTTATCGCCTGTATCTACAGAGGAAGCGCCCATATCCACAGACGAAGCCCCTAGCGATGCCACCCTAGAACCAGTTATGACAGACGAAATGCCTGTGTCTACAGAGGAAGCAGTTGTTGCACCAGTCGCCACACAAGATTCGCCACAGCCAGTCGCTACAGATGATAGCAATAATCGTGATGATAATGATGATGACTAGGAGTGTCTGATGGTCACTGACTTTGAATGGGATATTTTGCAAACGGTGGCATACGCCGATATATTCGATTACCCCATGACCATCGCAGAAATACATCGTTATCTGATTGGGACAACCGCCACCCCCCAAGCCGTTGCTGAGGGGGTGGGGCGGTTGATTGGGCGGTATGTCGCCGATTGTGAGGGCTATATTTGCCTTGTGGGGCGTGAGGGAATTATCAAAATTCGCCAACATCGCGCCAAAATTGCCCAAAATTTATGGAATCATGCCCTCCAATATGGGCGGGTGGTGGGCAATTTGCCCTTTGTGAAAATGGTAGCGGTCACAGGGTCTTTGGCGGTGGATAATACCGATAAAGAGGGGGATATAGACCTGATGATTATCACCACCCCCAAACGGTTATGGCTGTGTCGGTTGTTGGTGATTGGGATTGTGAAGCGTGGGATTAAGCGCGATGGCATTACACTGTGTCCCAATTATTTTGTGACCACCAACGCCATGAATATCACCGATAAAAATCCGTTCACCGCCCGCGAATTGGCGCAGATGGTGCCACTGGTGGGTTTTGATGTGTATGAGCATTTTCGCACACTCAATAATTGGTCACATGAGTATTTTCCCAACGCGCATACCCCGCCAGAACGGTCTATGACGGATGATGTGATGTCGTTTCGTAAGCGACTATCGGAGGTGTTGCTCAAAACGCCCATTGGGGGTGTGCTGGAAAAATGGGAGATGACGCGCAAAATCCGCAAATTGTCGGCGCAGAGTGGCGGAAATAGCGAAAGTCAATTCACAGCCGATATGTGCAAAGGGCATTTTGATGGGCATCGTGGACGCATTTTATCGGCTTATGACCAACGCTTGCAGATGTTGCAGGGGCAAATGGCAGGGGATTAAT
>DAOTUO010000327.1:0-21457 GCA_034436595.1 Anaerolineae bacterium | reverse complement strand
TGGTGGGGGTGGTGGGGGTGCAAATTATCACCATCACAATGGCGGGGTATGCGTTTGCGCGGATGAAATTTTTTGGGCGCAATATTCTCTTATTTGTGTTGCTCATCCAATTGATGATTCCTAGCGGGGTGTTGGTGGTGCAAAACCTCACGACCATGCGCCAAATTGGGTTATTCGATACCCGTTGGGCGCTGATGATGCCGTACTGGGCATCGGCGTTTGGTGTATTGCTCATGCGCCAGACCTTCCGTGAGATTCCGCCAGAACTCGAAGAGGCGGCGCGGATTGATGGGGCAAATATCGGGCAGATTTTGCGTTTTGTGTATATCCCTCTGTCCATCCCGACGTATGTCGCCTTTTCGTTGGTCTCTATTAGCGCCCGTTGGAATGAATTTTTATGGGCGGCGATGGTCACACGCTCCGCAGAAGTGCGCCCTGTCACGACTGGTCTGAGTCAATTATTTTCTGCGACAGAAGCTGGCACAAATTATGGACAACTCATGGCAGGGACAATTTTGGTTGTTGCGCCACTGGTGGTGCTATTCATCTTCTTTCAACGCCGATTTATAGAGAGTTTTGCCTCTAGCGGACTAAAATAAGTTATCTGATACGTCTGATGTGAAATGTAGCTAGTGTAATGGCAGACTGACGAAGTATCTGTCCGCCACAGATTAAAAAATACTTTATATCGCTCTTATGACCTAAATATGTCAAATCACATCAGATGTATTATAGAATTTATAAAAACGAAAGAAGTAAAAAATAACCTTGACAAGTATCACTCTGTATAAGTAAAATAGTTTTTGAGGAGGGATTTTTATTTTCATAAAACAAAAAGGATGGTAATTATGTTTCATAAATTTCTATCTAAGTCTATTTTTTTTGCACTACTATTAATTTTCTTTATACTGCCAATTAGCGCACAAGAAAGACCTACACCAACTTCACCAGATGGACAAGCCTTGACCACCGAACAAATGCAATCGGCACGGGTTGTTTCTGATATGAGTACAAGAAACCGTGTAATGGTCAGCCCAAATCAAACGATTGTTTATCGTTTAGCAAATTGTGATATGAATGATAGAAATGCTCTTTGTTATGTGGCAATATCTGCCTCTATAGTAGAAGATGCTTCTTCTGAACTGTTTTCAACGAAACCGGATTCATTTTCAAAGAATTTGCTTCAAGGCATCAATCGTAGCATGACTTTGCAGTGTTCAGTATCTGCCTATAGTAATGTCCCTGGAGCTGGAGAAATGGCGCGACTTGTTCAAAACACTGGAGTTACTTTTCATACAAACAACAACAACACCCCATTAAAAGTCAATTGGGGAAATAATAATGGTACTTGGACAGGTTCTTTGTTTAGATGGCTTTCAATGTCTGGACCAAATGCAAACCCTGGATGGGGTTCATATGCCCCAATGCAAGCACGTATAGATACAACATCAGTTGGTCAAGTGGGATTTTATTTAATAAATGTTTGGATAGCGGGTAGCACTGCTAATTTTGGTGTTGCGTTAAATATAAATACATCTGGATGGGGGTATTCATAATGCCTGTCAATTTTGTTTCTCTGCTACCAGTTATTGTATTCTGGCTTTTAACAAGCCTGTTCTTTGTGGTGATGGTTAGACGCAACAATCAAATTACCCAATCAGCAAAAACTTTTTGGTCAATTATTGTTGTAGTTTTCTGGTTTCAGGGTGCATTAGTATATGCCTCATGGGGTATCATGGCACAAGTCTGGAATACACTCTTTGATCCCTACCAAAGACAACCCAATTTGTAAAACTCCAATGCACTCATATCGAAGAAAGATTTTTGCTTGTTTTACACTTGTTGCTGGGAAATAGCCAAATTGTTTACCCAAATCTAATACATCTGCATTACAATCACTCCCGTAAATGAACAACAATACAATTTATGGGAGTGATTTTTTATGTCTGAACAAACTTTTTCGTTTCAAGCAGAAATTAAGCAACTGCTCGATATTCTCATCCATTCGCTTTATTCTGACCGCGAAATTTTTTTGCGGGAACTCGTTTCTAATGCATCCGATGCGCTCAATCGCGCTCAATTTGAACTGTTGACCAATCAAGATGTCCTCGATGCCGAGTCTGAACTGTATATTGAGGTCAAAATTGATGAAGAAGCCAAAACGCTCACCATCAGCGATAGTGGTATCGGCATGACCCGTGATGATATGGTCAACAATCTGGGGACGATCGCCCGTAGTGGTGCAAAACAATTCGTGCAGACCATCAAAGCCAGCCAACAAGCCAATGCCAACATTGGCGAGGTCATTGGGCAATTTGGCGTGGGCTTTTATTCGGCGTTTATGGTGGCGGATAAGGTGCGTGTCGTGTCAAAATCACACATTGCCGATGAACCTGCCTATGCGTGGGAATGTGATGGTGGCGATAATTACACTATCAGTCCCGCAGAACGCGCCAGCCGTGGGACAGATGTGATTATTCACCTCAAAGAAGAGGACGCAGAATTTTTGCAGGATTATCGCATCAAGCAAATCATCCGCAAGCACTCCGATTATGTTGCCTTCCCCATTTATGTCAATGGTGACGAAAACGCCGCCAATCAACAAACCGCCCTGTGGCGACAAGCACCCGATGAAGTGGAAGCCGACCAATATACCGATTTTTATCGTGCCTTCACGATGGATTTTAATGAGCCACTGCACAAAATTCACATGCGTGCCGATGTACCACTCCAATTTTATGCCCTGCTATACATCCCTGCATCGGGCGAACAGACCATGTTCAGCCTCCGCAAAGAGGCGGGACTCAAACTCTATGCCCGCAAGGTGTTGATTCAAGAATATTGCAAGGATTTGCTCCCAGATTATCTCAGTTTTGTGCAAGGGGTGGTGGATACCGAAGATTTACCCCTCAATGTGAACCGCGAGAGTGTGCAAGCCAATCGTGTGATGGCGACACTCAAAAAGACACTCACGGGCAAAGTCTTGTCTGAACTCAAGCGCATGGCGAACAAAGACCGCGAGAATTATCTGAAAATTTATGCCGAATTTGGTCGGCTCATCAAACAAGGGATGGTGGTCGCGCCTGCGGATAAGACCGATATTGAGCCATTGCTATTTTTTAATTCGACTCACGATGACGATACGACCTCATTCCATAGCCTGAATGAGTATGTTGAGCGCATGAAAGAGGCGCAAGACGATATTTACTATATTATCGGTGATGATTTCCATAGCGCCCGCCGTAGCCCACATTTGGATGCATTCCGCAGTCGTGGGATTGAGGTCTTGTATTTCACCGACCCCGTAGATGCCGCCATGCTCATGGGATTTGCCGATTTTAAGGGGCATAAAGTCCGTAGTGTGGATGAGGGCGATATTGACCTAAGCGCCATTGGCGAGGCACAAACCCCAGAGGACGAAGCACCCGCACTTGAAGCGGATACCTTCGAGGCGTTGCAAACCCGCTTCAAGACCATTTTGGGGGAGCGTGTGCATGATGTCCGCCAGGGCAAAGCCTCGTTTAATAGTCCTGCCCGTTTGGTAAGCGATGAGGGTGGCAATACCCGTCATGGCTATCGCATTAATCGTCTGCTAGACAAAGATTATCAACTGCCCATCAAGACGCTTGAACTCAATCCTCGTCACGGTTTGCTCCATAACCTGACAGGCTTGATGGGCGCTGGCAATACAGGGCTTGTGGATGCGATTATTGAGCAGGTTTTTGAGACGGCATTGTTGCAAGACGGCATCCATCCAGACCCGTCTGCAATGGCGAATCGGCTCATTATGCTCATGCAAGCCGCCACAGGCACACCCACCGATAGCCTAAAATTTGATACAGAAGCATAATGCGATTGGGCATGAAAAAAACAACCTAGCAATCTTATGTCATAATGTGATATAATATTGTCACCAAGATAATTGTCCTACGTGGGAAACCTATTGCGGTATTTTTGGTTTCCCGCGCCATCTTAAATCCTCTAACGAAAAATTTATAACCCCCGCGTTGGCTTGTGATATGATATAATCATGCTATATCTATTGAAAAATATCTTTTCCAGAAAAGGTCACATGACGACACTCTTACTGATTCGCCATGCGGTGAATGATTTTGTCAAAACAGGAAAATTAGCGGGATGGACACCGGGTGTTCATCTCAATGATGAAGGGCAAGCCCAAGCCACAGCACTTGGGGAACGCCTTGCTACCGCCCCTATCAAATATTTGTATAGTAGCCCATTAGAACGCACGATGGAAACAGCACAGGCTGTCCTTGTTCATCATCCCAAAATTGCCTTGCAACAAACCGATGAAATTGGTGAAGTGCGCTATGGCGATTGGGAAGGCATGGCAATTTCTGCCTTGCGTGGGCGCAAAATGTGGGAGGTGGTGCAAGAGTATCCCTCACGCGCTGTATTCCCAAATGGTGAAGCCATGCGCGATGTGCAGATGCGCGGGGTGAATTTCATCGAAAAACTCGTCACCCGTCATGCGGGTGAAACCATTGCGGTGGTCTCTCATGCCGATGTCATCAAGATGATTTTGGCGCATTATTTGGGGATGCACCTCGACAACTTTCAGCGTATTAATGTGTCACCTGCCTCCATCAGCACCCTTATGATGGGGCATAGTCGCCCGTATGTTGGCACAATGAACGATGTGGCACATATTTGGCAAATGGAACAAGCCCGTAAACAGGCAGAGAAAAATTAATTAAGGGATGATAGAGGATGCCAAATTTGGAAATTGAGCTAAATCCCATAGACTTTATCACTATCGGCACTATTGGTCCCAAAGGTCAGCGTGTATTTTATTTGCAAGCGGGGCAGGGTGGCAAATTGGTCTCGATGGTCATCGAAAAAGAACAATCGTGGGCATTGAGCGAAGCCATCAAAGAATTGATGGACGACCTGAATACCCGTAGTACCCAAGACCGCAATCCAGACGAATTGCCCCCGCGTGATATGGATTTGCGTGAGCCGATTGAACCCGTTTTCCGCATATCTCAATTAGGTCTTGGCTATGATGAAGAACAAGACAAAATTGTTTTGGTCGCCCAAGAGATGATGACCACCGATGAAGAGATTGACGAAGAAACAGAACCCAGTGTGGTGCGAATTTGGTGCAGTCGCAAGCAAATTCTTGCCCTCAGCGACCATGCGATAGATAATGTGCGTTCTGGTCGGGCAGACCCAAAACAAAATGGTTCACTGGTCTATTATTGGACATAACCCCTATGGATGATAATCTTCCCCCCACAACCGATGACGAAATAGAGCCTTCCAGCACCCCCATCACATTTGAACGGGTGCTGGAAGTGTTGCAACATGGCGCGATAGATGCCGAGCATGGTGCAATTCAGTGGAGTTCAAATTACACCTTTTTGCTCTCTGTCAAACAAGACGACACCACCGTCATGGCGGTATATAAGCCACAACGCGGAGAACGCCCCTTGTGGGATTTTCCAGATGGCACACTTTGTCAGCGAGAACGGGCGGCGTTTATCACCTCACAGACATTAAACTGGCAAATTGTCCCACCTACCGTATTACGTGAGGGTCCACGGGGCATTGGGTCTATGCAATTTTTTATTGACCACGACCCCGATTATCATTATTTTCATTTTGATGAATCGCTCATCCCCCAACTGAAAAAAATGGCGCTGTTCGATGTCCTCATCAACAACGCAGACCGCAAAGGCGGGCATTGCTTGGTAGACGAACAAGACCACCTATGGGGCATTGACCATGGGATTTCGTTTCATTCTCAGTACAAACTCCGCACGGTGATTTGGAATTTTGTGAATCAACCGATTGCCGATGATTTATTGGCAGATGTGAAGCGTCTGCGCGATACACTCGAAATTGCCAATGATACCTATTTATGTGAGATGGAAACCCTCATCACCAAAGGGGAAATACGCGCCTTCACCAATCGTATGGATAAAATTCTGAAAGATAAACGCTACCCTGCACCTGGACCGGGACCAAATCATCCGTGGCCCCCCGTGTGATATGATGACAGAAACCCCTTCTAACCGCGATTATCTCGATTATCTTGCAGAAATTTATCGGCTCAGTGACGATTCATCTCAGCATGATGGCATGGTCAGCACATCGGCACTCGCCGATTTGCTCATGGTCACAGCGCCCGCCGTCAACCGTATGGTGACAAAACTCAAAGAACTGGGTTTGCTCACCCATGAGCCATATAAAGGCATCATGCTCACGTCTGCGGGTGTCAAAGAGGCGCTGGTACGCGTCCGCAATCAACGTATTGCAGAAGCCTTTCTGGTGCGCGTAATGGGATTTAAGTGGCATGAAATTTTTCATGAGGTAAATAATATCAGTCGCGCCCTCAGTGAGCCTGTCGCCTTGCGGATGTTGGCGATGGCAGAAAATCCGCAATTTTGCCCACATGGTGAGCCAATCCCTGATGCGGATGGACACATTGCCACGATGAACGATATTCCGTTGGCATCTGCCGAATCACATAAAAATTACCTCATCACCCGTGTGAGAACGCGTGAGGCAGATAGGCTTGAATATTTGGCGGCGTTGGGACTCATTCCCCAAACAGATATTACGGTGGTTCATTCTGCGCCGTTTGATGGTCCCATTCAGCTCAAATTGGGTGGCGAATATCGTATCGTGGGACATAACCTCGCCCAACGGATTCATGTAAAGGAAATTTCATGAGTAGCACCAGTCTTATCCGCCCCGATATTGCCTATAAAGACAGTTATATCACCGCTATGCACGAATTTAAGGCAGAAAAATTATGGCATTATACCGACCTTGATATTGAACAGCTTGAGCGTGATTTTGATGATTATATCAGTGGATTGCTCATGCGTGAGCATACTGTCCCTGCGGGGTGGGTGACAGAGACCCTTCTCTGGTTGGTAGATGAAAAAGGCTTCATTGGGCGCATATCGTTTCGGCATTATCTGACCGATTCGTTACAACGTTTTGGCGGACATATCGGCTATGAAGTGCGTCCCACACGGCGTAATGAGGGGCATGGCACGGCGATGCTCCACGAGATGTTGCCGATTGCCCGTGCAAAGGGGTTAGATAAGGTGATGTTGACGTGTGACGATGATAATCTGGGTAGCCAGAAAATTATCATCACCAATGGGGGTGTTCTGGAAGATGTGATTCAGAACGATTTTCGCCCTGTGCCGACCATGCGCTGGTGGATAACGCTGTAGGGAAATTAGCCATTACAATATATTACAGGTGCTTACATTTTGTAAGCACCTGACCGATGAGTCTACTTTCCCAACACATCTATCATTTGCTGATGAATATGTCCATTGCTGGCGACCAGACGCGCCCCTTGTATCATGGATGTGCCTGTGCCACCACGATAATCGGTCACACGCCCACCCGCTTCTTCTACAATCAGAATACCCGCCATAAAATCCCATAATTTGAGCTTTGCTTCCCAATAGCCATCAAAGCGCCCCGCCGCCACATAGCATAAATCCAACGCCGCAGACCCCAATCGGCGTAATCCGCGTGCTTCGATGAGGAATTTTCCCCATTGATTCAAATTATTATCGGGGTCGGTGCTTTTATCATACGGAAAACCACTGGCAAGCAACGATTCACCCAATGTGATGGCACGCGAAACGTGTATCGGTTGGTCATTGAGAAATGCGCCACCCCCGCGCACGGCGCTGAATAGCTCATCGGCAACGGGGTCATACACCACACCCACCAACGGGTTAAGGTTGGCATCGGCAAGGGCAATACTCACCGAAAAAATGGGTAGTCCATGTGCAAAATTGACTGTGCCATCAAGCGGGTCTATTACCCAATGATAATCGGCTTGCACACCAGATTCGCCACTTTCTTCTGCGATACGATGATGGGTGGGGTAGGATTTGGCGAGTGCGCTGAGGATAAGTGCTTCAGCTTCGGCATCGGCTTGGGTGACAATATCGTAGGATGAACTTTTAGTGTGGGTAATAAGTGGATTTTTGAAATGCGACATGAGTGTTGCACCCGCCTCGCGTCCGAGTGTTTTGGCGGTGGATAAAACGGCTTGCAAATCGAGTGTCATAAATGATTTTTCCCATAATTAGGTTATGCTTATATATGCAAACAGGGCATTTAAGTGTAGATGAGGCTGAGATATTCTGTCAAGGAATTGATAATGACTGGAGTGCATTTTAATTTGGAATAAATAATTTATTTTACGCTAGATGCTCAAAGCATCTAGCTAGACAAAAAACCTGTAAGCGCACTAAAGGCGCTAAAAACCGCCCTCAAACAGGCTATTATCCTCAAAATTGGGTAAAAACAAGCCCCTTCAGTGGGCTTCAAACGCGACTAGCCTATGGCTTTGAGCCATAGGCGGAACGTGATATGCGAATATACGCCATAATGCCCTCAAAACAGCTATTTTGCCCATGCAAATGGTTTATGCGTAGCCAAAGCGTAGGTGCATATCCCTACACGATAAGGGCAATGTTGCCTTATAATAAGCCACACTGTTGTATTGTTAGTGTTGAGGTATGCGATGTATATACGGCGCGATAAGAATAAACCGCTATTTGGAGGACGACAACGGGGTTTTCCGATACGCTTAGTCATCTTGACAATTTTCTTGGCGGGTGGGTTTGTCACTTTGGCGATGAGTCAGCGCGATACCATCCAAATCCGCGCCCTAGAAGTGTTTGGGCTTGCCCCCACCGCCACCCCTTTTGCCAGTGACCTTGCCACACGCGGGTCGGCATTGTTTCAGAATGGGGATATTGCGGGTGCATTACGCTTATTTGAAGAAGCCATCATTCAACGCCCCGATGATGTGAATTATTTATATGAATATGGTCAATTGCTCATCGAAAATGAGCAGGATAGCCTTGTTTTGCCGATTGCAGAACGTGCTATTGCCCTTGCCCCACAAGACCCGCGTGGCTATGCGCTCAAAGGGCGTGCCTTGATGTGGTCAGACCCATCTGGGGCAATTCAAGCCGCCATTCAGGGCATAGATATAGACCCCACCTTTGCGCCTTTGTATGCGGTGCAGAGTGTGGCATTCACCAATTTGGGACGCTGGCAGGAAGGGCTACGCAATGCCCAACGTGCCTATGAACTCGACCCACAAGATATTTTTGTCCTCACATCCTATCAGTGGCCCCTCACCTATGTGGGACGGTATCAGGAAGCGATAGATTATCTGGAAGGTGCGATTGCCATCAGCCCAAATCTTATCAATCCCTATTTTTATTTGGCGGCACTTTATCGGCTACCGCGTGTGAGTCAACCAGAGATGGCGATTGGCACATATAACCGTGTGCTGGAATTACAACCGACTAACGCCAAAGCCTATTTGCGCCTCTGCCAAACATACGCCAATGTGAATAACGCCCGTTTTGATGTGGCGCAACCCTATTGTGATGCGGCAATTCGGCTAGACCCCAATTATGGCGAAGCCTATATGCAACGGGGACAAATGCAATATGCACGGCGCAATTATGAAGGGGCAATCGAATCGTTCAATGAGTGCATTGCCAATGGGTCTACCCGCATTGAATGTTGGTATCTTCGTGGATTTGCCCATTATCGGCTCAATAATTGCGATGACGCATGGGGCATTTTGGAAGAATCACGCCCAATGGCGGTGAACCAAAATTTGCCCACGGTTGTCGAGTCTATAGATAACGTCATGGACGCAATTACGCTACGGTGTCCGGGTTATAGTGGGCGTAGTGTTCCCACACCTGTACCACCCACATCACCACCACCTACGCCTATTGGTGGGTTTGGATGATAAAATTAGGATAGGACACACCCATGTATATTAAGCGTGATTACTCGCGCCCGATGTTTGGCAAACAAGTTAAACAGAGGCGTAATTATGCCCCTATGATGTTTTTATTTGGGCTAATCATGGGGGCGATTGCCCTATTTGTATCGAGCAATTTTGATAATCTGCAAGAGCAGACGATGGAATTACTCGGATTTGCCCCCACACCCACCCCATTGCCTAGCGACCTCGCTACGCTTGCCTCACAATTATTTGTGGCGGGCAATAGGCAACAGGCGGCAGATTTATTTGAACGGGCAATTACCCAACGCCCAGAAAATATTGATTATCTCTATGAATATGGCAAGTTGATGATTGATATGGATAACCCTGAACGGGCGCTTGAACTCGCAGACCAGATTTTAGATGTGAATAGCACCGACCCGCGTGGCTATGCGCTCAAAGCACGGGCATTGGTCTGGTTAAGGCGGAGTGCCGATGCCGTACCGGTTATTTTGGCGGGATTAGATTTAAATCGTGGCTATGAGTCGCCCCTCTATTCGGCACTCGCTCGTGCCTATACCGATACAGGCAAATATGAAGATGGCGCAGAGGCAGGATTGTTGTCTGTTCAGGCAGACCCTAGCAGTTCCGATGCCCGCCGTAGCTATGCCTATTCGCTTAGTTGGGTGGGGAGTAACCAAGAGGCAATTGCCCAATTAGAGGCGGCTGTCCGCATAGACCCCACCAATATTGCCGCCCATTTGGAACTGGCATTGCAATATTTGGCACAAAATCGTGACCAAGAGGCAATTGATTTGTATGACCGAATCCTTGCCTTGCAACCACGTAATGCACGGGCATTGTTACGGTTGTGTTCGACTTATCGCAAAATTGGGCAGTTTGAACGTGCCATTGGCTATTGCCAAGATGCCATTGTTGCCGACCCACTCTCTATCGGTGCATACTACCAGTTGGGTATTTTGCAATATAATCTCTATCAATTTGATGAAGCCCTCGTTGCATTTCGTTCTTGTGCCGATATTGCGCCCGATAATTTAGATTGCACCTATCGGTTGGGTTTGACCTATTACTATGTGGATGATTGTCAGAATGGGTGGGATGTCTTGCAAGATGCGCTCCTCATGGCACAATCGCGGTCAGATAGCGCGACTGTTGTCGGGTATATCCGCGAGGGATTGATTGCCATCGGGCAAAGATGTCCCGATTTTGGGCGCAGAGACCCCACTTTGCCCACCGCTACACCGAATTTTAATAGCGAAATCGCCCCAGAGGCGATTGCTACCCCATCAGTATAAAAAGGATGAACCTATGTATCTTCGCCAATCCAAAAAATATCGTAATCAGAGGCGTGCGAGCATTATTTCGTTTCGTACCATTTTGTTTTGGATAGTCGCCATCGCCCTTATCGTGGTTGGCATTGGTATTTATGAAAATCGGAATCAACTCATACCGATGGTAGATAGGGCGATTAATTCCGTGGTAGATAACACCAGCAACACCATCGCCACCTCTCGCGCACCTGTTCCTACTGCCACGCAAGACCCCTCCAATGACCTTATGCGTGCCAACGATTCGTGGATGCGTGGGGCGATTCAAGAGGCTACCAGCCTCTATGAACGGATAGCACCCGCCGCCCCCAATGATATTTTGGTGTATTATCGGTTGACATTGGGCTATGTGAATCAGGGAAAATTTGAGGATGCCCTTGCTTCGGCTGAAAATGGCATCACTGCCAATCCGTTTCATCCCGATATGTGGGCGATGCGGGCGATGGCGCTTAATCGGTTGGGGCGCTCATCACAAGCCATTGCTAGTGCCTCGCGTGCGTTGGAACTCGTCCCCCTCACACTCGTGGATACCGATCCATCATGGGCAACCACCCGCGCCCGTGCATTGGCATTTTTGGCGGAAGCCTATCTCAATTTGGGGCAGGGCGAGCGTGCCGATAGCACCATAGCAACGGCATTAGACCTCAACCCCGATAGTTATGAGGCGTTGCAGGTCAGTGGACGCATTAACCAAGAGGTCTATTATAATTTCGATGACGCGTTAGAAGATTTCCGCGCCGCCAATGAACTTGCCCCCACCATGATTTATGTGGCAATTTGGTTGGCACGCCTAGAACGTGACCGTTTTCAAGATTATGATACCGCCCTCACTCTCTATCAAGATATTTTAGACCGCAATCCGGGGAATACCCAAGTGTTGTTTGATGTGGCAGATTATTATTGGCGCGTGCAGGGTAATCCAGAAGAAGCCATGAGCTATTTAAGCCGTTGTATCGAATCTGACCCCAACGTGGCGGCATGTCATTATCTGATGGGGCGTGTGCAATATCGGCGCGAACAGATGACCGATGCGCTGATTTCTTTTCAGACGGCGTATGAATTTAGCACCACCAACGGCTATTATAATTATTGGCTTGGTTCGGCGCATTTGGCTTTGGGGCAATGTCAGCAGGCATTACCCTATTTGGAGAGCAGTAGCGATATTGCTCGGACAAGCAACGATAGTGTTTTGCTCGATTCTGCCGGTTTTACACTCAATGAGGCGCAAGTCGCGTGTGGGATTCGCGTTGCACCGACACCCACCCTCACCCCAGAGGGCGAAAACACCAACGTATAAAACCCGATATGCTAATGCTGGTTAGTTTTTAATACGATGTATCTTTTGTGGGTCAGATGGGCATAATGTAGGGGCTTGCCATGGCAAGCCCGCCGTAAACAGGGATAAAAATTGGGCATAACATGTCATGCCCCTACGCTATACCGATTTTTGTGATGAAAATTGGCACACCCCATTTATGGGGTTTTGGTCAATCAGACAGGTGATTTACGCCTGCCGTATTTAGAAAAATCAACTATGGACAATTTTTTCTGCACTAACAACCATCAGTGTCTCATTGCTATTTTTTTCTGTCGCATCCTCATTTTTCATCGCTAGGGCGGGGATTATTGCTAATCCGCAGATAATCGCGCCTAACAGCCCCAATTCGCCTAAGACACCCGCCGCAATGCTCGAATAGGTCTGCAAGTAACTGGGGTCGTTGGGCAATATACCCGCGAGTTGTTGACCAGCCAACCAATTCACGCGTGAAATGGCAAAATTGCTCAGGCTAGTGACACTGATGGTCATCCCCACCAGACGCATGATGAGGATGAGCGATGAAGCCACCCCATGCGCGTCCTCATCGGAGCTATTCAACACGGCGGCGCTGATGGGCGAAAAAGTGAACCCAATCCCCGCGCCGATGAATATCATCTGTGCCACAATTTGCAGGTCGCTGATGTCTATAGACCATGTTTGCCACATCCAGATAAAGCCGATGATGCTCAATATCATCCCAAAGATGATGGTGCGCCCATAACCGATTTTTTCGCTCAACCACCCACCGGGAATCGTGGCGATTGCCATGGGGATGGTCATCGCGCCCAACATTAACCCTACTTGTAGGGCGGCATCTTTAATATCGGCAACACTCTCTTGGCGGATATTGATGAGAATTGGCACAGCCACCAATCCGATAAAGATACAATAGCCGATGAGCAAATTTGCCAGTAGCCCCATATTGACATTGCGCCGTTTGAACAAATTGAGGTTGATAATCGGGTCTTTTATCCGCGATTCGATGAGGATAAACAGTAAAAATAGCCCAAATCCCGCGCCCAATAAGCCAAAATTAAACGGACTCGCTTGGTCTGCGAGGCTCTGTAAGCTCGTAGACCCACTGACTTCGATATTGACCCCGCCAAGCCCAATGCTGAGGCAAATGAGCGCCCCTGCGATGGCAATCGTCCCCAAAATATCGAATCGTCCCTTACTTTTGCTCATGGGGACACCGCGCAACGCCCATAGGGTGATAGCGAGTGCAAAGAGGGTGATGGGAATATTTATCCAGAAGATGTCTTGCCATACCACGCCCGGAATTTGCAGAAAAATCCCGCCATACAAATGCCCTAGCACCCATCCGAGTGTGTCTACTGCACCGATAAATCCGAGTACAATCGCCCGTTTGTGTTTGGGGAATAAATCACTCGCCAGCGCCATACTTGCGGGGGTGATTGCCCCTGCACCAAAGGCTTGGATGATCCGTGCGATGATGATGGCGTGCAAATTGGCATAGGCGGGGTCTATCCGCAGACCGTTCCGCAGATAAAAATCGTATAACCAATCGGTGGGGAAGGTATGCGCTACTGCCACTAAATACGAGCCGAGCATAAAAATAGCGAGCGAGACGATATACACAATGCGCCTGCCCGCGAGGTCACTCACCCGCCCCATAAAGGCGAGGCTCACGGTGTATGCCAACAAATAGGCGCTGACAATCCATGCGGCATCCGCCAGACCCGTCTGGATAGGGATTTGTAGCTCTATCATCAATTCTGGCAAAAATGCCGATACCACCGTCAAATCTAGCGAGTTGATGAACACGGGTACACATAAAATGAGGACAATCACCCATGGACTGAGCATCGCTTTTTTTAGGGATGGTGTGGTTGTTGAGTCGCTGGTCATTGGCTATGCTCCTGTGGGGGCGGTGAAGTTTTTCACACCACCAAAATCAAATACATCCACCGTCCATTGGGTATTGGGGGTTTCTTCGGTGGCGGTATCGGGTTGGGTGATGACCACACGGATGGGAAAATTATTATCGGCGCGGATATAAATATCCACAGGCAATGCTGTATCGAAGGTTATCATCCCCACCAATAGCGAGGTAATGTCCACGCCTTCGGCAATGCCTGTGATGTGATGGACTTGCACACCAATTAAATCTTGTGTGCCCACATAGACCACATTTTGGAGCGATGTGAGGACATTGCGAAAGCCACTATTTTCCCCAACCACACGGCGCGGGTCGAATCCTTCTGCAAAGACACCATTAATCCATGCGATGCCCCCAATATTAAACCATTGGTCTGCCCCTTTGCCATAAATAGACAATTCAAGCGGAAAATTGGAGGCGATGACGCTGGCAGTGGCATAAATTTCGTCTGGGGAAATAAGTTGACCAATTGCCCGCCGAAAATTGACATCAACAGGTGTGCCAGCCATAGCTAGCGCAAAGACATGCGGCGTGCCACTCTGGGTAATTTCGAGTTGAAAGGTTGTCGCAGAAACCATATTATCGGCAGCGGTAGCGAGCAATTGTGGAATATTGGGCGGGGTTTCTGTGGATGACGATGATGTGTCACACCCTGCTAAGACCAATAACAACAATAACCCACATAAAGCAATTATTTTTTTCACGATAGAGACCTTTCTTTATGCTTATCAGGATGACAGCATCATTATCCGTTCAATACGGACATGATTATATCATTCATATCTATACGAATGGATTAATGCTTTAGTTGCTCTACCCATGCACTCATTTTTGATTGCCAATCGGGGTTATCGTGTGGGATGTGGGCGATATGCAACACGGCGCGTTTGCATATCATCGCATCTACATCCAATGTCCCATTCACATGCAAATCGTGATGGATGGCGGTAATAAGTTCTTCCAGATGCGCTTTATCCCCCAGAAGGGTATATAGGGCGCTCCCCGCCGATATGCGGATTTCTGCATTGCCTTTTTCGTTGGCGAGCATCAAAAAGTCGGCGGTAGATTCCCATAAGTGATTGAGGTCGGTCATATCGGTTGCGAGTGACTCTGCAAACGATAAATTCCAGCCACCCAAAACGGATAAGCTCTCGGTGATGAGGGTGTCTAATACCGATATGAGGGGTTTGGCAGTCTGTGGGGATAAATTTCGATTTTCGACGGCATCGGCAATGGCTTGCATGTCTCCATCGGTCAAATTTACGCCTTTATCGGCTAAAAGGCGCTTGAACTGCCGTAATAAGATGAGTGTGAGCGCGTCAATGCGCCATGTTTCGATATTGCTGGCACGGTCTGGTCGCATATTTTTCCTAAATGGTGGGCATGATGATTTTCTGCCCACCATTATATCATGTCGTTATGCGAATTGGGCTTCTGTCTCGTCTGCGAGTTGCTTGAGCCAATCCATGAAAATTGTCCCGCCTGTGCCAACCGGATTTTTCACCTTTTGGGCGATATAGACATTGGCAAAATGGAAATGCAAGCGCCGAAATTCGAGTACGCGCTCCAAACAGGTATTATACGCATCGCGCAAATTAGCGTGTGTTCGGTTATTCATGACAAATTCGCGGATATTGTTTTCGCGCATTTGGGTGATAAATTCGCGGTGGGGCTTGGGCATATAATCGCGCATGATGGTCAGATGATGCGTGAGCGCCGATTGTTCATGGTTGAGTCCCAATCCCGCCACCATTGATGGGATAATCGAGCTTTGTGCGCCCGTCTGACCCCGAAATGATTGTGGCGCTCCGCCAAATTCATCTACGCCATCATAGACCACATCGGTGAATCCAAAAATATAGGGGCGTACTTGGTGATAATAGGTCTCTGTATCGCATTTTTCGGTCATACGGTTAAATGTAAAGATCATTTTGGCAATGCTATTGGCAATATTATGCAAGCCCGTCATCACACCCAAAATATCGCCCCTCTGGGCAAATTCGGTGGCGCTCCGCATCCCTGCCAATGCACCCGCCGCCCGTGCTTCGATGTCCACATGGATGAGGATAAACCAGTTTTCATCTTCTCCGCCCAAAAAGTTTTGGATGAGCGTGGTGTTATCTACCGTGATAGCCCCTTCTGGGTTTAACAAGCGCCAATTGGTCAATACATACGATGTATACGACAAAATTGGCGGACGTTCTACCATGTGGCTCAGTTGCACCAATGGCACAGCGATGCCTGCGGGCAAATTTTTGGCGGGATTTTGTGGGTCTGCATACACATAGGCGCTGGCAAGATAGCCATAGCGCATCGCCAAATATTCGATGATATGAAATTGACTGTCTAGCGCACGCATGGGATTCATATCATACACGGGTAATTTGTCCAGGGTTGTGCGGAGCATCCCGCTATGAAGCAAGGTGGGGAGTTGGTCTCCGAGTGATTCAATGTGGTCGGTGATTTCGGTTGAGAGGGGAATATCAATCCCGCGCAAAGTATATAGCGGATTGGGATTGAGCAAAAATCCCCTATCTGACCATGTATTCCAGCATGATTGTTCCATGTAAAAACTCCTTTGTCACAAGTTTATTTTGGTGTGTTGTGCAAAGTATAACATAAAATATAGGCAATTGTCACAATCATTAGGGGGATATTTACTTTATGGAACAACTATTTTGAATTCAAATGATTTTCAAATTTCAATGGATAAGCATTGTCAAGTCAATTATCAGCTTAAATCACCCCTATCCCCCTTATCCCCACTGCGTGGAGAAAGGGGGAGAAACCCATTTTAGGGCAGGTTTTAGCCCCCGCTCCAATTTTTTGGGGAGGAGGTTGGGGGTGGGTGAAAACACGTTTAATGATGCGTTATTGACATAATCCTATGAATTTGTTTTCGGTTCTCCATAAGTCAGATTGGGTTTACGGTGATTGCAGGGGTACTGCCTAGTGAAGATACCTCGGCGCTCAAAGCAATCAATGTCGCCGTCCTTCCGCTAGACATCACCAAGCGCGAGATGATAGTTGATGTGGCGGAACGACTCAAAAAACAACTTGGCGGGGATGGTTTATATGGCTTGTTCAACAATGCAGGCATTGGCATAAGCGGTCCATTGGAATTTATGCCAATGGAAGAGATTCGCCGCCAATTGGATGTGAACCTATTTGGACATATCGCCGTCACACAAGCCTTATTGCCCCTCATCCGCCAAGCAAAAGGACGCATTGTAAATACAACCTCGATGCTGGGACGGGTGACATCGGCATTTTCTGGACCGTACTGCATGTCAAAATATGCGATGGAAGCCTTTAGTGATGCCTTAAGGCAGGAACTTGCGCCATTGGGTGTGCGGGTATCTGCTATTGAGCCGGGGTCTATTGCCACGCCACTATGGTCAAAATTCAAAGAACAATCGGCAGAAATGCTGGATGAACTGCCCCCAGAAGGGCGCTATTTATATGGGGAAAAATTTAAGGGGTCTATTGATGCGGCGCTCAAATGGGCAGATGTGGGTATTCCGTCGCATAAAGTGGCGAAAAAAGTCGTCCATGCCTTCACCGCAAAAAAGCCAAAAGCCGCCTATATTGTGGGACTAGAAGCACATCAAGCCATTTTTGCCCAACGCATGTTGCCACGCAGTTGGTTTGATGCCCTGTTGAATAAACTGTTTGGCGTAAAATAAAAAATATGTGTGAGGGCATGTTATAACCCTCACACGGCAGAAATTTATTCCACATTCACCTTAATTTTGGTTTTGCCTGTGGTCGAAACAGGTTGGTCATCGCCCGCCTCTTCGCCATCGCCTTCTTCATCTTTGCGTGCCTTGCGGAGTTCTTGCATGGCGGCGCTCACCAACACTTTGAATCCTTTGGTAAATTCTTTGCTGGCATTGCTCCCATGTACCCGAAAACCTTCTGGTAAGAGGGCTTCCAACGCCTTGCCTGTTTCTTCTAGGGCGCGTTTTTGATGCGATAAAAAGGCTTCAAACGCGGTGCGTTGTTCCTCATCGGTCATGGGTTGTTCTGGGTTTGGATTGGTATTTTCTTCCATCGAAATGACTCCTCATTATTTAGAGATGACTGTCTAAATTATATACGCAATCCAACACAAATAAGTTTCGTTAGACCGGTAAATCTAATAATTGCTCCTCTAAGAAACGGGCAATCATGCTCATCCACTTAATCGAATTTTCGCGCCGAGTCGCCCCATGCCCTTCTTCCTCATCCACATAATATTGCACATTACCCCCTTGTGCGCGGATTTTCTCGACCATCTGGTCACTTTCGCCTTGCACCACACGCGGGTCTTTTGCGCCCTGAATCACCAACAGAGGGGCGCGGAGTTGCGACACATAGGTAATCGGCGAGCGTTCCATGAGCATGTCGAAATCTTCTTCTGGATCGCCAACCCATTTTTTCATCGTGGGTCGCCAAAATGGAGGTACGGCTTTGGCAAATGTGACCAAATTAGACGGTCCTACAATATCCACACCCACCGCCCAATATTGGGGTAAGCGCGTCACGGCGCTGAGGGTGGCAAATCCGCCAAAACTGCCCCCATAAACGGCAAGGCGGTTGCTATCTACCCAATCGAGGCTACGTAAATACAGGGCGGCGTGTTCAATATCGCGCAATTCTGCCCCACCCCAATCGCGGTGAATCAATGCTTGGTAACTTTTGCCATAGCCCGTTGAACCGCGAATATTGGGCGCTAAAATACCAAATCCCCTATTGAGCAAATATTGATATAACCCATTGTAGTTGTACATGGGACGTTCTTGAGCTTCTGGTCCACCGTGAATAGAGAGCATCAGGGGGTATTGCATCCCATCTACCATTTTTGGTTTATATAGCCATGCGGGGATTTTGCGCCCATCAAACGATTCATAAAATACCGCTTCTGGCTCAATAAAATCTTGTGGGTCAATGCCACCCAACATACTTTGTCCCAATTCGAGCATGTCGCCTGTGGTCAAATCTACTTCATACAGATTACCTGCTTGGCTTGGGCGAACATACACCAGCGCCAATTTATTGCCAGTGGGGTTTATAGATATGCCACCCACCACACCAATCGGCAAATTGGGCATGGTGAGCGATTCATTCGTCACCAAATTTTTGCCATAGAGTTTTGATGCGCCATTTTCATTGACAGCCCATATCATCACCCGTCCATCATCAGAAATGGCAAAATTTTCAATATCGTGGTCAACTGTCAAATACCAGTCATAAGACCCTTTGGCGATGTCATAGTAGGCGATATTTGTAAATTCACGCCCTTCATTGGTCATCATATAAAACCCGTCATTATTTGGCGACCAACTCACAGGAACAAAAACAATGTCACCATCATGGGGGGTACAAATGGTCGTCTCGCCTGTTTCGTGGTCATAGAGCCAAACATTGATATCGGTATTGCCCAAAAACTCGACCACCGTCATATATCTGCCATTGGGCGACCACTCTCCCGCAAAGGCTTGTCTACCCGTAAAAATACGGCGTTTTTCGCCCGATTGCAGGTGAAGCAGGCTCACATCCATGTGCATGGGGTTTTCGTCATTAGCAGAATACGCCAGCCATTGACCATCTGAGGAGACCTCACCCATATTGTGTTGCGAATCCATTTTATCCGTAAGCGCCACATGCCATCCGCCCCGCGCCCCAAGCCGATAGAGCTGATGTTGCTCATCACCATTTTGGTCTGCTTGAAAGAGGATAGATGCGCCATCGGGTGTCCATATCGCATTACGGATGGTGTTATCGGTGAAGGCGGTCAATTGGCGCGGAATTCCCCCGCCAGTGGCGATTGTCCACAGATTAAATTGTCCTGTGGCATTATTCACATGCAAAATCTGTTTACCATCGGGCGAATAACTCACAACTGGGGTATAAATGCGCGTGGCGGCAAATTGTTCAAAACGATATTTTGACGAGTGAGTCATATTATTTGCTCCTTTTTAATTTTTTTTCAAATATCTTTCATCATGCTATACGAATTTGGGAATTAAAAAGTTCTACTAATACCCACGTTTGCGGTCAAACTGGTTGAGCATTGGTTGATGAGCCAGATAGTGGCGTAGGTTTTCTTCAAATACTTGTGAGGCGCGTTCTGTATAGCGGGTATTATTGCCAGAAACATGTGGGCTAATGATGACATTCTTCATCTCCCACAAGGGGCTAGTAGCAGGAAGCGGTTCTTGCTCAAATACATCCAACGCCGCTCCTGCGATTGTGCCATTTTGCAATGCCTCAATGAGCGCATTTTCGTCTATGACCGCCCCGCGCCCAATATTGATAATCATGGCATTGGGTTTCATCCGCTTGAGGATGTCAGCGTTGACCATGTGGTGCGTTTTCTCGGTCAATGGCGCGGTAACAACCACATAATCGCACGCCTCAACCATCGCCCCTAGTGCCTCTGATGGATAAATCCGTTCAGGAATTTCGGCATTGGGGTCGCCTGTATTCGGCTCGATATAATCCAATTCTTCTGCGGTTTTGAGTAAATTATTTTTAGTCGCTAAAATCGTCATCCCCATCGCATCGGCAATCCGCGCCAATTCACGCCCAATACTGCCATATCCCACAATACCGAGTACCTGTCCGCGCAATCCTATCGGCTTAAATGTATCTTGTGGGCGGTCTGCCCATTTTGACTCTTGTTGCAAACGCCACATTTTGGGCAATTGGAGCGAAAAAGCCAGCATCATCCCAATGCAATATTCAGAGATTGGGGTGGCATGAATCCCACTGGCACTCGTGATTTGGATATGCTCTTGCTGGACAATCGGGCGGTTCACCACACCATCTAATCCTGCAAAATGCAATTGAATCCATTTAAGCTTAGGCGCTTCGGCAGGTGTGGGAAAATTATGAATGGTGTATAGCACCTCAATATCGGCATACGCCTGTGGGGGAACTTCCCCCGCATAACAGGTGATATTGAGCCTGTCAGATATAGCACGTAGCCGATTGAGAATTTCTTCTGAAAAATTCATCGCCACAAGGACATTAATGGGTGCATCGGACATGACTACCACTCCTTTTATGAAATTATTTTGTCCTGATTATAACGCATGGTGGTTACGAATTGGTCATGTGTGGCATATAATAAGGAGACATTT
>DAOTUO010000326.1:0-15567 GCA_034436595.1 Anaerolineae bacterium | reverse complement strand
CAAGCGCAGATGGTACTGCACTGGTAACGGTGTGGGAGAGTAAGCCGTTGCCAACGTCCTTTTTTCTACATCCAGCCAACATCCTCTTTTCGTTTTAGAGTGAGAGAGCAGAAGTGCGAACATGCTGTGTATACACCCGAACCAAATCCCCACCTAAGTAAATTGTAACAAAGCGCATATTTTCTTCATATATATTTGATTTATCTCCCAAAATGGATACAATTAAGCGTATCTGTATTTTTTTGCATCTATAGGAAAAAACTAATGAAAAGAATCTCTAAAAATTTTTATGCTATTGTGATGATTTTTACACTCATCATGTTGGCAGTTGTCCCTGCCTTTGCCCAAGAAGATGAAGATGGTGGCGTAACTACCATTGTGGGTGATGTTGCTTATACCGTTGGCTTCTTGTCCGATTTTGGTTATGGCTCTGTGACCGTGTTGCTGTCCGATACATCCAGTTTTGTTGACCAAACCCGTGCCGAAGACCGTCTGCCAGACCCAGATTATCTGTTGCCAGAAAACGCACAATTTTTGGGATTGGTGACTTCTGACGCACTCGTCTCGCCATTTACATACGAAATTCGCTTGCCAATTGCCCCCGTGGGGGAGGCACGCGATGTTGATAATGACGATGAAGAAGATGCGGGTGTTATCATCAATGATGTTTCTGTATTTGTGAATGTGTATGGTACAGCCTATTGGGATTCTACCCGCGAATACTCGGCTGGTTTTTCATCTATCCGCACGACCGATGAATTTGCCCTCCGCTATGAATACATCGGCGGGAAATTAGTCATTTGGTCGCCAGATAATGAGCAAAGTTTTCCTTCTGGTTTTGGTGAAGATGGATTGCTTTTTAGTGATGATGACCCCATTACCACCGTTCAAGCAGGGTATACTGTTGTTGATTTAGACACTGACCCCTTCACATTTGACCGTTCTGCTACAGCTACTATTGACCTTGTAGAAGCCGAACAATCGTTGCAACCCGCAGATTATAGCAACCTTAGTTTTACTGCCGCGTTTGATGCCCTTATTGAACAAATGCGTGTGGAATATTCCTTCACAGAACTTAAAGGCGTAGATTGGGATGCTCTCTATGA
Organism: Anaerolineae bacterium; assembly: GCA_034436595.1. Classification (GTDB taxonomy): domain Bacteria; phylum Chloroflexota; class Anaerolineae; order Aggregatilineales; family Phototrophicaceae. Next base: position 14,461 of record DAOTUO010000326.1, on the reverse strand, counting down.
AGAATTTGCCCCACGCATTGCAGAGGCAGAAGCCAATGAAGATGCCGCCGCCTTCCAATTTGCCATCCGTGATTTTGCATGGTCTATCCCCGATGGGCATGTGGGCGCAGATCTCCCCCTCACCAATGACGAATTTTTCCTTGTTACTGATGGCGGTGTTGGCATGGCTATCCGCGAGACCAATGACGGGCGTGTGATTGTTCAATACCTTACGCCAAACGCGCCCGCAGAAGTCGCAGGTATCCAATTGGGAGCAGAAATTCTTTCATGGAATGATGTCCCCATCCAAGAGGCGTTGCCCACTGTTGTCACTTATGCCGCGCCTTATAGCACCGCACATAACTTGCGCCTTCAACAATTACGTTATGTCACCCGTTCCGAAGTTGGAGCTACGGTTGAAGTGAAATATCAAAACCCAGAGGCTGAAGAGACCGAAACTGCAACCATGATTTCTGTGGGAGAACGTAATAGCTGGAGTTTCTCCTCTATTGCGCGTGGTTCTTCTCCTGCAACCGCACTTCCTGCAGAATTTAGTGTGTTGGATAGCGGTTATGGGTATGTGAAGGTCAATACCTTCTCTAGCAACCCAACCATCCTCCTCAGCAATTGGGAATGGATGATTAACACCATGAACGCCAATAGCATCCCTGGTTTGGTGATTGATTTGCGCTGGAATGGCGGTGGTTATAACCTCTATAATCAATTGGCGGGTTATCTTACCCAAGAAGAAGTGGTTGTCGGCAATTCTGCCAACTATACACCGGGTGCAGATACATCGGACGGGTTCTTTGTAGACCCCCTCAGTGTAGATGAATTGCTCCCCAACCCCGATGGTATTTACTATGGTGGGAAAGTCGCCGTTTTGGTCGGACCAAACTGCGCCAGCTCATGCGAATTCTTTGCCTATGTCCTTAGCTTGCTAGACAATGTGACCGTCATCGGACAATATCCATCGGCAGGTTTGGGCGGTAATATCACCCCTGTGTATCTCCCCGGTGGGTTATATTTCCAATTTACCACAGGGCGTTCTTTGAATGCCGAAGGTGGCATTCGCCTCGAAGGAATTGGTGTTATTCCTGATGTGTATGTTCCAGTTGATGAAACCACTTTGTTTGCAGAAGGCGATGTTATCCTCGATGAGGCAGTCGTACATCTTGATGAAGCGACCTCCATCCCTGTAACTGATGCAGGCGCGATTGAACTTGATACACCGGTTGAAGGCGAATTGGTTGCTGGTGAGCGCGTTGCTTATACCTTTGAAACAGGCGATGGTGGCGTGTTAGATTTCGTCGTGAGCGATGCTGCAGGTAATCTCGACACTGTTCTCCGTATTTATATCGCAGGACAGACATCGCCTGTGGCAGAAAATGATGATGATACCATTGGTAGCACAGTTAACTCTGGCTTGCGCGGAATTGAAGTCCCACCCAGATTTACCCTCATCATCGAAGTGGCTGGTTATGAAGATGCCCAAAGTGGTGCATTCACCCTGAGCATCACCGAATCTGAATCCGAAGGCGAATAATCTCGCTTATCTGATAAATAGGTAACAAAAAAACACGGTGCGCGTTGCATCGTGTTTTTTGTTTGGGGTGAAAAAATGTTTATTCCAACCGCACCGTATGGCGCACAACACCCGCACGGTCATGACGGGCGATAAGGTCTATATCTGTCCCCGCTGTTACACCACTGACTACCCATTCATATTTTACGCGGTCATCGGTATGGGCGCGGGTCGTCCACGGGCTTGGGCTGGTGGGTGTGCCAGAAAACCCGGTCAATTGCCCTACTTCTTCGCGCAATTTGCCTGTGGTGAGTGTTAAGCCAACGGGTAGTTTTATCTCGAATATCATGCCACGCACGGCTTTTTTCTCTACCGCCTTTTGTGATACTTGGGTGGGCAACCAACCCGTATTATGCACCACCATGCGGATTTTATACACACCGTCTGCGAGTTTTGTCACGCTGGATTCGTATAATTCTAGTTTAGGCGAAATAAGTGCTTGCCAGATGAGCCAATCGCTAAATGGGGCAATCTCTTTTTCGAGTAGGTGGGGTGGGGGATTGCGCCACGCATACATCATATTCCAGCCACCGAGTTCCACCTCGCCCAATTGCGGATGGGTGTAGGCGTACCAATCCACATAACCATTGCCACTAAGTGTCTCATCGCTCCACTTGAGCATTTTGAGGTCGTCCTCGTGTGGATGGTCTAAATACCACTCAATATATTTATATTCGGTGATGCCTGCCTGCCGTTGTGGACTCCAAATTTCCACTGTCCAGCCAAAAATCCCCAGATGGTCATAGAGCCAATCATCAAAAACGCCCGTGATGACCTCTTTGGGATGATACTTAAAATCGTGGAACACCGATACAGCAGGGTAGCCCGTGAGTTGTGTGCCTTTTTCGCCCACACGCTTATAAACCCGCAAATCTTCTACGGGGAAATTATCATCTGCCAGTGTGCCATAGGGACGGAGCAATACACCACTCCATGTATGAAAGGTGATGCCTCCCGTGATATTGGGATGAGTGGCGATAAAATCCACAATCGCTCGCACTTCTGGTTCTGATGTGGGATATTTGCCCGCACCTGCTTGCTGGACTTCTTGTCGCCAATTGGCGGGGAAATTGCGATTGAGGTCGAGACCCTCTGCGATACGTTTCATCCGCAGAGTGACACCATCATAATTTTCTATCCGTCCCTCGTTCATCAGACGATAATATGTGCTACCCGTCTCTGTCGGCTCGCGCCGTGTGAGCAAACGTGGTTCATCGGGATGTACTTTCCACCCGCCATTGGGGTCTTTTATCCGCATCATCAAGACGCGCCCATCGCCATCTATATCTTCGTTGATAAACCCTTCCAAATCTTCCTCTGGATACGGGTACAACTTGGTGCTAGAACGGATAAAACGGGGTTTGTCTGCTAGGGCGAGTTCTGCACCATCTGGATTCACACGCGGACACAGATAAAACACACGGGTATCGAGTGCGCGGGTAATATCGGCATCTTTGCCATAGTCACGGGTGAGTTTGTTGAGCAAATATAGTGTGGCGCTGGTGGGGGACACTTCTGTCGCGTGAATATTGGCATCTGCCCAGAGTGCGGGTTTATCGCTGGCGCTACCTGTTTGGGTATTGGTGACGGTTACTAGCCAAATATCGCGCCCCTCATGACTTTTGCCAAGGCTCTCCAACGCTACTAATTGCGGAAATTCATCCGCAAAGGCTTGGAGGGTAGTCGTGAGTTCATCATAACGCAGATAATGGTCAAAGGTAATGTGTGGCATATTAAATCCTTTCTGTGGATAAGGTCGCAGAGGGAGTGATGATTGGCTCTGGACGGTTAAATAATAATTTAAGTTTGATGTTGATGATGCCGATGCCGACAAATATCAGCCCTGCACCCAAAAACATGGTGATGCTCACTTTTTCGTTTAAGATGAGCCATCCCAAAATCAGACCTACCGCAGGCACGACATACGTCACCATTGTGGCACGGAATGCCCCTAATTCTTTGATGATGTAATAGAAGAATGTATAGGCGATGAAGGTATTCACAAAGCCCAATCCCAAAATAGCAAATAATACATCGTTGTCTAATTCAGTATAGGCGGTAAACGCCCGTCCACCTAAAAGTGGCTCTATAATCATCAAGACCAACGCGGAAGATGCGCCCACCACAAAGGTTGATGTGGATGTGATGAGCGGTGGCAATTTGTGGTGTGCCATGACCTTACGGCTATAGGTGGTAGACAGCGCATAACACAGCGATGCGAGGACAATTGCCAGTTGCCCCAACAAGAAGGGGACATCGAGGCTCAATCCTGCTAATGGATTGACAAAAGCAGGGTAGGTGAGGCTTAGAAAAAGGGATGCAAAGGCACTGGTGGCTTGTGGGGCGATGGCATCTGCCGACAACAAAAATACGCCAGAAAATCCGACTGCCAAGCCCAATATCCGGCGGCTGGTGATGCGTTCATCTGCAAAGGCAAAATGGGCGATGACCAGCCCAAAAAGGGCGGCGGTGGCTTGTAAAACTGCCGCCATACCGCTGGTGATAACTTGTTCACCGAGAGAAATGAGGGTGTAGGGGATGGTCACATTGCCGATGCCCAATATGATGAGCGGGCGTATAATTTTCCATTGGGTTGGGAAGCGTAACCCGCGTGAATATGCCAAAATGGTCAAACAAACGGCGGCGATAATGGTGCGTGTAAAGACGACTTGTGTCGCAGATACCCCAGATACGCCAACCCTTATCAGCAAAAACGATGACCCCCAAATGAACGCCACAATCCAAAACGATGCCCATGCTGATGTTTTCATACAATTTCCTACTGTGTGTGTGAAAAGAGAAAAAAGGCGAAAAACGCACTAATCCGCGTTAACGCCATTATATCAGATGCGATGTGTATAATTGGTCTTACTGGCTCAAAATAGATATAGTGGGGGCATAACAGGTCATGCCCCAATCGGTGCTAATCCCACTTGCGCTCATCTACCACTGTCCGACCACCAGGGGCAATAACCCCGTTATCCACAAATACCACCTCATCCACACGCAGACGGACTGCTTGCTGGGCGAGTGCTTTGATTTGGTCTGCGAGGTCATTTGGCTCTGCGCCGTCATTTAGTTGAATGCGGATGGTCACATAATCGGTTTTTTCTGGTCGGCTGATAACCGCCTGTAGCCGTTTTATTTGGGGGAATTGGCTTTTTGCCGCGAGGAGTTGATTGGGATGCAAGAACATGCCTCGCACTTTTATCGCCTCGCCACTGCGTCCGAATAATCCTAGTAGGTGCTGGGCGCTATGGATGGGGTTGGGGGAAAGTGCGCCCAAGTCGCCTGTGCCAAAACGGATGAGGGGGTAGGCTTTGTTGAAGGTGGTCACGACAATCTCGCCACGTTCACCATCTGGCATAGTCTGACCCGTTTCTGGGTCTACAATTTCGACATATACCGATTCTACAAGGCTAAATCCGGGTGTATCTGACCGCGAATAGCCGATAAATCCCAAGTCGGCTGTGCCATAGGCGGAGGTGGTTTTCATGCCATATTCGCCTTCAAAACGGGCTTGTTGTTTTGGGGTATAAATCTCGGCAGAGAAAAGTGCCTTTTTGATGGTAATGGCTTCTTTGGGGATTCCCATCTCCTGCGCTTTATCCAAAATCGTCTCTAAATAACTGGGTTGTCCCACAAAGCCCGTGATATTTAGCCCGACCATCATCGAGATTTGCAATTCCGTATTACCAGGTCCCGCGGGGATGACGGTTGCACCAACGGCACGTAGCCCTTCATCCAACAACAAGCCTGCGGGTGTGAGGTGATACATGAAAGTATTTAGCACTCTATCACCACGCCCAAATCCCACGGAGCTGAATGGCGCAAGGTTATAGATGGCGGCATCGGGGTTGATGGGTTGTGGGTCATAGATGGGACCGGGTGAGATATAAATGCGCGGCAAATCGTCTATGGGGATGGTCAAAAATCCGCCAAAGGGGGGATTTGCCTGATGAATTGCCACCAGTGAATCTTTGTTGGTGACGGGCAATTTGACCAAATCGCTGGCGGTTTGGATGTCTGCTGGCGCGACACCGGCAGAATCGAAAATTTGCTTGATGGCGGGGGCATGGGCGTAGGCATGGGCGACCAACTCACGAACACGGTTATCAAATGATGCCATAAAAGCTCCTCACAGATATAAAATAAAAAGTGATAGTACCGTTAAAATCGAAAGGGCGCAACAATGGTCTGGTGCGCCCTCATAACAAACGGTGCAAAGAGTATCACCCCAACCAGCGTTTGCGCCGTTTATAATGCTTGATGTTGCGGTAACTTTTGCGCTCGCCAGAGGTATTGAGTCCTAAATAAAATTCTTTAATATCTTCATTTTCGCGCAATTGAGCCGCAGGTCCATCGAGGACGATGCGCCCATTTTCCATGACATAGCCATGGTCGGCGAGTTCTAGGGCGGCACGGGCATTTTGCTCTACAAGTAACACAGAAACACCCGATTGTTGTCTGATTTCACTAATAATTCTAAAAATTTCTTTGACGAGCATGGGCGCAAGCCCTAATGACGGTTCATCGAGCATAATCAGTTTGGGATGTGCAAGGAGCGCCCGCCCAATGACCAACATCTGACCTTCACCGCCCGATAAATAACCACTTACCCGTTTCCGCAAATCACGCAGGAGGGGAAAATAATTGTAGACCATATCTAAATCGCGCTTAAAATATCTGCCACCCTCAAACGCCATCGCGCCTGTGTGCAAATTTTCTTCTACGGTCAAATGCCGAAATAACGGGCGACCTTCTATCACCTGAACAACGCCACGCCGTACAACTTCTTCTGGCGATTGCCCATTGAGGCGTGTGTCGCCCCACATGATATTGCCCCGTGTAATTTCGCCAATTTCCCCACGTAATAAGCCACTAATGGCTTTGAGCGTGGTGGATTTGCCCGCGCCGTTGGGACCTAATAAAGAGACAATTTGCCCCTCTTTGACCTCAAACGAGACCCCGCGCAACACCTGAATCACACTGCTATAAATCACTTCAATATTATTGACGGTTAATGTGGACATCAAAAATCCTTCTAAGAAACGTATGGGCGAGACAATTGCCTCGCCCACAACAGTTTGTACGTTTAACTACATATCCATACCGGGCAACATGCTCGGTGCGGCTTGGAATGACCCATCAGCAGGGAGCAATGGCACGATGATGGGTGGGTAATAGGTTGCGCCACCATCAAGGGGTACTTTGAAGGCATCATCACCAGAGGTTGCGACACCATCGCCTGTGGCATTCAAGAAGCGCATTTGCACAATACGGTTGCTTGACAAAGCACGTAATTCGCCACCTTCAAAATTGAAGATTTGAAGACCGAGTGGTTCATATACCATATTTTCGACAGTTTCTCTGATGTCTGCACCTTCAATGGCATCGAGGCTACCCACACGGTTGGCGGTTTGGATGTACATTTCGATGTAGATGTCAACCAGTGTCCATGCGAGGATATAAGAGATACCGCGCACGGTTGGGGCGCGTTCATTGAGGTCGGCTTGTTCGTTGATGAGTTGAATCCCTGGTCGTGTCACTTCTGACCACCAACCAAATGGCATCGAGCCGATGAGACCATTGACGACTGGCAAGCCATCGGCTTCGCTCAATGAACCCATGCTGAGGAATGCGACAGATGAATCCAAGCCCCAGTTCACCGAACCGAGTGTAAATTCACCGAGCAGACCTTCTTGTTCCAATGCTTCGGCGATACGAACAGGACCAGTCGCCAAGGCGTTCACATAGATGATATTTGCACCATCATCATAGGCTTGGTTGACCAGTGGGGCGAGCGAATCTACAGTGGCGATTGGCAAGAAGGGGATGGCGGGCAATACACTGACACCAACCGATTCACAATACGCGATGGCTTCATCGGTATAGGCGGCGAGACCAAATTCAGCGACTGGTCCACCCCAACCCATATAGGCGACAACGGGGTCTGGGTACATTTCTGGCATAGAACCGATATATTCGCAGAACATCGCAAATTGGTCGGCATACAGAGGATTGGTGGCATAAATCCAGCCTGGGGTCATGGCATCTTCACCATACAGACCCGCGATTGAACCTGCGCTGATGAGGACAGGAATTTCATCTGCTTCCACGAATGGACGGAGTGTGACCGAATCGGTGGATGAATAGAGAATCAACACATCGGGGTCAAGTTCTTTTAAGCGAGTATAACCGGGTTCAACGTTGGCGGGGTTTCCACCTGTGTCTACGCGGTATTCATCGCCAACCAAAATTTCTGCACCGCAAATACCACCCATCGCATTATAATAAGCGGCGGCATCTGCCAAACCAGCGAGCAGGGGTTGAGTGATGGGGGCATAAGCACCACTGGTATCGCCCAGGTGAATGATGGGTATGCTTCCACCAGTCAAATCGACTTCGCAGGCGGTGTGTTGAATAAAATCTGGCATCGCCATTTCGTCTTCTTGGGCGACTGCTGGTACGGCAAAAAGGGCAATGAGCGCCATAATGCTGAACAGTAAGGTTAATTTACGCATATCTTTTGAATCTCCTTGAAAGGTTTTTAATTGACTAAATTTTTTAAGTTTGATGCGGTGTTGCTTGGTTTTTCACGATGATAAAAAAACCTCCTTCATGTAATTAACTATAACATCATTTCACGCAGGCGCAAAAAAGACCTGCAACTGGTTTGCATATTGATAGGGCGCAACCATCGGCGCCCATAATCCCCTTATAGGGCGCTAGTAGGAATACGGTCGGATTTTCCACGAAATTTTGAGGATTTCCCATTGATAGGCGATGCCTCTGGGTAACAATACCAAAAACAGCGCCAATAAGAGACCAAACATCAATGGCGGAAATGCCGTACTAATTTGTACCGATGGCACAAAGGTAAATATGCCAGAGAAGAAATTCGTCAATACAGGTTGAATATCTGGCACAACCACCTGATTAACGATGAGAATAAATGCGGTGCCAAAAAGGGGACCCAAAGAAAATCCCGCGCCACCAATCACCAACATCGCCAGCAGTTCAATCGAAAGTGCTAACGAAAAATCGGTGGTCTGAATACTTTGTTTGTTAAAGGCAAACAGCGCCCCCGCCAAGCCTGCATACATTGAACTGATGAAGAAGGCTTGTAGCTTGTAGGTGAACACATTGATGCCCAAGAGTTCCGCCGCAAGGTCGTTGTCGCGGATGGAGATGAATGCCCGTCCTGTGCGTGTGCGGACTAAATTCCGCGCAACCAAGAACGATAACACGGCAAATGGGATAATGATGTAATACATGCCCAATTTTGTGGCAGTTGAGCCAAAAAATGGCACCGGATGAGCTTCTAGCGTGATGGCATTTGCCCCGCCTGTCACACTAGCGAGAGGGTAGGTAATCACCCAAATGATAATATTTTGCGCCGCTAGGGTCGCCATTGCTAAATAAAAGCCTTTGACGCGCAAGGAAGGCAATCCAAATAGCAAACCAATAAACCCCGTGAAGAGCATCGTGACGGGGATAGCCGTCCAAAACGTGAATCCCAATTCGCGGACTAATACACCCGCGGTATATGCACCCACCGCCATAAACGCCGCATGACCCAACGAGATTTGTCCCGTATAGCCCATGATAATATTCAGTCCCTGCACGGCGATGGCAAAAATAGCAATTTTGGCGATGACACTAATCCAGAGCGAGGGAATAATATTGATTCCGAGTAGCCCGTCATTACTGAGCATGGGCAATGCTAATAAAACTAGTACAAAGCCCCACGCACTCAGCCGATTTGCCCATGTGCGGTCGAGCATGAGGTCTTGAGCATAGGTAGTGTTGAATACCCCTGAAGGGCGAATATTCGCAGACATAGCTAAATTCTCTCGATTCGTTTTTGACCAAACAATCCATCGGGCTTAAAGATGAGGACAATCATCAAAATGACATAGGGAACGAGTTGTGTACCAGCTTCAGATTGAAAGAGTTGGTCGCCCCATGTTTGTCCCAATCCGATGACGATACCCCCCACAAATGCCCCACCAATAGATTCTATCCCCCCCAAAAGCACGGCGGGAAAAACGATTAATGCCAATGTGGGCATACTCGGTCCAAGACTATTTCTACCGCCAAATAATACGCCTGCCGTGAGCGCCAAAAGCGCCGCCGCCACCCATGCAATCGCCAAAATTGACCGCACGCGCAACCCAACCGATTGTGCCAAGACCTGATTTTCGGCGGTGGCACGCATGGATAAGCCGACATTGGTATATTGAAAAAAGAGGATAAAGGCGACAAACGCCAAGACCGCCAACAAGAATACGATGACCGATGCCGATGGAATCCGTAATGCGCGGTCAATTTCGGGAATTACATTGATGACATCAATTTCGTAATTTCTGGGGATGCCCAAATTGGACAGATTATTAAATAGGGGGATGGCACTATCTATGCTAGGGAAGAAAAAGTTGGTCAACCCCACAAAAATGCGGTCTAATGCCAATGTCATCAATATCATCGTAAAAACGGGCTGTCCCATGAGAGGGCGAATGGCAAATCTTTCGATGCACAAGCCCATGAGCGTTGCCATTGTCATTGCGCCGACCAATGCCCGAATAAGGCGGAAGTCGTCACCACTGAGCATCATCAAAAACACGACAATCGCGCCTGCTACCGCCCCTGTGATGAGGCTTCTGGGATTGCGAATATCGCGCCAATCGCTCATGGTGATAAAAAGCCCCACCGTCACCGCTACAAATCCGATGACCACGATGAGGTTAAAGTTATCTGTGTTATAAAAACTGAGGAAAAACCATGCCGTCAGGAGCATCATTGCGCCGTGTGCAAAATTAAATACACCAGAGGCTTTGTTAATCATGACAATGCCCACCGCGATAATGGCATAAATCCCACCAACGAGGATGCCGTTAATGGTGACAACGGCATAGTTGCGCGGGTTATCGCCAATTCTATCGCCAAGCCATAGAATAAAGACGATGACACCTACGAAGGTTGCCCACCGACTAACCGCTTGCCAATTTATTTTGGGTAAATTTATTTTTCTGCCTTGTGGTAATGTATTTGCCGCCAAAGCTCATATCCTTTTCTGAAAAAATTTTATTTGGTCAAAAAATGTATTAAACAGGCATGACGCGCACCGATGTCTCTACGACACCTGTTCGCCCATCTCGATATTTTACCTCTGCACTCACGGTCACTTCATCTTTATCGGTATACATGGCATCAAGCATCATGCCATAGCGTTGTTCGAGCGCCTTGCGCCGTAATTTGCGGGTGCGGGTGAGTTCTGCTTCATCGGCATCAAACGCTTTGTGCAAAATAACAAATTTGCGGATGCGTGCCGATTCTGGCAAGTTCTCATTGACCCGATGAATCTCTTTTTTAATGATGTCATACACCTGTGGCTTTTGGGTGAGGTCTACGTAGGTCGTAAAATTGAGCCGATTTTTTTCTGCCCAACGACTAACATTTTCAAAATCTATGATGACGATTGCCGTCACATACGCCATATCAAACCCGCCAACGGTCATCACATCTTGGATGAACGGGCTAAATTTAAGCCGTCCTTCGATGAACTGTGGACTAAAACTTTCGCCATTTGCCAATTCAATCATATCCGATACACGGTCTAGGTAAATGAGTTGGCGGTCATCGCCGATATAACCTGCATCGCCTGTTTTGAAGAAGCCATCCTCATCAAACGCCTCTGCGGTTTTTTCTTCTGCCTGAAAGTAACCCGCAAAGACGGCACGACTGCGAACCCGAATTTCACGATTTTCTGCGATTTTTATCTCGACACCCGGAATCAATTCGCCCACACTGGCAAGTTTGACCTTGTTGGGATAGTGCATGGTCACGCCTTGCATTTCGGTAGAGCCATACAAACTGCGGAGTTCTACGCCAACCGCACGGAAAAAACGCAATACATCGGGACTCAATACCGCGCCAGAGGTGAAAGCGTTCCGCATTCGTACCATGCCGATTTTATCGCGCAAGGGTTGTAAAACTGCCCATTCGGCAAGTCTCCGCAATATTTTGGCGGTGAAGGGAATCGGCTTACCCTCATCTTCTAGGTCAATCACCTGATACGCCACTGGCATAAACAGCTTATACATCATGCGATTGAGCCATGAACTATCATTGACGCGCATTTGCATAGAACGCGCCAAATTTTCCCAGATACGGCTAGGGAAGAGTAGGGCGCTTGGGGCGATTTCGCGCAGGTCGGTTTGCACGGTCTCTGGGCTTTCTGGAAAATTCACCTGAAAGCCATATATCACATGCGCCGCCACACCCAAGCCTTGCTCTGTAATCCATGCCAGTGGGCTAAACGACAAATAATTATCTTCCTGATACGTCTTGATGATAGGTTGGGTATGAACATTGGTATAGATGAGGTTGCGATGACGCACCATAGCGGCTTTTGGGAGGCTAGTTGTGCCACTGGTATAACTAAAGATGGCAATATCATCACCATTCCCTTGTGCCACCGATTTTAGAAATGTGTCTGGATGTTTTTTTGCATAGTCACGCCCAAGCGCCATGACTTCTTCAAAACTCATGAGCCAGTCGTCATCATAACCCCACATGCCACTTTCATCCCAATAGAGTACCTTGCGTATATTGGGCAATTTTTCGCGCAATTCCAGCGCCTTATCGCATTGTTCTTGGTCGTGTGCGACTAAAAACACAGAATCGGAGTTGGTGACAACATACAGCAATTCTTGGGGATTGGCATCGGTGAAAATGGCGGTGCTAACCCCACCCGCACAATGAGAGGCGATTTCTGCCCAATAAAATTCGGGATCGTTTTCACCGATGATAGCGACTTTTTCTCCGCGGGCAAAACCCATGCTCATCAGACCTAATGTGAGGTCGTGAACTTTCTGATACGATTCTTCCCATGTGTATTCTTGCCAAATGCCAAGACGCTTTTTACGCATGGCAATTTTTCCCCAATATTTTTTGGAGGTATCCACAAATAATTTTGGGAGTGTGTCTTTATCGGTATCGAGTGATGGAATCGTATAGCCATCGGGCGTAAAAACTCGTGTATCGCGTTTTGTTTGATTAAGTGCATCAATAACCATAATTTTAATTTTCCTGACCCAAATAAGCCTTAATAACCGCATCGTTGCTGGTGATTTGTTCTGGCGTGCCTTCGGCAATTTTGATGCCAAAATCCAATGCGACAATGCGCTGCGAAATATCCATCACCAAGCCTATATCGTGTTCGATGAGCATGATGGTCATATTTTGTTGCTCATGAATATCGAGGATAAACCGCGCCATATCCTCTTTTTCTTCCACATTCATGCCTGCCATTGGTTCATCGAGCAGTAACATGGTTGGCTCTAATGCCAATGCCCGCCCCAATTCGACACGCTTGCGTAATCCATAGCTCAAATTGCCCACCACCGTCTTGCGGACGTGTTCCATCTCTAAAAAGTCTATAATTTCTTCCACTTTTTGGCGGTGTTCAATCTCTTCTTTTTTGGCGGGTCCCCAAAATAACGCGCCTGTGAGCATATTACCTTTCATATGCAAATGACGCGCCGCCATGAGGTTGTCGAGCGCTGTCATATTGGTATAGAGGGCGATATTTTGGAATGTGCGCGAGATACCAAGTTGAGCGCGTTTATAAGCGGGCTGTTTGGTGATATTTTGCCCCTCATAGATAATCGCGCCTTGTTGGGGGTGATAGAACCCATTGATACTGTTGATGAGGCTGGTTTTTCCTGCCCCATTGGGTCCGATGACGGCGAAAATCTCACCTTCATAAACCTTAAAATCAATATGTTGGAGGGCTTTAATCCCGCCAAAACTAAGCGAAATATCGCTGACGTGTAATTTAACTGGTGGCTGATTCATGTAGTTTTCTCAAAAAGTCTTATTTGCCAAAAAAATTTATTACTGTATCTCTTGAAAGATAACAAAGATTTTAACAATATGCAACATTTTGCTTATGCAAAGTCACCAAGATTATGAAAATTGGTCTCATTCTCATGTAAAATTTATGTTTGTTGATGGATATATACAATTGTACCCGCCCATTATAACCCAGATGTGAGCGCGGTCACAAATTCTGTGGCAGATTGAAAGCGGTCATCGGGGTCTTTTTGCAAAGCGCGATGAATGGCTACTGAGACTTCTGGTGATAGGTCTGGTCGCAATTGCCGAATATCGGGGGCAGGTTGGTTCACATGCGCGAATAGCACCTGTGCCAAATTGCCCTTAAACGGCAAAACCCCTGTTAGTGTCTCATATAATACCACCCCAAGCCCATAAATATCGGCACGATAATCTACGGTGGTCGAATCTTGAATTTGTTCGGGTGCCATATAATCTATTGTGCCAATGGCGGCACTCCCCGTTAGCGAGGTGGTATCGTCCAAAAATTTGGCAATGCCAAAATCCATCAGCATAATTTGGCGCGGGTTATTTGTCCCGCCACTGCGGAGCATGATATTCGATGGCTTTATATCCCGATGCACATAACTATTGGCGTGGGCATAATCTATTGCCCCCGCCAAATCATGCAGATAGCCCTGAATATCGCGCAAGGGCAGGTGTTCGCGCTCGGCTAGCAATTCTTTGAGCGTGACCCCTTCGACATACTCCATGAGGATATAAAACACCCCATTTTCTTCACCTGCGCTCAATGTCTGCACAATGTTGGGGTGCGCCAGCATAATTTTTCCCTCGCGCTCGAATCGTTGGCGTAGGGTACTGATGGAGAACCGAAAACAAATTCATAGGATTATGTCAATAACGCATCATTAAACGTGTTTTCACCCCAACCCCAACCCCCCTCCCCAAAAAATTGGAGCGGGGGCTAAAACCTGCCCTAAAATGGGTTTCTCCCCCTTTCTCCACGCAGTGGGGATAAGGGGGCTGGGGTGATAG
>DAOTUO010000325.1:0-10181 GCA_034436595.1 Anaerolineae bacterium | reverse complement strand
GTTGGGGGTGGGGTAAAAACACGTTTAATGATGAGTTATTGACATAATCCTATGAATTTGTTTTCGGCTCTCCATAAGGTAGCAAGTAGTATGATTATTTTTGGGTGATGTTACGCAGAACGCGCATAATTTGGCGACCACGAAACTCAAATAGTGTAAAGGCAAAAATCCCTGCGATAAGCAAATTTAAGCCTTGTTCAAGGGCATCGTCACCTGCTTGTGGCACAGCACTACAATTTTGTTGCTTGAGCGCCCAAAACAAGAAGAAATATGCCCCACCAATCAGCCCCATAAAGATAGAGACGGGTATGCCTTGCGTCTTTTTGCCCTTCACAGAACGGAGCATCCCCGCCACAATCATCGGCATGACAAACATCCACACATTGATGATAAGTACCGGAAAATCGCATGGGGGGATGGTATAGACTTTCACACCATCAAATGTGTCGTATAACACGCCACCGACCAACAATTTACTGATAACCGCACAGGCGACCACGCTGATATTCAGCATCGTCTGAAAGAGTTGCTTGTCTGGAATCAACAGCGAATTGACCATACCCAAAAAGAATATCAGATAGAGCATAATATCAAATAATAAATCATTTCCCTCACGTGGGCTCAACAACGCCCCAATATCAGACAGTTGAATCCCTGTGCCATCTTGTGCCAGCGCGGGTGTGACGAAAAATAAGGCGCTCACCAAGACCAAAATCGTCCATAAAATGTGATTGCGGGTTAATTTGAACATCAATAATGCCCCTTTAATAAAATCACCATTAATCAGATAACTATAGCGTGTCTACGTTGTCTATGCCACTATATTAGCCTATTTTTTTGCGGTGTGCATGAATCATATCGTATAAAATCTTGTCTAAATCGAGTTTTGGTTGATAAAACACGCCCACCATACCCGATTTTATCGCCCCATGCACATTATCAATGCGGTCATCCACAAATATAACAGGGTAACAATCGGCGGGGAGCGATGCCAACACATGCTGGTAAATCGCACTATCGGGTTTCATCATCCCCAATTTGGCAGAGATAAAAAGCGGGTCAAATAGGTGATGAATACCCAAATGGTGTAATTTGGGTTCTAATTCGAGGCTATCATTGCTCAATAGCCCCACAATATGCCCGTCATCACGCAATTTTTCGATGAGTGTGATAAGCGTCTTATCCAATACATCACCCGCATAAAAATCATGTGCGAGTTGCGAAATATCTTCTGCCGACACATTTAATTGCTGTGCCACATCCGCCCAATAATCGCTCACGGGGATGTCGCCTTTTTGGGCGCGTAGCCAGCTATCAGCGTTATGCACGGCTTTTTCGACACTACCATGAGACAAACCAAGCCGTTCATCCCATGTGTGGCGTGGGGCATAATCGGCAGTTTTCATCAACACACCGCCAAAATCGAAAATAAAGGCAATAGGCATGGTTATTTCATCTCTTTGGTGAGTGCAGTCGCCAATTGTGCCGCAATCAATTCCAGCATGAGGATGCTCTCTTGGGTGATGCTCCCTGGACGGTCTTTGCAGGCGGCAATCACACCAAAGCTACGATTGCTAAAACTAACAGGCACACACGAAATCGCACCCAACCGCCCGCGTGATACCAATGGGTGATTGGGCTTATCTTCTGGACCCGCAATACGACTTTGCCCATTTTGTGCCACCCACCCCATGAGGTCATCGGGAGAAGCATCTTTGGGGGCAATAGATTGTATCGTCTTTGGACCCGCTTGTGCCTTCAATGCCAATTTAAGGGGTTCTGGGATCTCTATGCTATAATATGCCACATAATCATAGCCTTGCTCTAGGCAAGCATTGACAGAGGCTTCGATTTTGCCCAATACGCCTACTGCCTTTTTGATATTGTTATTGATATTTCGCACGGCAGGTAAGCTATCTGAACGCAACGTCTCCATGCGACGCTCGGACATTAATTTGATAATCCGCTTGGCGAGGTCATCATCTTTGAATGGCTCATTGGTGAATTCATCGGCTTGACCTGGCATCCCAAAATCGGCTTCTTCATCCACCAATACCACCAATAAACGTGGATATTTGCGCCGTAAATGATTCAAAAAGAAAAAACTATCGCCCATTGCTTGGTCAATGACAAAGACATCTACATGACTATCTTTATCTCCCAAAACAAGCAGTGCATCATCCATACTATGTGCGATTTGTAAATTAAAACCCGGTTGCCCCACTAACCCGCTATGATACCGTTTTGCCTGTTCATTGGGGATGGTGAGCAAAATATCTACCGTTGCAGTCATCTCATTGCTCCTTTCGTGTGCTTATGGTGTTGTGTCGCAAATTATCCGTTCCATTGCCCCGCCCAAAGGGTGAGCGCCACCAGTTGACGCAAGCCATCGGCAAGGGGTTTGGGGTCTATATATTCGTCCAGCCGATGAGCATTGCCTCCCCGAGCCAATCCAATAGTGACAGTTGGGCATCCTGCCGCCAATGGCACATTGCCATCAGTGCTTCCTGTTTCCAAAGAACTGGTCATCCCCACCAATGATAATGCCCCTTGTGCCATTTGTACCAATGGATGGTCATCTGAAATACGACCTGCGGGGCGGTCTCCGACCACCTCTATGGCAAATTGTACCCCATCTTGAACGGAATGAGCGACAATTTGGCGAACATGCGTCTCTAGCTTGCTCAACGCCTCTGCCGATTCTGAGCGCATATCCAGCCACATACCCGCATCAGTGGCAATTGAATTCACCGAGTGTCCACCATCAATCACGCCAATATTATACGTGGTACGCGGATTATGGGGGGGGTGAATGGTGGCGATTTTTGCGCCGATTGCCATCAGGCTATGCACCGCGCTAGGTCTGCCAAATTGCAACCAACTATGCCCACCTTCTGCTTTGGTGGTGATATGCAGACGGCGCACAGCGATGCCACCATTATAAATAAATCCATACGCCATGCCTTCTAGGTTAATGACCGCTTTGAGCGCTGATTGTAGCCGATTAAACACGGTTTTCATGCCCCCCAAATCACCCAACCCTTCCTCACGGCTCGGCGCGACAAACCAAATATCACATGGGACAGAAAAGGCTTCTTGTTGCAAAAATTCTGCCAAAAATAATAATCCCGCCACACCCAAACTGTTATCGCCTATCCCCGCCCCATAAATCAGGTTGCCCTCATGCCGAATTTTGAGGTCGGTCTCGATGGGGAATACGGTATCGGTATGGGCAGAAACCATCATAGCGCGTCCATCGCCATTGCCTTTTAGCAACCCATAGACATTAAACACCTCGTCTATGCTCACATCCACCAAACCAAGCGCCCGAAATTGGTCTGCGACATACGTGGCACGGACATTTTCTGCAAATGTGGGGGCAGGAATTTGTTGTATATCAATGGCGCGGGTGATGGTTTGTAAAACATGATGCGAAAAATCTTGTGAGAGGATGCTATCTGGCAAGGGCGGGGTATGTGCAGATGTTATGGGTAGTGGCGTGGTCATGTGGCACACACTTTCTTGAAATGAGTGGATATGCAAAAAGGGGCGTTTAAGCCCCTTGTCGTAATAAAGTTCCCCACAAATTGGGGATGGTTATAACCCTTTTTCGAGCGCCCACAAATGTTTCATGAGACGGCTCTTGCGACGTGCGGCGTTGCGGGGGTGGATTGTCCCACGGCTTGCCGCCATATCGAGGTCTTTAACTGCCAAACGTGTCGCTTCTTTTGCCTGTGCCAAATCTTTAGTGGCAATGCTAGTACGCGCTTTTTTAATGAGCGTGCGTGCGCGATTGCGATAGGTACGGTTATGAATACGACGTTTTTCCGCTTGGCGAATACGTTTTAGGGCAGATTTATGATTTGCCATGCGTGTAATTCACCTTTTTATCAACACTTTTTAACCCAAAATAGAAAAATAATCATAGCAGATGTTGAGACTATCGTCTATGCTCATTTCAGAAATAACAAAGCCACTGCCCCCAAATTCAACACCACCAATCCAATCAGGCTTGGTACAAGCATAGACGGGTAAGTTTCATCAATCCCAGCGATACGGGTGGGGGCAATATCGTTGGGAATCATCTCAAAATACACCGATGGGTCTTCATCTGCCCCAATTTCCATCATAGCGGGTTCTGGGGCTAGTTTTGGTGCAGATTTTTGTTTCTTTGGGGTGGGCGGCGGTGCAAATGATTTTTGTGATTTTGGCGGTGGTGACGCATCCAAAAATGAATCATCCGCCAAAAATTCGTCTATTTCATCCAAACCATCATCACCAAAAATATCATCGTCCAGCGAGGTAATATCGTCACCAAAATACGATGCAGATGATGTCTCTTTGGGCTTATTGGCGCTCACATTGCGGTCATCCATTGTATTTAAGCGGTCTAATGGTTCAGATTCTTCTGGCTCATCATCATCGTATGCCGTCTGAAAGACATCTGCCGATTCAAATACAGAGCTAAATGGGTCTGTGGGCGGATTAATGGGGTCATTATCAATCAAATCACGCAGAGAAGATGACGATGGGGCTGTTGATGATTTTGGCGCTGTGGGCGAAAGTGCATCCAATAAAAAGTCGGTATTGCCATCAATATCCCACTCTGCCCCTTCAATCAAAAATGGATTGTTCGGCTGAGATGGTGGTTTTTCAACGGGTGGCGGGGCTTTTTTGCGGAGCATATCTAACCCACGTTTGGCATCGGTATTTTGTGGGTTGATTTGCAACACATTTTCGAGGCAAATCATTTGGTCTTCTATAGATTCAACCACAGCACTCAACCACATCCACGCCTGTTCATGCGATTGGTCAAGTTCAGTTGCCCGCAACAAAAGGGCTTGTGCTTCAGATTTATTACCTGCGCGGATAGCACGTTTGGCTTCACGCACCATCGCATCTACATTGGATGAGGACATCGCAATCGCTCCAAAAAATTCGCAATTATTGCCTCTATCTTAGCATAAAATAACAACAAGCGCAGGAAGATTCTGCGCTTGTTGGAAAAAATTCATAAATCGGGTATCATTTTAGTGTGATTCAGATTCCATCACCTGTTTAAGAACATTGAAATATTTTTTTTGTTGTGCATCCAAAATACGCATGGTGATTGGTTTTAGCAGGTTCAAAATGCCCTTCATTTCTAAATTGACATGATGAGAAAAGCGCGTCCCACCCTCTACAGGCTCAAATTGATAGAGTAAGTCATACCCCAATTGATTGCTATCATTGCGATATTTGACATAATTGGGCGCATCCCATTCCAAAACCTGCAACTGGTTTTGAACAGCCACAAACATCACTTTAGCATGTTGGATAAAGACTGTTCCAACACCAATCTCGCCTTCTGTGAGTTTTTCACTATGTGTAACAAGCTTCCACCATTTCGTATCGTTACGAAAATCGGTGACGAATTCAAAAACTTCTGCTGGCGGACGATTAATCACTACAGAATGGCTTATGGGTATCATGGTACTACTCTTTCACAATACTAGTGTTTCCTTTTTGCATTAACATTAAAAGACGTATTGCACACTCACATTTATGAAGAAAGTATTGCACGATTCAAGTTTTTTGTCAATTAAGGGATGGTTATAAAAAACAGACCCGTTAATGAATTCTTCATACAAGGGGTCTGTTGAGGTTATGAATCGGTAGTGGTTAATTTATTGACTGATGGCGATTAAAAATTCATCCCACACATCGGCAAAGATGAATTCGGCATCGCCGATATCCTCAATCACCCACATATTTTCTAAAATATCGGCAACAGGGATGATAGTGTCATTGATTTCTGCGTCAATTAATCCTGCCTCTAATGCCACCACATTCACAGAGCCATAAGCCGTTTCGTTGGTGTTTAGCGCCGACACAAATGGGTCGTGGACAAAATCCATGAAGAGATATGCAAGGTCTGGATTTGGGGCATCTTTGAGCAACACCATAGATTCCACATCCAACACAGAGCCTTCGTTGGGAATCACATACTTAAAATTGTCACATTCACATTCGATAATGCGTTGGAACGCATCCCCGCTATAGGTCAAGACCATATCCAAATCGCCACGCACAAAAAGCGGCGTGGGGTCGTCTGAGATATGCACCAAATTGCTATTTGTGCCATATCCCAATAACAAATCGAGGGCTTCGTATAATTCACCTTCATCAATCGAATTGGGATTATAGCCCAATTCAGACAGCACAATACCCAAAATGGAACGTTGGTCGTCTGTCCAGCCAATACGACCGGGAAAGTTCCAGATTTGTTCCCATGAGGTGATGTCTTCACCATAGACATCGGTGTTATATAGTGCGCCAAATGTCCCCCACAAATAGGGAACACTATATGCTTCGGTGGGGTCAAACGACAATCCCTTATACAAATCATCAATATTGGCATAATTGGGGATGCGTGTCATATCAATGGGCTGAATCAACTCTTCGCGTATCATGATAGCAATGCCATAATCCGCAGGAAACGCAATATCATAACCCGGATTCCCCTGACGGATTGAGCCGATGAGTTCTTCATTGCTCCCATACGTTTCGAGGCGAACACGCACACCACAACGGGTTTCAAATTCGGCAATGGCAGTATCGCTAATAAAATACAACCAATTGTAGAGGACAAGCGTCTGACCTTCATACCCAGAGGGGCATGTCCATGTAATTTCGGTGATAGGGGCGACTGCGGTTTCTTCTTGGGCAACAACAGGCAAGATTCCCATCATCATCACCATCACTAACATCCCCAAAATCATCAAAATACGTTTTTGCATGTGTTACTCCTTATTGAAAAACAAAACGAATACTATCAAAAAATCTCCCCGTCCCTACTCTATTCAAGCAGGGGCAGTATGAGCAACAAATTCTAATCGGCGCGTGCGCCGTTACGTCCCTGCAACCACAAGGAAAACCCAACCAATACGGTTGAAATAGCAAGCATCATGGTCGAAAGCGCGTTTACTTCTGGTGATACCGATGTCTTGAGCATCCCATAGACATAAATCGGCAATGTACCAGACCCCACCCCTTTGTTATAAAAAGTGATGAGGTAATCATCCAACGACAGGGTAAACGCCAATAGCGCCCCGCCGATGATACCGGGCAAAATGAGCGGAAAGGTCACGCGCCAAAATGCCCGCCAATAATCTGCTCCAAGGTCATAGGCGGCTTCTTCGTAATTTTTATTCAAGCCCTCAATGCTGGCTCTGACGACAATCGCCACATACGAGATATTAAATGCCACATGACCGATAATGATTGTGCCAAAACCCGGTAGCCAATTTTGACCTGTACTATTTTGCATATAATCGAAAACAATCTTGAAGAAAATCGCCAGAGAGATGCCTTGTGTAATCTCTGGGATGACCATCGGCAACAGTAACATGCTATCTACGAATTTTTTCCCCGGAAATTTGCTCCGTGCCATGCTCAATGCCAACATCGTCCCAAGCACAGTGGCGATGGCAGTCGAAACCACGCCAATAAACAAGCTATTCCGCAATGCCTCCATGAGGGTGGCGCTACTTTTGGCAGACCCCGCCCCCATCGAATTAAATACATTCAGATACCATTCCATCGTAAAGCCACGCCATACATCCACAGTGCGCGAGGCGTTGAACGAAAATAGCACCAATATAAGGATGGGAGCCCACAGAAAAAAGTAGGACGCAAACGGGATGATAATACCCCCAGAAAAGCGTCCTGCCGTTTGTAAGATGCGCCCGCGTTTGATGCGGTCATCTATGCCAACGAGTTGTCCGAATTTCGGTTGAGAAAGAACAGAATTAGCCATTGTTACGAGATTCCTTCCTCATGCCCCACGCATAAATGACGAGTGCCACCAAAACCATTGCCATCATAATCATCGAAAGCGCCGCGCCAAGCGGTCTATCACGCTCAAATTTCTCGTGAATGAGTGTGCCAATCATCAGCGTTTTTGTACCACCGAGCATATCGGGTGTCACAAATGAGCCGATGGTAGGAATAAAGACCAAAATACACCCCGCAATAATCCCAGGGATGGTCAGTGGCACAATCACACGCCAAAAAACTTGCCAATCGCGTGCGCCTAAGTCGTTGGCGGCTTCTATGAGGCGAAAGTCAAACCGTCGCAACGAGGCATATATCGGCAATACCATAAATGGCAAATAGCCATAAACCAATCCAATTAATACTGCACCCTCGGTTTGAAGAAGTTGTAACGATTCAGTCGGTGCAAGGATACCAATCCCACGCAAAAAGCCGTTTATCGTGCCATTTTCGCTCAGAAGAACTTGCCACGCATAGGTGCGTACCAAGAAATTTGTCCAAAATGGCAAGATAATGAGGAAGAGGGCAATATTGCGCCCTAATACGGTTTTACGTGTGCGGATATAAAAGGCAATTGGATAGCCAATGACGAGGCAAATTAACGTTGTATAGAGCGCAATCCGCACAGAACGGGCTAAAATCACGCTAAAGACATCGAAGACACGTTCATAAGAGGTGAAGGTCAAAGGTAAGGTGACACCGCCCACCCCTGTGGTGCGCGTCATGAAACTGAACACGAACACAATGGCGATAGGGATGAGGAAAAACAAGAATAGCCACAGTACACTCGGCAAGGCGAGCAATACCCCGCTATGTTTACGCGATTGCGCCGTCAGCCATGCCGCCATGGGATATCACCTTCCAAATTGATAGTGAGTAACCAGTCCATCAGATTGTCTCCTCTACATACTGTTCTTTACCAGAAATACGAACAAGACCCATTATCATCTTGTGAGATGCGGGCAAAAAATCGCATAGAAAACTTATTTTGGGGTTATACCTGCGTGATAGTCGTCTTTAAGAGCGTACTTTGCAGACCCAAATATCAGACTTACAATATTTGTGTAACAGAGTAGCGTCTTCTCTGAGCAGTGACTATCACCCATTGGGGGATTTTGTAGTATAGACTACAGAGGTTTGCGCTAAAGATACATTATAGCGTATTTTGCAGATTTGGCTAGTATTTTAGGTGATATTCATAATTTCTTAATATAAGGGGAATAAAAAATTGTCTTAAAAACATAAAGTCCGTTTACCTGCCTGTTCCCATAAATCCTATTTTTAGGGTTAGATAGGCATGATGTAGGGGCTTGCCATGGCAAGCCCTAATTTTGATTAACTACCATCATGGTAGAATGTATCTTTTCCCCATGTGGCAGGGTTATTGATAACATAATCCCGAATAGTAGCCAATGATATTTCATCACGTATGATATGTTCGTGATAATTTCGTTGCCAAACAGGTGAGGCAAAATTTGCATTGAATTGTTTAATTTTTCTTGTGACGCTTGATTTGAACGAGGCGATGGTTGTAGACAATGAGCCAGCAATTGGCTTTGAGAATTGTCTTGGTAAAGAAATATCATCTGACTGTGTAAAAACCAAAATACCGTGTATATGATTAGGCATAATAATGAATTCATCTATTTCTACATGGGGAAAATGGTCTGGAATTGCTTCCCAACAAATTTGAGTAATCACGCCAATGGGGTTAAGGTGCATATATTCATTATGGATTTCGCCAAATAATTTCTCACGTAGATGAGCGCAAATAGTCACAAAATATGCTCCCGATTGGCTATAGTCATAATCTTGTAACCGAACAGAACGTCGATGATGAATATCTGGATTATATGGCATAAAAACACCCCATAAATGATGATTTTTATTTCAAATTATACTCTAAAATTAAAAATCTAGGCATATTTTACTTTGGGGCATGACATGTCATGCCCCTACATCACATTGGGCGTTGTGGGTCATTAAAGTTAGCAACTACCCACCAAACAAGAGCCATAACTGCTAATGGGGCTAAAATAATAGTACCGATAAGGGTTGGGGCGTTCATAGCCCTCTTATTCTTTTTCTCAGAATTAAACTCGGCACTCCAATAGAAAATCGCATCTATCATACAATAGCCTGCAAGAAAAATACCTAATGAGGCAACAACTGTTATTAAAACTATTAATAAAATATCCATATTGTATTTTCCTGTATAGCTAGAAAACGATAAATACTAATATAGCAAGAAGGCAGGAGTGACACTGCCGATTTTGTGATGCTAAGTGCGGGGAGGACAGGATTCGAACCTGCGGCACCGCGTTAAACGGTGCAACTGCTTAGCAGGCAGCCCCAATCGTCCACTC
>DAOTUO010000324.1:0-3806 GCA_034436595.1 Anaerolineae bacterium | reverse complement strand
GGCTAAAACCTGCCCTAAAATGGGTTTCTCCCCCTTTCTCCACGCAGTGGGGATAAGGGGGCTGGAGGGATAGGGGTGATTTAAGCTGATAATTGACTTGAAAATGCTTATCCATTGAAATTTGAAAATCATTTGAATTCAAAATAGTTGTTCCATTATCTAGGCGCAAAACAAAAAATCCGCCTCTAACCAATAGGGACGGATTTTTTGTTTTGCGCTTTATAAATTACTCACAAGTAATCTCGAATGTGGCAATCTGCGAGTGATTATTTTGCCTATCTATGGCTTGTATATCTGCACTACAGGTTTCACCAACCCCTACATTACAACTCCACTCTTCCCAGACATAGGTGTTATCGCTACTCTGCCTGTTTATAACATAGGCGGAACTATCCCCATTGGGCATATTGAGATAACGCAAGTCGTTTTGTCGGTCTGTGGCTTCGATAATGAGGTCAAAATCGTCACAAGTGCCGTCTACCACAATTTCTTGAATGACTGGGTTGGCATTGCTGGATTCATCATACAGGATGATAGACAGGCTATAACCACCCCTACTTTGGCTATACTCATCTCTGACTTCGATGGTATATGTACCCGCCACATCAAAGAGGAAATCAACGACAATGGCATCGCTTAAAACATCTACGGCTATATCATCACCAAATGCGACCACATCCCCATTGGAGTCTCTGATGACCAAGTGGGTATTAAGTAAGCCATTACGCGGGGTATTGTTGTTAAGTGGCGTATCGGCATTGGCGATGATATTAACCCGTTGCCCTCTGGTTGCCCTAAATTCCCAGAAATCTATCCCGCCTAATGGGACAAAACCGCCGTAAGCAACATTGAGCGAGGCAACGGTGCGGATGGTCATATTATCCACCAAATCTAGCGTTAAAGCATAGCTCCCTAAGCCACCCTCATAACCGCGTGCCACAATCGTGAATGTGCCAGTTTGTGGCAATACATAACTGCGGATATAAGAATTGAGATTGCCACCATCATCATCACTGCTTATCAAAATATTGCCAGAGTCATCGCGTAATTCCAAAAAGGGGTCAAATCCAATCTCGCGTTTGAGGAGCATTATCATGACCTCATCGCCACGAGTGCCATTAAATGTCCAGATATCTCCACCGGCTGTAAACAACTCATTTAGGACAGTCTCTCCATAGTTTATATCGCCCATGACCACTTCACCTGCCGTATCGGTGGTGTTGGTGGTTGTATCGGATGATTCGATAGACAAGGTGTAGCCACCTTCATTTTGGCTATAAATATCCCATATTTCGATGGTATAAACGCCTGTGGTATCTATGAGAAAATCTTCAAGCACGGCATCGCTAGAAACACCATCTACTATATCGTAAGCGATTTGCATGATATATCCATCGGGGTGTCGGATAGCCAGCGTGATATCGAGTAGTCCCGCCCGTGCGCTACCATTGCTAGGATTATCGGCGAGGGCGCTGATTCGCAGAAATTGTCCGCTTGTTGCCCTAAATTCCCAGAAATCTCTTCCCCCCAATGGGACATAGCCCTCATAAGTGATATTGAGTGAGTGAACCGTTTGAATTGTCCTATTGTTAATCGCATTGAGGCTGAGGGTATATTCGCCAGTTGAGCCGTTAAATCCACTCGCCCGAATAGTAAAAATGCCGTTTTGGGTTAATGTGTATCGGATATATGAATTAAGGTTGCCACCGCTGTCATCATCAATGATTAGGAATGTTCCAGAAGCATTTAGGAGTTCTAAATAGGGGTCTAGGTTAAAATCGCGTCTCTGGAG
The DNA here is from genome assembly GCA_034436595.1 of Anaerolineae bacterium. GTDB lineage: Bacteria > Chloroflexota > Anaerolineae > Aggregatilineales > Phototrophicaceae. The sequence continues at coordinate 2,014 of DAOTUO010000324.1, read as the reverse complement.
TATGATGACGACCTCATCGCCACGATTTCCGCTAAATGTCCAGGAATCACCGCTCACATTGATGACTTCATTGATGACAATAGCCCCATAATCAATCCGACCAGGGCTCATCCTAAATGCCGATGATTGCGATGCTGGGGTCGTCACGACTGCGGTATTGGTCGGACGTGGTGTATTGGCGGGACGTAGTGTACTGGTTGAGCGTGGTGTATTGCTTGGACGTGATGTATTGGTTGGTGTGCGTGTTGGTCTGAGTGTTGGTGTATCTGTCGGCGTAGGGGTATCGATTGGTGAATTGGTGCTTGTTGGGGTATGGGTGGCAGTTGCCGATGGTGTGATAGTTGGGGTATCGGTTGGGGTTGGGGTGGCTGTAGGTGTATCTGTAGGAGCTTGTACCACGATAAGTTGGCTGGTATTACCAATTACCGACACAAATGATTGGGCAGATAACACCCATCCTTCGCGTCCATCGGCTAATAATACCAAATACCAGCGACCATCTTCACTGATTCCCAAAATGTCGAGTTGTGTTTGCTCTGGCAGTGTAATCATTGCGGGATATGTGGCGCTGGGACCGTTGCGAACAATAATCTCGGTGCGTGCAATGACGGCTGGCACAGAAAAAGTGGCTGTCTCGGTGGGTTCTTGGGCAACGACTACGGTTTCTGTGGCGGTCACAGCCAGATTCGATGCTCTGTCCCCATTATTACCTGCCACCAATAAAATCCCCGCCAAAATTCCAAGCAGAATAATAACCCCCACAACACCCATTATGATGGTGCTATTCGATTTTGGCTTTTGCGAATGGTGCATGGGCATCGGCATGGGGGTTGGATAGGGTGTCCCTCCCATATTCATAGGGGTGGGCATCGGTGTATTGGTGTATTGTGGCATATTGCCAGTTTTGCCACCCCCAGATATCTTAAACGAGAAGAAATTGGTCGCTTGCCCAACATTTCCTTCAATGGCGCTCTCGAAGGCTTGTGCAAAAGCGGTGCATGTCGGAAACCGCCCCTGTGGGTCTTTGGAGAGGGCTTTCCCCACCACCATATTGAGCATGGGGGGCAAACCTGCACGCACATTGAGCATGGGCGTTGGCTGTTCGTGCATGTGTTTATTGAGCAATTCATAGGGTGTCTGAGCCTCAAACGGCTCACGTCCTGTCACCATGATATATGCCAAAACACCAAGTGCATATTGGTCTGTGCTAGGATAAATATCGCCCCCGCGCCATTGCTCTGGTGCCATATAACTGGGCGTTCCCATCGCCACACCCGTCCCTGTTAGGCGGTTATTTGCGCCGATGAGCTTGGCAATCCCAAAATCTACCAGATATGAATTACCCTGATTATCGAACATCACATTGCTGGTTTTAATATCACGATGAATGACCCCACGATGATGGGCATAATCGAGCGCACTCGCCAATTCTTTGAGCAGTTTGATTGTCTCGCCCAAAGACGGTAATGACCGACCGCTATTTTTTGCCTCACCGATGCGCTCAGATAGTGTGCCACCCGTTAAGAGGCGCATCACCACAAAACTAATTCCCTGCTGGGTGCCATAGTCAAATACGGGGACAATATTGGGATGCTCTAAGGATGCGGCTGTCTCCGCTTCGCGGGTAAATCTTTCGATATAACCTTGTTGTTGAGAAAATTGGGGAGGCAAGACTTTGACTGCCACTTCACGCTTGAGTGTGATCTGATAGGCTTTATAAACTGCCCCCATGCCTCCTACACCTAACAATTGGTGTAGTTGATATTGTCCCAATGACCGCCCAGCCAAATTATCATTGCTCATAGAGATTACCCACGGTTATTATTAACGATAATTAAGGATATTCATTACCTTAAGCAAGGCAAATTATAACGCACTATAGATAATTGGGCAACTGATTTGGGCGGGAAAAGTGTCCTCAAAAAAAGACTTGTATCTTCAAATTACCACATTTGATGGAATCCCCACTCACCAAAGACCGTTCATCGAGTGCTTTGAGCTTTGAGCCATTCAA
>DAOTUO010000323.1:0-1980 GCA_034436595.1 Anaerolineae bacterium | reverse complement strand
TCGTGTAATCAATCACATGGTCTGCCCCGAATGATTTGACCAGTTCAATATTTTTGGTGCTACACACACCCGTCACAATCGCGCCAAAGCCTTTGGCAATCTGCACGCCTGCGATACCAACACTGCCCGATGCACCATTGATGAGGACTTTTTGCCCCTTCTGAATGTTCCCCTTTTTTAGGAAGGTATAGGCGGTTAATGCCCCATTGGAGATACCAACCACATCCTCATACGACATATTTGCGGGCATGGTGGTGATTCCCACATCTTCAACAACAGTTTTATATTGGGCATAAGACCCCATTTGCTTGCCATCTAAGCCAAAAACCTTATCCCCTACCTTAAATCGGGTGACAGATTTACCAATTTCGACAACTTCACCCGCAAATTCTAAGCCGAGTATATGTTTTTTGGGTTTATTAAACCCAATCATCAGCCGTGCCATCAACTTTAACCCTTTGGGGACAAACACAAAATTCCGCAAATTCACATCACCCGTTGACACACTGGTCGCATGAACTTTGACCAGCAATTCATTATCTTTAGGGGTTGGTTTTTCAATTTCTGCTATGCGAAGCACTTCTGGCTCGCCATATTCGGTATAGATAATTGCTTTCATGATTTTTTACTCCAACTATAATGAGATTAGGTTAATTGAGTGGTGAGATGAGTAATGGTGTTATCTTTGTAATTCCATAATTTCACCACACGGATAGCCCTATATACCAATGTGATGACGGCGTATAGGATGACGATAATTTCTGGCAACGGTACATCAGATAGCGATGGGTTATCTGCGATGATACGTTGATAGATGGGCATATATACAGAAAAATACAGTGCGATATTGCCGAGCAGTTCGAGTATGGTTTGGGTGAGCAACAAGCTACCCGTCCACGTATTGCGCCACAGGGCGATGATTTGCACTACATTCATGCTGATGATTGCCACGACCATCACAATCATCCACCCAACAGGCGATGCGATGACATCACCCGGGTCGCTCAGATTAAAACGCAGGGTTAGCCCACCCACAGACATGAAATAGAGAAAGACCAGCACTAAAAATGTGCCAAGTGCGGTGCCAGAAGCCGATTCAAAACGGTCAACAACACGCGGGTCATTTACTTTTGGCAACTCTAGCGCATTGAATGGTGTCTTAGCATCAAATTCAAGGTCAAAATGCTGGATGAGCGCAAATATCAGCACCACCACCGCCGAAAAAATAAATGTCGCCTGCAATGAAGCCCAAATCGGCTCTAGCAACAGATTGAACACGGTAGGTGCTTGTGATGAAATCAGCACGCCAAACACGCTTAGGAATATCATCACCGATGGGACAGCCAACCAACCATAGCGTATCACCATCATCATCCATGGATATAAACTGGGTCCGATGAGATATTGCTCTTTGTGATACGAGGTTGCCATCTGGCGCGGGTCGCCCAATTCTGCCAATACCGATGCCACATCTGCCTGTGACGGTGTTTCTGGGTAGCGGTCATCGAGCATATCCTGAATCAGTGAGCGTAATTCTGCTTCGATATCTGCACGTTCTTTGGGGGGCAAATAACGCCCTACTTGATGGACATAGCGTTCTATCAATTCAGTCATGATTGCCTCCTTGTAACATACTATTCATCACTTTGACGGTCTCTAACCATTCTGCGCGGAGTACATCTAAGACTTCACGCCCTGCCTCGCTAATTCGGTAATATTTGCGCGGACGAGATTCCGCGACTTCCCATTCACTTTCTAGTAGTCCTTGCTCCTCCAACCGCCGTAATAACGGGTAGAGTGTCCCTTCTTCGATGGTTAACCCCTGCTCTGCCAGCCGTTGAATCAGGCTATAGCCATAGCGAGTAGTATTCATCTGGCTAAGGACTGCCAGAACCACAATCCCACGCCGCAATTCTAGGCGTAGCTTGGTGAGTTGCTCAGATATATCTGCCATTTGCTGTGTATCCTATACTACTGTGT
>DAOTUO010000322.1:0-4463 GCA_034436595.1 Anaerolineae bacterium | reverse complement strand
TGAAAATGCTTATCCATTGAAATTTGAAAATCATTTGAATTCAAAATAGTTGTTCCATTATAAACAAATTAACGTTGCACCATCAGAAATATCGGCACAACGGCAATTGACGCATGAGTAACAAATTCATGTCGGATTAGGCTTCGCTTACCGCACATACTCTGGTGGCTCGATGCCAATGAGAATTTCCCCAATTGCCGCCGAACACGCCTCATGAATATCGGGGACTTCTAGCACACCCACCACCTCCCCTTTGGGCGGTAGCCAATCGGGGAACACATTATTGGTATGCACCCACAGCATATTTGTCTCACGCATATTGCTAGTGATTTGGTCGTGTATCCAACAAGTTTGAATGAGCAGAAGCAATATCTCGGTCTCCCAATTGGCATCTGCGCGGTTAAAAATCACCTCGCGCAGATGGTCTTGTAGGCTCACCCGCGCCACACCAGATTTGAGAACATGCCACACCTGCGGAAAAACCCCCAAAAAACGATGTTCCTCAATTTCTATCAGCCCACGGTTATACCATAATTTGAGCAATTTTTGGGGGATAGCCAACAAATCACCCATGAGGGCAATTTTCTCTTGGCTCACCCAATCACCCGTAGATAACGAATTGCGTCCCACATATTCCAGCACATCATCGAGTAGCGGGTCATCGGTGGGCATTGGGCGAATGACATATAACCCCGCTTGGTCATCGGTCAAGCCAATCCGCCCCAAGAGGGCGAGTTCGACCAAGAGCGCCACCGCCAAATGATGTGCTACCGAGAGGGGCGGACGCTTAAATACCCATCGCTTACCCTTTTGGGCATACGCAAATAGAAAAAATTTTTCGTAGAGGTGTAAATTAGCCAGCAACATGAAAAACCCGTCATGATAAAAAATAGATAGGCTTATTTTATCATAGGTCTACTACGTGCGCGTGATACCCCAAAAAACAAGCACACCATCCCACTTGTTCGGCGAATGAGATGGTGTGCTTGATGCTGATGACATATTTGCCTCAGCGAAACTCGTGACCCCACAAGCCCCGCTTAACTCACAGATTATATGGAACAACTATGGATGATTATATCCCCCGCGCACGCCGTAAACCTGATGTAAAATTATGGTAAAATGGGTGTAGTTTTTTGGGTATTGAGGGTCAGATTAAAATGGCAGAAAAATATATATTTGGCGCGATGCTACAAGCCTTTCGTGAACGCATCACGTATAAAAACCGAAAAGTAGGGACTAAAATTTTTGGAGAAGTGTTTCTCCATTATAAACATGGGATTAAATTTTCTCAACAGAGATTTTCTGAGTGGGAGCATAACCCAGATTTAGCCCCATCGCCCGTTTTATTTGGCGCTATTTTGGAACTCCTCACCTTTCATGGCGCATTTTTAGACTGGTCAGAGGTCGCCACACTCATCCAAGCCTATGGCGTTCTCAACAATCCCTATGCTGGCAAGGCACAAGTGCCATTTAAACCAGAAATGTTTGCCCATTGGCAGAATATCCGCCAAAATATCTTTAAGCACCTGCCCATCCATATCATCACCGACCCCAAGCACCTTGTTGGCATCGAAGCCACTATCACCGAAATGCAGGAATATTTACCAGAAACGATAGCACTCGGCATCGAGGGGCTAGGTGGATTGGGCAAGACCACCCTCGCGGTATCGGTGGCGCGGGCGGTGGGCGCGACAGGCATTTATGAGGGGATTTATTTTGTGGGTGTGCGTCAAAGCCGTCTGGATGACACAGGACAGACCAAACCCGATGCACACCAAATTAAGCAAGTAGACGAAGCCCTCACCAGCTTAGGGTCACAGATGGGCTTAAAATTTGATGAAAAAATGACCACCGATGAAAAATCTGACCTCATCGCGCATCATTATCGCAACCACCGCGTTATGGTCATCCTCGACAATCTCGAATTTATCGAGGATGTCACCGAATTTATGCCCTTCATCAACCTGATACTGACAAATACACAGGCAAAATCACGCCTACTAATCACCTCAAGAACCAAACTCGATGCGTTTAGACCGCGCCTTAAGCAAATTTATCCCCAAGAATTATCTGCCCCTGCTGTGTATGATTTTCTCAAGCTACACGAGTGCAATATCACACCCCAAGAAGCCGATAGCCTACATAGTCTGATTGGCGGGAATCCACTGGCGTTGCGCTTATTTTCGACACTCATCAACAATTTTGGGATGCCCAAAATCTTATCACAACTCGAAGAGGTGAAGCGCGACCAGCCCGATTTACGGCTCAGATTATTCGATTATGTCTATGACCGCATTTTGCAATTATTAGACGACCCCACCTATGATATTTTCATACGACTTTGTTCTCAATATCGGATGGATGTGGGCGCACCTATTTGGTTTTTAGAAGAGGGACTGACCCACCACACCCCAGAGCAGATAGTACAGTCGCTCAATACCCTCATGGCGGTGCATTTGGTCAACCGAGACCAAGCCAAACAACACTATACCATGCACCGCCTAACCATGTATTACATCCATAAACAATTTTTCCCCACAACGGAGGATTGATAATCATGGCAACGCGCTCATTCAATTTTTATAAAGAAGAAGCGATTCATGCCCTGCAAAACAACATCGCACGCTTGGCACAATACAAAGATAACCCGACCCAACTTACCACCCGCCTACCCCATTTGTTTTTTGGGCTAGATTATTGCCAGCAATCGCCAGAATTTATTCGTGTGCGCCTGCACCTTATCAACACCCTGCGCCATATCCCCTTTCGGTATAGTTTTGGCGATGAATGGGTGCATGTCATCCGCACTGCATTGACAGAATTACCCACCGAATACACCACACCACATCATCTGGCGCTCCTCAATTTGCTCATCGCCAAACACGCCTATGACCGTGTAGATAAAGTCACCGCCATTGAACGGGGCAATCTTGCCTTCGACTTTGCCCAACGTGCAGAGGACGGCGACCTGGTGGCAGAAGCGGCACAAGTTTTGTCGCGTACCTATATTTATCATTATGGCGAACACCAACAAGCACTACAAACAATTAAACAGGCACAAACTATTTCCCGTTCACTCACGGCATCCCCCGCCCAGACCATCCGATTATTCCTATCGGAAGGCGATGCGCTCCGCCGATTGGGCTATCTGAAACAAGCACGCGAATTGTTAGAACTATATACTGAACAAGGCTTATCGCTATCGCTATCAGACCACGAACACGCCGTTATTTTGCTCAATCGGGGGCTTATCCGCCAAGCCGATGGTGATTATTCCCAAGCCGCCGATGATTTACAACGCGCCGCCATTACATACGAACAAATCCAAGAATTTTCTAGCGCGAGTGGTGCGTATGGCGATTTGGGGTTATGCCTATGGGGATGGGGCGAATTGGATTTAGCAGAGGTGGTCTATTTACGGGCGATAGAATTGGCGGTTCAGTCGGGTGATGTTCAGCGCGAGATGAAATTACACGGCAATTTGGGTCTGGTGTATATTTCACAGGGGCGCTTGGATGAGGCAGAAACGCGCATCAACACCCACCTACGCCAAGCCGAAATCCTCACTAGCACCCGTGAGGCAAACCGCGCCAGAGGCAATTTGGCACAACTGTGGTTGTATCGGGGCGACCCACCAGAGCGCAGTTTGGGTTATTTGGAAGATGCGCTCAAGAACCATAACACGCCAAATGAAGGGCGTGGCAATGATTTAGTTTTGCGGGCGATTTGTCGGTATGGTATGGGAAAATTAGACTTAGCACAGGCAGATATTATAGAGGCATTTGAAATATGCTCCCATAAAGAACATTCTCTGTTGCCCATCATCACCCACCGCGTTGCCGCCGTGTGCGCCACAAATACCAACAATGCGGTGTATCATCTACAAGAGGCGTTGCATTTGGCAGAGACCTATCATCGGCGCTTAGATGAGGCGGGATGCTTGCTAAAATTGGCAGAATTATGCCATAATGAGGAATATCGTAACCGCGCCAAAACATTATTGCATCAGATGAATGCCGAAGCGTGGCTTAATTATGGGGAATTCCCCCTGTTGCCGTTGATGATATAATGGAGAATCGCAAACAAATTCATAGGAGTATATCAATAACGCATCATTAAACGTGTTTTCACCCCACCCCCAAAAAATTGGAGCGGGTTGTACGGACGTGATTAATCGCGTCCCTACGCCTAGAAATGGGTTTCTCCCCCTTTCTCCACGCAGTGGGGATAAGAGGGCTGGGGGATAGGGGTGATTTAAGCTGATAATTGACTTGAAAATGCTTATCCATTGAAATTTGAAAATCATTTGAATTCAAAATAGTTGTTCCATTAGCCAGTCGATAGTCGCCTGGTACAGGCGGTTTAAGGTGCGGTAACTGCCCCCTTTTTCTGTCCAGCGTGATAGTCCAAGCAGGGTCGCGCGATTGGGGATACATAGCATCGCAAAGATCAGATGGCGC
>DAOTUO010000321.1:0-4991 GCA_034436595.1 Anaerolineae bacterium | reverse complement strand
GCAGTGGGGATAAGGGGGCTGGGGGGATAGGGGTGCTTTAAGCTGATAATTGACTTGAAAATGCTTATCCATTGAAATTTGAAAATCATTTGAATTCAAAATAGTTGTTCCATTATATCGCTTTTTTCCTCAATCGGAGCGAGTTGCTAACCACAAAGACAGACGAAAATGCCATGGCACCAGCCGCGAGCATCGGCACGAGAAGCCCCAGCATTGCCACAGGAATTAGCACGATATTATAGACAAATGCCCAAAACAGATTTTGGTAAATGGTCTTCATAGTCGCTTTACTGAGCGCAACCGCCCGCACCACCCCGCGCAAATCACCACTCATGAGGGTAACATCGGCGGCTTCCATGGCAATATCTGTGCCTGTCCCAATAGCAATCCCCACATGGGCTTGTGCCAGCGCAGGCGCGTCATTAATGCCATCCCCCACCATGCCAACATGATGCCCATGAGATTGCATCTCTTTCACGGTATTTACTTTATCAGCAGGCAATACTTCCGCCAAAACGCGAGTCACACCCACTTCTTTGGCGATAGCTTCGGCGGTGAGTTGGTTATCGCCAGTAATCATCACCGTCTCAATGCCCATGCGAGCCAATTGTGTAATCGCATCGGCAGAACCCACTTTTACCGTGTCGGCAATACCGATAATTCCCGCAATCACTTCATCTACCACCACCACCACAGCCGTTTGTGCTTGTGCTTGAATTTTGGTGATGGTCGCACGAACATCCACAGAAATTTCTGGCAGATATTTTGGATTGCCCACACGAATCCGTTTTTCATCTATCAGACCAACCACCCCGCGCCCTACATCGGCAGAAAAATCTTGTGGTTGCACCAATGTTATCCCTTTTTCGTTGGCATGACGCACAATCGCCTCACCCAATGGATGTTCGCTACCGCGTTCTAGGCTGGCGGCATAATAAAGCACCTGCTCCGATGTAAATGGTGCAATCGGAATTAGTTGTGTGACAGCAGGCTTACCTTGTGTAATCGTACCTGTTTTATCGAGTGCAATCACCTTAAGCCGATGGGCATTTTCTAGCGATTCGCTATTTTTGAATAAAATCCCCATCTCCGCCCCACGTCCCGTCCCAACCATAATGGCAGTGGGTGTGGCGAGTCCCAATGCACACGGGCAGGCAATCACCAAAACGGCTATTGTATGAAGCATCGCTTGTGTAAAGTTGTTTGCGACCAACATCCATCCGATGAAAGTGAGTGTGGCGAGTACCAGCACGACAGGCACAAATACACTCGATACCGAATCTGCAACGCGCTGGATGGGCGCTTTAGACCCCTGTGCTTGTTCTACAAGGCGCACAATTTGCGCCAATGCAGTTTCTGCACCGACCTTTTGTGCCTCTAACACCAAACGTCCCTGTTTATTGACTGTCCCGCCGATGACAAGGCTACCCGCTTGTTTAGTTACAGGCAACGATTCGCCCGTGAGCATAGATTCATCTACGAATGATTGACCCTCAAAGACCACACCATCAGTCGGAATCCTTTCACCAGGGCGCACCAATAAATGGTCGCTCACCTGAATATCATCCACCGAAATTTCGACTTCATTCCCATCTTTTACCAACCATGCAGTACGGGGAGCAAGGTTCATCAGCCGTTTAATCGCATCACTGGTGCGCCCTTTGGCACGCGCTTCGAGCAATTTACCCAGTGTAATCAGCGTGAGGATGACCGCGCCAGATTCAAAATAGACGTGTCCTTCTGCTAATCCCGCGATATTCAACACTGTGCCGATGAGAATAACAAGGCTATAGATATACGCGGCACTAGACCCGATAGCAATCAGCGTATCCATATTGGTCGTGCGATTTTTGGCGGCTTTCCATGCCCCACGGATATATTGCCGACCCAAATAAATATGCACAGGGGTGGCTAATATCCAAAAAACAAAAATCCATCCACCCCACATCGTCCATTCAGGGGGCATCATATTGGTGGTTGTGGTGGACATTGCCATACTACCCATAGAGGATGTCGTGGTTGTCTCGATAGGTACAGAGACAGTCATCATCACCATATCGCGGGTCATGCTCAAAATCACGAGTGGGATACTAAATAGCGCCCCAATCCATACCAGACGTTTTTGCCGTTGGATTTCTGCATCACGGATAGCCCGTTCTGTATCTTCTGGACGGGCAGAATCGGTGGTGTTAATCACGCCATAACCCGCATTTTCCACCGCTTTGACCATATTAGACCGACGTATCACATTGGGCAAATAGGTAACTGTGGCGCGTTCTGTGGCAAGATTGACACTCGCAGACAAAATACCCGCTTGTTTGTTGAGCGCACGCTCCACATTTTTCACACACGAGGCGCATGTCATCCCAGTGATAGGCAGGTCTATGCTGGCTTGTGCCACCCCATACCCTGCACCATCCACACGGGCAATTAACCCTGTCATATCCACCACAGTGGGGTCAAACGTAATATTGGCGCGTTCTGTGGCGATATTCACATTTGCCACGCTCACACCTTCTGTTTTGCTCAATGCCCGTTCCACATTCCGCGCACAGGCGGCACAGGTCATTCCTGTGATGGGCAATTCTATTGTTGCTTGTGTGGTCATGATTGGCTCACCTGATAGCCTAGTTTTTCGATTGTAGTGATAATTTGTTGTGCAGAGACGATTTTTTCGTCATATTCCACATGGGTGATTTGCTTGGGAAAATTTACATCGGCTTTGATGATGCCCTGCAAATCTTCGAGTTCACCTTCGATATTCATGGCGCACGATGTGCAGTGCATCCCTGTTATTTTGAATTGTTCTTTGGTCATTTTCTTACCTCACGAAATTTTTATCACACCAGTATACATACCCATGCTACACGCAAACCGAATTTCACCGCCCGATGAAGCAGGAATATCTATGGGGGTATTACCATCGGTGGGGAGCATGATATTGATTCCTAAGCTAGGAATCGTGAAAGCCAGCTCACACCCGCGTGCATTTTGTGTGACCATATTCAAGCGGATGGGCATATCGGGTTGTGCCAATAATACATTTGGCGTATAGCCGTTATAATCGGCTGTTAAGTAAAATTCTTGCCTGCCATCCACAATCGTGGCATTCACGGCGGGCGGGTCTGGATTAATCATCGCCAATACCACACGACTTGGTGCAATTGGCGAATCGAGCAAAATAAGTCCGGCATCAAACGACAACAAGCCGAGCAATAGCACCAATGTCGCTGTTACCACGGCAAAAACGGTTTGCATCCGTCCCCGAATCTGAGTCGCCCCAAATCCGAGTATAAAAAACACGGGGGTTGTCCCCAAAATGAAGGCGGTCATAATCGCCATGCCTTCTAATGGGCTAGACGAGCTAATCGCCAAAATCATCATGGCTTGTGTCGTCCCACACGGGATAAACACGGTCATCGCACCCAAAATCGCAGGGGCAAATATCTCCCCACTTTTGGCTTGGGCGCGAATTCTGCGCGTGATGAATTTTGGCGGTTTAATTTGTAAATAGCGAAAAAAGGGATGCACATCCAACAAGCTAAAGGCGGTGGCAATCATTAAGAGACCAGCAAATACCTGCATGATGCCCTGCACAGTGGGCGTAATACGAAATGCAGTGCCTAATCCGCCGAGCAATAAACCGAGTATGGCATAAGCGACTAATTTTGCCCCCAAAAATGCCCCTACAGGCAAGGCAGAATCGGTTAGTGTAGGCTTTTCATCAGACATTTGCCCCTGAGAGAGCGCCGTCATGAGCAAGCCACCCTGCACAGCAAGGCATGTTAGCCCACCTGTGGTTAATCCTGTGAGAAAAATCAGTCCTAAGTCCATATCCATCCCTATTCCAAGTATACTAGGCGCTCAATTCAATAATGAGCGCTTCCATCAATTCAATTTCGGCGGTTTGGGCGCTGATAATCAATTCTGCGAGGGTTAAAAGTTCTGGATGCTCGGCACGGAGCAAAATCCGCTCAGACATATGCAACGCATCATCGTGGTGGTCAATCATAGATTCTAACCACGCAATTTCGTATTCAACACCTTCTAAGCGCGATAATCCTGCCATCATACCCATCATCATCGGCGGGTCGGTATAGGGAGTGGTTTCCATAGTCATACCACCCATGTCCATCCCGCCCATATCATCATCAGACATCATCGGCATTGGCGCATAATCCACGTTATACCAAGCCAAAAGCCACGCTTGCATTTGGGCAATTTCGGCACTTTGCGCGGTAATAACACCCTCACAGAGTACAATGACAGATTCGGTTTCGGCTTTATTGAGGCAATCATTCGCCATATCCAATGCCATCTGATGATGGTCAATCATTCCCTCTAAAAATCTTACTTCGGCGCGTCCAGCACGTCCATCTATGGGCGCATCGGCACTCACGACACCAGCCATCAACACAAAGCTGATAGCTACCATTATGCAACGGTACAGTATCTTTCCATTCATAACAAATCTCCTATATATTGGGTGATAAAGCTCACCTCTACACATCATACTGTGCTAAATGCTCTAAAATGGGGCATTCCTCAATCGGATCTGTGCCACCAGGGCAATCATTCACCAAGCCATCTAGCAATGTTTTCATCATTTGGAGGGCATGAATTTTGTGGTCTAGCTCAACCAATTTCTCCTGTGCCAATTGACGGACAGGCTCACAGGTGGCATCTACGGCATACTTGAGGCTCAATAACAAACGAATTTCATCCAATGAAAAACCAACCGATTGCGCCCGTTTGATAAAATGCACCCGTTCTACACTATCTTGGTCAAATAACCGATAATTTGATTCTGAGCGTGCAGGGACAGGAATAAGACCATTCTGCTCATAATAGCGAATGGTCTCTGGGTGTACCCCGCTCGATTTTGCCAATTTTCCGCGTGTCAATTTTTCCATTGTCACCATACTCCTTTGTGCATAAGCCTGTTGTTATATACAAGCATACACCCTGTAGTATAGTACAAGGTCAATAGG
>DAOTUO010000320.1:0-23665 GCA_034436595.1 Anaerolineae bacterium | reverse complement strand
ATACGATTGGCAAAGAGGATATATTTTATAGCATCTATGCGCTGTTGCATCATCCGCAGTATCGGGAAAAATACGCGCAAAATCTCAAACGGGAATTGCCACGCGTGCCGATGGTGAAAGGTCATACCAATATAGTAGGGACGGCATATATGCCGTCCGATACCCCACAGGGCGATATGCCGTCCGTGCCTATGGACGCGCAGAAGCAGGACGCGCAGAAGCGCGTCCGTACAGACATATCGGGGGCGAGCGCCTTTCATCACCTCGCCAAAATGGGGCGTGACCTCGCCGATTTGCATCTAAATTACGAGACCCTGCCAGAATATGGGCTGGTAGCGGTGCAAAATCCCAAAGTGCCACCGTTGTTGCGGGTAGAGGTCATGCGCCTGAATAAAGATAAAACCGAATTGGTGGTGAACGAATCGCTCACGCTCACAGGCATCCCTACACGGGTGTATGACTATAAATTGGGCAATCGGAGTGCGTTAGAATGGGTGATAGACCAGTATCGTATCAGCGAAGACAAGCGCAGTGGCATTATCAACGACCCTAACCGTGCCGATGATGCGGGGTATATTGTGCGGTTGGTCAAACAGGTGGTGCATATCAGCCTAGAAACATTGCGACTGGTGGATGACATCGCCAAAATGGGATTTTAGGGGATTTTTATCCCCTATCCGCTCACCGATTCAACATCCGCAACGCCCAATGCGCCGTCTCTGCGACAAATTCGTCCTCATGGGCGATGAGGGGTTCAATGGCGGGGACGGCGCGTTTGTCGTGTAAGCCTGCGAGTGTCTCCAGAATTTCGATGGTCACCTGTGGCGGATGTTCCCCGCCTATAACCATCAACATGGCATTGAGCAATGCCTCTCCGCCAATTTTTAAGAGTGCCTGCCGTGCCAAATAACGCACGACCTGTTGCTCATCCCCCAAAAACACGCCTAATAGCGGCTGTAGGGCGGTTTGATCTGGCAATTCTGCCAATGCTTGGGCGGCGGCGGCACGCATTTCTGGGCTACTATCGCCTAAAAATGGGATGATACTCGGCAATGCCCGAAAATCTTTGTGTTGACCCAATGCCTTGATAACCTGTGCGCGAATTTCGACAGAATCGTCCCCTAGTGCCGAAATGAGAGGCATGATAGCACGTTCATCGCGTAAATTGCCGAGTGTTTCTATCACGCGCACTTTGACATCGTGGTCGGGGTCGTTAAGCGCCTTTATCAGCGCAGGGACGGGCAATGGGTCGCGCTGTCTACCCAACATCCACGCGGCATTACGACGCTCTCCTGCATTATCCGATGTAAGCATGGCGATAAAATCGTCTAGGGTTGGGTCATACATTTTAGTCACCCCCAAAAGGTATAAATTCACCATCTTGTGTGCTATAAACGGCATAATCGAGCCTTGCACAATCGCGCTCACCCGCACAGGCGATGCGCCCAGTAATACCTACACGGTCATAATCGAGCAGGGTATCCCACAAAGCAAACCGCGCTAGGGCGATAGTGCCATCATTTTCGGTGGCAGTTTGTTCGATAGCATCCAAAATCATGTTGGTCGCATCATAGGCATAGGCAAAAATCAGCGATGTGGGATTTCCGCCAAATTGGGCGATATATCGCTGGCGGAGCGATTCGATTTCTGGTGTGGCGGGTGCATTGAGTTGGACAAATACGATATTATCGGGGATGACTGTCAAATCGCGCAGGAAAATCCCACCGATGAGGGGCATATCGGCGGGTAAGCTGGCGCGGAGTTCTAGTAATGTGGTCTCGCGCCCCGCAAAATATACGACATTGGGTTGATTTTCGATAATCTGCTCAACCAGTCGTATCATGCTAAAGGTGGTCGTCTCAATAGGGATGGTGGTATATTCCCCGCCACCCGCTTGATATTCTGTCTGAAACGCAGTAGCCAGTTGCGCCCCAATCAGTTGTTCATCGTGAATGACAAATGCCGTATTCCAGCCAGTGGCGAGTGCGACTTGTGCCGATGCCAGCGCGGTATAGGCTTGTGACGGCACAATCCGATGAAAACTGGGATGATTGTCTTGGGTGAGGCGTGGCGATGTGCAAGCAGGGCTAATCACCGTCATGCCAGCGCGGTCATAAATCGTTGCGCCTGCGCTACACGTTTCTTCGCACTCCGCCCCAATCACCGCCACCATATCGGGTGAGGCGACAAACGTATTGGCGACAGAAATGCCCCCACTGGCAGTACATGCCGTGTCTTGTACCAAAATATCTACAGCATGAGCATTGTTGCCAATTAACACAGTTGGGCGGGCGATGAGTGCCAATGCCACTCCATTGAGCATCTCTTGTCCGCGTGGGTCTGACTCATTGCTCAAACCCGCCGCCACACCAATTTGCACATCGCGTTCTGCCAGCCGTGCCGATACCGTTTCATTGAAGCGGGGCGTGGTGCGCGGGGCATTGGCGGGGTTTGCTGTGCCACCTCGCAAACGGGGTATGGCGATAATGGCTACCCCAAGTAATAAAGCCATGCCGATGATAAACACATTGAACGGCACACTAGACCGTTTTCTGGGGGTGATAGCTCGTCCAATTTGGGCGCTATACCCCTCTGGCGATGTTTCTTTGATATACCCCGCCATCTGACGTGCCACTGTGAGGACATCCGCATTGAACGATTCGCTATCACCCTGCAATGTGACGGCGCTCATATAGGCGATGGCACGATGTTCGGCTGGCAATTCGGTGACAACGGGCATGGTCATGCCATCGGCTAAAACCGCCATGACGGGCAAATCGCTACGGCGCAGGGCATCGGCAATGGCGGTGAATTGCACCGCATCATCGGCAATATCGGCGACCCAATTTTCACCAATTATCACCAGAAGCATATCGGCAACAGGGATAGATTGCGTGGCGACTTGGCTATCATCGGACAGCAAGCCGATAGATTGATAATACTGCGACAGGCTTTCGAGCAATTTTTGGGCGAGTGGGCGCGTTTTTTGTTGTGAGGCGATGAGTATACGAGGCATGGCTAATCCGTTCATCCAATCAATAAGAATGGGGGAATTATAGCATAATCTGGGCGCAAGTTAGAAAACTCTTACACAAAGTGGTTGTATAGAAAACGAATTTTCACCATAATAAAAGATAGTCATGTATATCATGCCCAATCTTGATCGTGTTTTTATAGTAGAAATCATCAATCTCATGTCTGAATCCAACTTTTTAGGCGCAAAAGCCTATGCCTTACAACGACTTGCGAATGAACCGAATCCATACCTGACCTATCACTCCTT
Source organism: Anaerolineae bacterium (assembly GCA_034436595.1). Classification (GTDB taxonomy): domain Bacteria; phylum Chloroflexota; class Anaerolineae; order Aggregatilineales; family Phototrophicaceae. The sequence continues at coordinate 20,382 of DAOTUO010000320.1, read as the reverse complement.
ACAGCACACCCGTGACGATGTGGCGGTATCTGCCTATGCCCTCGCAGAATGGCATGAGCTTGAGGGAGAAGACCTGATGCTCCTCAAAACCGCCTCCTATTTTCACGATTTGGGATTTATCTATCAGCGCCAAGACCATGAAGAGGTCGGTGTAGATATTGTGCGTGAGGTGTTGCCTACTTTTGGATATTCCCGTGACCAAATCGAAATTATCGGCGGGATTATCATGGCGACCAAAATGCCACAATCCCCCAACACTCTCTTGGAGGCGATTATGGCGGATGCCGATATGAACTCATTGGGGCGCTCTGATTTTTTTGAAGTGGGCGCATTACTCCGCAAAGAACTGGCATTATTCGGCGCAAAGATGACCGATGAGGCATGGTATGAATTTGAAACCCGCTTTTTGGGCAACCATGCTTATTTTACCGATGGCGCAAAAGCCTTGTATTCTGACCAAAAAGCGCATAACCTTGTTCAATGTCAGGCAATACTCGATAAAATACGCGCACGATGAGGCAGTAAAATGAAAAAAATGGATATGTTATTGGCGATGTTTTTCTGTATGTTATCCATGCCGATGCTGGTCATGGCACAAACAGAGACCCCAACGCCAGACCCAGAAAGCACACCAGAAATCACCGATATAATCATCGTGATTGAACCATCAGAAGGGCAAGAAATAGACCCACCCATCAGCATTACCCTGCCAGATGGCTGGATAAGCCAAAACGGGACACTCCTCATCCAAGACATCACAGGGCTACGGCTGTTGCCCTATACCGTCTATAGTGGGGATATTCCCAATGGCATTGGCACAATCGTCTTATTATGGGGATTTGAAAGTATCGGACTGGTCAACAATTTGCTAGATGTGAATATTTCGCTCATCAGCCCGTATATGGACGGCTTGCGCTTATTGCGTTTGGCGCTGGTTGAACCCCAATGCACTGTGGGAACAGATGTTGAGCGCGACATCCCTATTGGAGACCAAATAGGTCGCGGAACAGGTTTTGCGGCGGTAAATTGCCCAGAGACCGCCGATACACGGGGCTGGTTTGTGGGTCTCACGGTGGATAATCTCAATTTTGTGTTTTATGTCTTTGCAGACCCCATCGGCGCAATGGACGGCGCAGAAGAATTTTTACAAGACATTTTAGAGACTGTTGATTTTCGTGTGGATGACTTTTTAGAGGCGATAAATGCCCAAAACGTGTTAGAAGCCACACCAGAAGTAACCCCAATTGCCACGCCATAATCTTCATCCACAACGATTGCCCTATGCAGATAAGGCGCATCTGGTCAAATGTGCGCCTTATCGCCATAATAGGGACTTATGACTATATTTGATGATGATGTGATGTGACGATGATAAAACAAACCCGTTTTTTGATAGGTATCGCTTGTTTATTGCTACTCAGCCTTTCACCAGTTGTCTCTGCCCAAACAACACCACCCACCACCCCAGAACCCCGCCCACACCCAAATCCCGCCCAAACGGTGACATCTGATGGGGTTACGCTGGATATTTTCTTCAATACCATCCAACAAGGTCGCGTGGGTGTATTGAGCCTTAGCGGAGAAGGCATCACCAACGCCTCATTATTATTCCGCGAAAAAGAAATTGCCTTCTTTTGGATAGAGGCAGATGAGGCGTTCTACGCATTTTTGGCGATAGATATGGATACCCCTGCACGAGACAATTTGTCCTATACCATCACCGCCACGCGGGATAATAATTTGGCGGATGTCGCCTTTGAAGTGCCATTGACCGTCACATTGGGCGGATTTGTGCGCCAAGAATTTAATCTCGCACCCGATAGAACGTATCTGATGGATATTGAGATAGAACGCCTAGAATATGCCAAACTCGGCGGATTATTCACCACTTTCACAGACGAAAAATTGTGGGGCGATACGGGCTTCCAGTATCCCCTCAATGCCGATATAACCTCACCGTTTGGCGCATTTCGGGTGTTGAATGGCACATTCGAGACCCGTCATACGGGTTGGGATTTGCGGGCGGCGGTTGGCACACCGATTGGCGCTATGGGCGCGGGTGTGGTTGTTTATGCGGGATTGATGGATATTCGCGGAAATTGTGTTATTATTGATCATGGATATGGCATTTTTTCTACCTATGCCCATTTTTCGCAAGTGCATGTCACCACCGGTCAAGAAGTGGTCATTGGGCAAGTGATTGGTGTGAGTGGCAACACAGGACGTAGCAACGGACCGCATCTCCATTGGGAGATGGCAGTCAATGATGTATGGATAGATAGTGTTGATTTTATGACGATGTGGATACCCTAGCATGGACGATTCAGACGACAACCTCCTCATCAATGCCACCACCACCCCCCGCGCCGATGCGCTCCGCAATCATGCTCTGTTGCTAGAGACGGCACGCCAGTTATTTGTTGAGAATGGGGTCGGATCTGTCACCATGTCACAAATTGCCCAATCCGCAGGTGTGGGCAAAGGCACACTCTATCGGCATTTTGAAAATAAAATGGCGGTGTGTTTTGCGCTATTAGACCAAGACCAACGCGACTTGCAAGAATCCACCTTGCGCTATTTGCGCCAAAATATCCCCCCCTATGACCAATTACGCTGGTTTTTAGAAGAAGTCGCCCGCTTTGTGATACGGAACGAATCGTTATTGCGTGGCTTTGATATATCCCCAGAGACCGTTTCGCTCCAACATCCCGCGCATTTTTGGTGGCGACAAACCATCCGCATGTTGCTGGTCAAATTATCGGCACAAGGCGATGTAGATTATCTGACAGACACCCTCTATATCATGTTGCATGTGGACGTGGTTCAATTTCAGCAACGCAGGGGCTATGGTGTGGCGCGTATCCTCAGTGGACTCATGTTGCTGGTGGACAAATTTATCGCCCCGCCATGTGGCTCTGAGCAGTCGCATTAATCATCAAAAATATCACGCACAGGCAGTTTGAAATTTGGCAACACGGTTGGGGCTTCTAGCACATCATTAATCCCCAATACCTGCGGATTTTGCCCCATCTGGTGAATTTCTACCGTCTGGTCCTCGGGGTCTACCAGCCAAACCACCGTACCCGCATTGAGATAGCCTGTCACTTTGAGGCGGAGTGCTTTCATCTCTTTACGATTGGCGCTATCGGATATGACTTCTACCGCTAAATCGGGCGAAACAGTGTTATAACCCTTTTTATCTACCTTCGCTTGTCTGGCATAAGACACAAACGCCACATCTGGAGCATAACGGTCATCCCCGACCTTATACCCACCCGCTTCACCTGTGAGATAGCCAATTTTATTTTGGCGCAAATACATGAACAAAAATCCAGAAATATGACCTGCAATTAGAGAAAAATATCCGTTTGATGGCATTTTCTCAAATATCTCCCCACTAATTAATTCGTATGGCAAATCGGTGGTTTGGCGTTCTGCCCATTCATCAAATTCGATGACAGTCATTTTCTGATGCGCTTCGAGTACCATCTATTCTATCCTCTACGACTCATTTTTATCATTATAGCATCGGTTTTAGCGTATCATCACATGGCTACCACCACCACGCTTCTCCACCATGATATGTACAGGAAAGCTATCGCGCAATTCGTCTATATGGGTGATGACCAACACCATCTCGAAATCGTCTTGAATCGCTGTGATGGCTTCGACCAATTTGCCACGACCATTTTCGTCCTGTGTGCCAAATCCCTCGTCAATGAATAGTGTTCGCAAGTGCGCCCCCGCCCGCCGTGCCAATAATTGACTGAGCGCCACCCGCAAGGCAAAATTGATACGAAAGGTCTCTCCGCCAGAATACATTTCATAACTACGCTCACCGAGTTCATCAGAAATTTCGATGTCGAGCGCGTCTTTCATGCTTCCATCGCGTTTTTCCTCTTGGGTCTTGAGGCGCAGATTCATCCGTCCATCGGTCATACGAGTGAGCAGGTCATTGGCGCTATTTTCTAGCTCTGGGATTGCCGCCTCAATAATAGTCAGTGGCACACCATCCTTGCCAAACGCCTTGCGTAAATCGTTATAGAGGCTTTCATCTCGTTTGGCGGTGTTCAGATAGGTTTGCAAGGTATCTTTCCGTGTGGCTTGGTCATCTAATGCCTTGAGTTGTTGACGGGTGGTATTGAGTTTTTCAAAGGCGGTGCGCTCACGGGTGGTCTGCATCCGCACTTCTTCATCGCGTATCTTATATTCTGCCAAAAGGGTATTGAGGCGGGCAATTTCGATGTCGAGCGCATCTAATTGGGTCTGAATATCGTTTTGTGCCTCAACAAGGCGTTCCTCTTGTGCCACTCCATCTGCGATGAGTTGCTCCATTGCAGGGGCAGAATCCAGCGCAATCGCCAATTTGGTATACAATGTTTCGTAGGTGATATGCTGTTCAATCGCTTGACGGGCGCTATCGTGAGTAGATTCATCATAGCCAAGCCCCATTTGGGCGTTATCGAGTTGAGAGAGTCGTTCACGGGCATCATGGGCATAATCATCGGCATCCCATTGGGCGATGAGGGCATCCAGTTGGGGAATAAGTGCATCGAGTTGTGCCTGTGCTTCATTAGCGGTGGAGGCACGTTCTTCTAATTTGCCCAATTGCGTGGTCACTTGGGGCAGGCGTTTGAGTCCCTTATCCAATTGTTTGAGCGTGGCTTCATGCGATTTAATGGTATCTGCCATAGTTGCCAATACTTCATTATGTTGCAGATAGGCTTCACGCTTTTGCGTTAGTTCACCGTTCAATTGTGCCAAGAGTTCTGTCAGATGGTCTATGGTGAGGGGTTGCCCACAAAGTGGACACACCGCCGTATCTGATTCCGATGATAATTTTTCGATGCGCTCATTCAAATCTGCGCCCTCTTCTTTGAGGCGTTCTTGTACAGTTCTGGATTCGGCATATTTAATTTTTGCATCGGCAATCGTGGCAGTCATGGTGATTTGTTCGGCTTGTTGCCCCATCAATTCATCATAATCGGCTTTGAGAGTCTCTAATTCAGCCGAAATGTCCTCCGATAGGGTCGCTTGCAAATCGGCAATACGATGTTTGAGTGCCAATATTTCGCCTTCTAAGCGTGTTTGGGCGGTATTCAGTTCATTTTGCAGACGGTTACGCTCATCTTTGAGCGAGGATAATTGCTTAAATTTTTCATTGAAGGTGCTATCGGCTTGACGGGCTTCTTGTAGGGCAAGATAGCCACTCTCGATAGCGAGGCGCATAGCGAGAATTTCTTGATAGTCGTCTAATTTTTGCCGATTATTAACAATGCGAGCGCGGACTTCTGCCAATTGCCGCGACAAATCGCGCAGGCGACCATCGCGGTCTGTGCGGTTATTTTGGGCGTTCCGCAGGTCATTAGGGGTGCTTTCGACCTCTTTAAGCCGTTGGCGGGCATTTTCTAGGGCGATATTTGCCTCTGCATGAGTTTTTTCTGCCGAGAAATAATCTTGTTCCAATGCGGGGCGCGTGGCGAGTTCACGGTCTATCTCTCGAATCTGCACCTCCAACACATTGATTTGGGCTTTGGCTTGAGTGGCGCGTTCTTTGGCGACCTCTTCATAATCGCGCCATTGGTCGAGTCCCAAAATATCCGCCAGCACCTTTTTGCGTTCTGCGGGGGCTTTGGTAGTGAATGAATCGGCTTTGCCTTGTTGCAAAAAAGCCGAATTGGTGAAGGTGTCATAATCCAGCCGTAACAGGGTATTGATACGGGGCTGGGCGTTGCGTAGCCCGCTCTCCATCACGGCAAAATGACCCTCTGGTTGTTGTGCAGAGAGGGTTAAATCACCCGTGCTATTTTTGCCACGCGAGCGTCGGCGTAATACCCTATACACCACCCCTTCTTGCATAAAATCGAGCTGAACAGACATATCACTCTGACCCAAATGCACCAAATCATCCTCGCGTTTGCCACGCGCCCGTCCCCATAATGCCCATGTGATGGCATCTAGCACAGAGGTTTTCCCCGCGCCATTCGCCCCTGTGAGGCACGCGAGATGAATCCCATCAAAGATGAGGGGTTCTGGTGTACGATAGGGTAAAAAATTCTTAATTTCCAGCCGAACAGGTATCATGCCAGTTTCGCCTTTTTGGGTTGTTTAATCGGTATACGGGGTGCTTTCATGCGTTGATGATAGGTAAACCATTCTATCAACAACACCAAGACCGCAAGTAGTGCAAATAATCCCCAAAATTCTTGTTGACCAATTTCCTCTTGTTCCTCTGTGAGCAGAGTTGTACCAAGAAGTTGAAAATTTTCTAGCGGTATAGGTGCGATAATACTCTCTTGACGGCTAAATAAATTCACAGCAAAGGGTTGTTCGCCAATGACATCGTTGCCTTCAAGCAATTCTAGCCGATAGATGCCTGTGCTGGCGGTATCGGCAAAGACGACTGTGCCACTGGTGACGGGCAGGCTAATTTGTGGGGCATTATTGGGTGGGGTAATGCGGATGGTATCCGCCGAGAGGGGTGGCGTGATAGGAATCACATCGCCCACCTGTGCGCTGTCTATGAGGGTGAGGGCGGCGCGGGGTGTAAACCACTCTAGCAGATTTGCCATCAAGATGGGATAACTGATTTGCAGGGGCAAATCCGACTCACGCAAATCAAATGGCAAAATGGCAATTTGTCTGCCATCGGTCTCACCTGCATATAACACTGCCCCGCCATCTACTGCCAATAGCGGGGTCGCCCATGACACATTGGTGATTTCGCGGAAGCGCAACAGGTTAAATTGGCTCATTTCTACAAAACGCAAACGCGGGTCATTAGGTAATAAGACATTCGGTTGGCGTGTTTGGTCGTTATATGCCCCCACACTAAAATAGCGGGTATTGATAGATGGGTTGATGAAGAACAAATCGCCTTGAGGAAGCACCTCTGGCACAATATTATCAAAGATATACACATCATAATCGGATGGAATGCCAGATGCACCATCGGTACGCACCGTCTCTACATTGGGCAAACTGCGTAGCACCTGCTCAATATATAAATTACCCGTTGTGACCAATAACACACGGCGCGATGCCGATGCCCCAGACACCGCATAGGCGTTGTTATCCACCGCCAGATAATCGGCTGTAATCGCATTCACCGACTGGCTAAGGGTGGCATATACGGTCACAAATTCATCGGGCAATGCCGCGATAATCGGCAAATTGCTTTGTGGTGGAATTTGCACCGTGCGCGAGGTGAATCGTTCATCATCCACCCACACCGTTAAGACCATCCGCGCTTCGACTGTCCCATAGTTGGTGATTTGGGCAAACAGTTCTGGCGCGGTATTGACCAGACGGCGCGTGGCGAGGGCGCTAATCCCCACATTTTCTGATGAATCGCCCACAGGCAAATAACGCACCGTTGCGCCTAACCCCTCTAGGCTAATATTTTCTGGCAAACCCCCATCCCCAATAATCACCAATGTTTGGGTAATTGCCATGCCTTTCACCGCCGCCAAACTCAGTGAGGCATCCCAATCGGCTTCGGCAAAACTCGGTTGTGCGTCTTGGAGCGCATTCCGCAACAAATTGTGGTCGGCGCTAGTGGCGATTAGCACATCGGGAATTTGTGCCACACGGATAATCGTCATGGTATCGCCTTCGGGCAGGGTATTGATGATATTCCCTGCGAGTCGCTTGGCAATCTCAAACCGCGATATGCCATTGATATCGGTGGCGGTCATGCTGGCAGAGGCATCTATCAACAAGGTGATTTGTCCCGTGCTAACGGTTGGCACAGTGAGATAGGGACGTGCCAACGCAAAAATCAGCAGGAGCAAAATCAGGAGTTGAAGCAGGAGCAAGATATTACGGCGCAGTTTTTGCCATGGGGTGTTGGCTTCGGCATCTTGTAGCACCTGTTTCCATAAAAATGTGCTGGATATGGTCACTTCGCGCCGACGCAAACGGAGCATGTATAACAGGATGATGGGTATTGCCATCAACGCGCCCAAAAAGCCGAGTGGGGTGAGAAAATTCATATATAAAAGCCTCTATTTGACGATATTCAATTTTCGCAAATCATAGAGTAGCACCCGTTCTAGGGGCATATCGGTGCTGATAAACAAGTAATGCACCCCGCGTTTGGCGCACTGGGCGCGGATTTCATCGCGCCATGCCTCCACACGGCGAATATACGCCATTCGCAAGGTCGCATCGAGGCTGACCTCTTCGGTGATACCCGTCTCGACATCCACCAGTCGCAAATCGCCTGCCATCGGTGGCATAAGGTCTTCTGGCGACAAAATATGCACCAGCACCACCTCATGCCCCTTGCCCAACAAGACATTGAATCCATCTAAATATCCCGATGGCGAAAACATATCGGTGAATACAAAGCACAAGCCCGCACGCCCCGCACGCAAGGCATAAGTACGGAGCGCCACATTCAAATCGGTTGTACCATCGGCGGTGAGTGACTGGGCAAACCGCAACAAGCGCACACTTTGCACCCGTCCGCGTGCAGGGGCAAAAAACGAGTCCCCTATGGGGTTGAGCGCAGTCATGCTCATGCGGTCATTGGTGTTGAGGGCGATGTATCCCAACGCACTAGCGAGTCTTTTGGCATATAGAAATTTATTGAGGTTATGGGCGATTGGTGCGGGGGATGCTTGGTCATCGGCATATTTGGGATTCGGAAAATCCATGCTGGCAGAATTATCAATGAGCAGATGCACCGCTAAATCTTCTTCATCTTCCAGAACTTTGATATAGGGGCGGTTGGTACGGGCATAGACATTCCAATCTAAACGGCGCAAATCATCGCCTTGTGTATAATTGCGATAATCGGCAAATTCGATGCTTGTCCCGCGTTTATTAGAACGGCGCTCCCCCTTGATTGCCCCGCCACGCACTTTGTTGGCGATGAGCATGAGGGAATCTAGTTTTTTGCGTATGCCGTCATCTAACAAAAATTCTGTGGTCATGCGTCACCTCATCGTCTTTAATAGGTGGCTGACATACGCGATTTGCGCTAGTCAGCCATTACAATTCTGCCTATTTAGGTGGTGTAATGGCTGGTGTAGGGACGACATTCTTGTCGTCCGTTAGGGTCACATATTAGCACAACCTGTATCAACCTATTGTAGCGCACACTTATGGGGAAGTGATGGATGCGCCTACGATAGGTTGGGCAGTTTTATCACTTCATAGGTATCTGGTCGTCTATCTTCAAAGACAGGGATAGTATTTCGGACTTCTTTGATGCGGTCTAGCTCTATTTCGGCAGTGAGCAGTTGCGGTTCATCACCTGCCTCTACGACTACTCGTCCCCAGGGGTCTACAATCATGGAATGTCCACCAAATACGGTGTCGCCAATTTTGCCAACGGTATTGACACCAATCATATAACACTGATTTTCGATGGCACGCGCAATCATCAACGCCCGCCAATGGTCAATGCGTGCGAGGGGCCACTCGGCGGGGATGATAACCATCTCCACATCTTCGAGGGCATAACGGCGGAATAATTCGGGGAAGCGCAAATCGTAGCATATTGCCAATGCCGTTTTTCCCCAGGGCAAATCGAGCGTGAGGGGCGATGACCCTTGTTGCAGATATTTATCCTCATCCATCAGACGGAACAGGTGAATTTTGCGATAGATACCCATCATCCGACCATTGGAGGCAAAAAACGGGGCGCTATTGCTCACCTCTAATCCACGTTTTTCGAGCATAGACCCAACCACGCTGATTTTATTCGCACCAGCCAATGCCCCCACTTGGGCAAATAAGCCTTCATTGAGGTTGTCGGCATGGTCTTTGGCGCGGTCTAGTGCATAGCCAGATGACCATAATTCTGGAAAGACGACCAAATGTGAGCCACGCCGTGCCGCCTCGACTGTCCATTTTTCCATTTGAGCATGGTTGCGTCTCACTTCACCCAGATGAATCGGCATTTGTGCCAATGAGATGGTTAATTTTGCCATAGTGTTATATCCTCAAAAAATCCATTTACGAAAGTGTACGACCTATTTTTAGCGTGAGGCAATAGCCAGTTCACGCCACAATTTAGTGACAAGTGCCATAATATCTTCACGGGGCATATCGGGGAGGATATGTATCTCGCGGATACCCGTCTTTTTGCGAATTGCCCATTCACTATGTAATTCTGCCAACGCCACAGCACGGTCATGCGGGTTATGATATTGTGCGCCCATATTGAGGTGCAACCGATGAAGCATCGCATCCAGATTGATGGTGAGGCAAAAGACCTCACCCGTCTCCAAAAATCGTGGCAAATAGTCGTGTTGGATGAGGGTGCGCCCAGTGGCATAAATCACCGCCTGACGGCGCAACAATGCCTCAGACACCATATCCGCTTCTAATGATTTTAGCCGATTTTCGCCAAAGTTGGCGCGGATTTCGTTGATAAACATGCCTGCGCGGTCTGCTATAGCGGTGTCTATGGCAAAATAGCTCATTTTGAACTGTGTGGCAAGTTCTCTGCCAATACGGGACAAATCGAGTCCGATATACCCCGTGAGGATGAGGTTGCGCTCAGAAAATGGCAATAGCATAGACATACAGGTTTAGCCTTTGCGCCAATCGGGATACCAATCGTCCAAAATAGACGGAATATCCGCAAAGCTATAAATTTCGGCATCTGGCACAATCAGCCCACCCGCAAACGAGCGTTTTTTCGTTAGCACCCGCATAATGGCTTTCATGCCCACGCCTTGCGCCCCGCCAATATCGGCAGTGGGATTATCGCCCACAAACACCGCCTCATGTGGCAAAATACCCAATGTGGCGAGGGCTTTGTTGAATACACTCGGATGTGGCTTGAGATAGCCCAAATCGGCGGCAGAAAACCGACATTCTGGGAAATATTGCATCAATCCATGTTGTTGCAGTTCTATATCGCGTAATTTCATCGGCTGAAAGGCATTGGTGATAATCCCCGTCCGCAAGCCGTGATGCCGAAAAAGTGCGAGCGCCTCTGGGACATCTGGAAAGACCTTCACAAACGGGACGGCTTGCCAATCATAAGCATCTAAACACTCCTCCACCTGCCATTGGGACGGGGCATACCCCATATCTTGGCTGGCGGCGGTGAGAATTTTAACCAGATGTGGGGCGACATGGGTATTGCGGGCATTGTTCCATGCCTCACGCGAATGACGAAAGAACAGTTTGACAAATTCTTCAAATGTCCCGCGTGGCGCACCAAATTGCGACAAATATCCATAAACACCCAACAGACGGGGGCGCTCAATCGTTTCCCAATCTTCAGAAAAATCGCCCCAATCAATGAGGGTGTCGTCTAAATCGAATAAAATTGCTTTAAGCATCTGCAGCGCCTACCGTTTGATGATAGGAGATTGAGCGCGAAGGGTCAGTAGGGTTTGGTCTATACCCGCCTTATAATTGGCATAGCGCACAGACCATGCCAGCATATTTTTGGCTTTGGCATTGCTGACACGAATCCCTTTTTCTAGCAATGGCGCGGTGGTCTTATAGACACGGGCGCGTTCAAAAAATGGTGTCATTGACCCACGCCCCGTAAGACCCAATTCATCCGCCAAATAGGCAATAAAATCGGCGGGGGTGGCGGGGACATCATCCACAATATTAAATACCTCACCCAATGGTTGGGATTGGGTGGTGCGGATAATGGCACTCATGATGTCATCGGTATGTGTCCAACTGGTGAGGGTGGCTTCTTTGCCACCGCTATATACAGGTCGCCCCAATTTGAGGGTATCGGCTAATTGCACCAATGACGGGGTATTCGCGCCATACAAATGCCCTACGCGCAAAATGGTGGCGAGCAATTCAGCATTTTTGACACTGGCTTCGGCTTTGCGAAGCGCATCCACAAGCGGGTGATTGGCGCGAATAAAAGCGGTGGATTCATCGGCTTCGGTCACATCGCCATAAATGAAAATACTGCTGGTGTGCAGAAAAAATTTGACCCCGTGTTGTTTCGATGCTTCGGCAACCGCTTGTGTGCTGGCGATAAGGGTATCGGTTTCATAATCCATATTGCCAAATGGCACGCCAAAACGGGTGAGTGGCGACAGGTGAAGCACAATATCGGTATGTGCGACCTTCATCATGCCCAAAATTTCGCCCGCACGGGTGGGGTCTATGAGGATGGGCAAGACACCATTTTCGCGTAAAATCGTTGCACCAGCGCGCCCATTGGCGATGCCTGTCACCTGATGCCCATCTGCCACTAATCTATGGGCAATTTCATAGCCCATAGGGGTATTTGCGCCTGTAATTAAGACATTATAACTAACTTTGGGAGTAATCTCCGCCATATTCTGTTTATCCTTATGGTGTATTTGCCAGCATACTCTAATTATGCCACCAGACGGGCGCATTAACAACCTATGCCGTTGTATATCCGTCACAAAATAGCGATAATATTTCTTGTATACGAAAGGATGTTTATCCATGGAAAATTACCAAAAATTAATGAAAAAGCTGTCTAAAATTAATGCGTTACGCGCTTCGGCGGGTGTCTTGGAATGGGATTTATCGGTCTATATGCCCCCTGCGGGAGAAGAAGCCCGTGCCAATCATTTGGCGGTATTAGAAGAATTGGCACATCAGTATTTTACCGATGATGAAACTGGCACACTCATTCATGGGGCGCAAATGGATGTGGAAGGAATGCCCTATGACTCGGATGAAGCCAGCCTTGTGCGTGTGGTCTCTCAGGATTATGAAGATGAAATCAAACTCCCCACCGAATTTGTGGCAGAACAATCTCACGCAACCACAATGGCACATCAAATATGGGCAAAAGCGCGTGCCGATAACGATTTTAACGCCTTCGTCCCCGCTTTAGCACGTATTATGGAACTCAAACGCCAAGAGGCAGATTATCGTGGCTATGATAAAAATCCGTATGATGCCTTGCTCAGTGGGTATGATAAGGGTCTTAATACCGAGCTGGTCAAAGAAATTTTTGATGGTCATAAACCCCAACTCATCGCCCTGATTGCCGATATTAGCAAGGTAGAAGGTCGTGTGAGCGATAGCTTGGTGCATGGGTCATTCCCCATAGATGCCCAACGCGCTTTTTCGTTGCAAGTCCTCAAGGCGATTGGCTTCGATTTTGAGCGTGGGCGTTTGGATATTGCGGTGCATCCGTTTGAGATTAATTTTTCGAGCAATGATGTGCGCCTCACCACCCGCTATCACGATGATTGGCTCAATCCTGCCCTATTCGGCAGTATGCACGAAGCAGGTCATGGCATGTATGAACAAGGGGTCGCCCAAAAACTAGATGGCACGATTTTAGGCAATGGCACATCGCTCAGTGTGCATGAATCGCAATCGCGTCTCTGGGAAAATTTGGTGGGACGCAGTAAAGGCTTTTGGACATGGGCGCTCCCTCACTTTAAGCAACATTTCCCCCACATGGCGCATGTAACACTCGATGAGTTGTATAAGGCGATTAACAAGGTGGAACGGTCTTTCATCCGTGTAGAAGCCGACGAAGCCACCTATAATTTGCATATCATGTTGCGCTTTGAACTCGAAAACGATTTGCTCAATGGGCGTGTGGCGATTAAAGACCTCCCCCATGAGTGGAATGGTCGCTTTGAGCAATTTTTTGGCATCACTCCCCCAACCGATACGCTCGGTGTGTTGCAAGATGTCCATTGGTCGGCGGGATTGGTCGGGTATTTCCCAACCTACGCGCTGGGAAATTTGCTCTCGGTGCAATATTATAACCAAGCCCTAAAAGACCATCCGTCTATCCCCACAGAAATCGAAAATGGCAAATTCGATACCCTGCTCACATGGTTGCAGACCAATATTCATCAGCACGGGCGCAAATTCACCACCAATGAATTGACCCAACGGGTGACGGGCGAGGGTATTAATTCCGCGCCATATATTGCCTATTTGCAAAAGAAATTTGGTGATGTGTACGGGCTATAGAGTCACTTTTCATACACTATTTTATAGGTAGATGCTGATAGTATAAAACATTTTTTAATCGGTGGCTGACATACGCACTGCGCGCTAGTCAGCCAGTACATCCCACAAAATAGGCAGAATTGTACTGGCTGTACTAGAATGTCAGCCATAATCTGGTTATTCGGTTATAATGGTTATCAATAGGTGTGAGGAGATACTCATCATGGTACTTGATACACAAAAAACGATGACTGGCAAAGAATTTGAAAACTGGGTTGAACAACAAAACAACGAAGATGATATTTTTGAATTTATTGGTGGGGAGATATTTCAAATGCCATCGAATAGTTTTTCATCCATGATTGCCACCCGTATTATTATTCGTATCGGTATTTATCTGCTCCAAAATAATATCGGCTATCTCACTACTGAAGCAGGCGGATATAAAATCGGAGATGAGCGATATGTACCAGATGTAGCTTTTGTTTCATATACGAAGCAGAAACAACCCGATAAAAAAGGCTATAATGATGTTATTCCAGATTTAGCCATAGAAGTCGTATCAGACACTATGAATAAGCGTGAGTGGAACGCATTGGTGCGAAAAATCACGGGGTATCTCAATGCAGGGGTTATTGTCTGGATAGTAGACCCAGAAGAAAAAACGATTGAAGTATATGAACAAGGCAAGCCAGTGACTATTTTATCTATCACAGACACGCTCACATCACCCGCCCTGCTACCCAATTTTTCTCTGCCCCTAAAAGATATTTTTGTCACACCAGAAAATGATTAAGGTCATTTGACACATCATTAAAAGCGGATTAAACTAGGAGTATAGAGTAGAGAACACCTTCTATCACAATAGCGAGGAAAAATAGATATGCTCAAATTATCTCTACAATTGAATAAAAAATCGCCCTAAAACACGCGACCGCAATCATGTCGTGTGTTTTTTGTTTTGTTACGAATCGTTACCAAGTATAAGGAGATAACCATTATGGATTACAGTTTAATCGGCAAAATTCAAAAAGCCAAGCAATATGCAGAAGAGCCAGAACGGATAACATTTGTCAGCTTTGAGGTAGAATTTCGGGGAGACAACGACACCTATACCGTCACCCTCAGCCCAGAAGGATGGCAATGCACCAGTATCGGATTTCGGCGTTATGG
This sequence comes from Anaerolineae bacterium, assembly GCA_034436595.1. Taxonomy (GTDB): domain Bacteria; phylum Chloroflexota; class Anaerolineae; order Aggregatilineales; family Phototrophicaceae. The sequence goes on along the minus strand of DAOTUO010000320.1, from coordinate 5,313 downwards.
CATCTCACCCCAAATTATGGCGATGGAGCGGCTATTTGCGCCCATGCTCAAACGTGAACCCCTGCATTATGCCGATGGTCAAAATGTGGTAAGCGATGTGGATAAAGCCACGCGCTATTCCAAAGAACCAGAACGGGTGCGCTTTTTGGCATTTGAAGCCGATTTTGAGGGCGACCATAATACCTATCATATTAGCTATAACGATGGCAAATGGGAATGTGACAATCCCTATTTCCAAACCCACCACATTTGTAGCCATACCATGGCGATGGAACGGATTTTGCAAGGCATGGTGAAACCTGTTTCGTTGGCACACAACATCGCAGAAGAATCTTAATATCTCCCCTCTAGCAAAATCGTAGCATCTCCCCATGGGGGCGCAACAGTTTGCGCCCTCAATGCGTATAACCTATATAAGCCAACATTTTTATATCCATATATAAGAGCTGTATAGATATTTGCTTAAAAATGAAAGATTTTGGCGAAATTTGCGTCATAATAATGGATGTATTGCGTCTCATCACAAGGGAAAAAACGATGATTATTGGGAAGCGTTACGAAGTTCAAAAACAAATCGGTGTTGGGGGCATGGGGACAGTCTATAAAGGACTGGACAAGCAAACGGGCGGTGTGGTTGCCATTAAACAACTCAAGCCAGAAATTATGCACGCCGACCCACAACAACTCAACCGATTTATCCGTGAAGGCGAATTGCTCCGTCAACTGAATCATCCCAATATCGTCAAAATGTTGGATGCGATTGACCACGATGATAATCATTATCTCATCATGGAATATGTGGCGGGTGGCTCTTTGCATGATGTCTTGCAAAAACAATCACAACTCTCGCCACAGCGTGTTTTATATACCGCGTTAGATGTGGCAGATGCGCTCACACGGGCGCACCGCCTCAATATTTTGCACCGCGATATTAAACCCGCCAATGTGTTATTGGATTATGACGGCACTCCCCGCCTCACCGATTTTGGTATGGCACGGGTAGAAAATGCCAATGCCAATATCACCGAAGAAGGCACACTCGTTGGCACGCTTGCCTATCTGAGTCCAGAAGCCCTAACAGGCGGGGATGTGGATGAACGCAGTGATATATGGGCGTTTGGAGTGATGCTGTATGAAATGCTCATGGGTGAGCGCCCGTTTATGCAAACTAATCCGGGTCAATTGATTCATGCCATCCTCACATCGCCCATCCCAGATTTGGAACACTTGCGCCCCGATATTCCTGTGGCACTGGTTGACCTCATCAATCGGATGCTCAAACGCGATACGATGGCGCGTATCCCCAGTGTACGCCAAATTGGGGCAGAACTCGAATCTATCATACGGGGCGGGACGACCACCACCATGCAATATATCCCATCGGCAGACGATAGTGACCGCTTTGGCACAGATAATTTTACCCCCATCGCGCCCGCCACCAGCCGTATCACTCCACCACACAACCTGCCCAATCAACCAACAGCATTTGTGGGACGTGAAGATGAAACCCAAACAGTGGAAAAATTGATTAATAGCGATGCCAACCGTCTTATCACACTGGTAGGTGTAGGTGGAATTGGCAAAACACGCTTGGCACTCACCGTCGCAGAACGCTTTGTTCGCCCGTCTCACTCCACTTCTATGCACAATCTACTTTTTTCTCATGGGGTGTTTTTTGTCCCGCTCGCCCCAGTCGAAAATGGTGAAGCACTCATCAAAACGGTTGCCGACCACCTCAAAATGACCTTTGCAGGTGCAGACCCCGCCCGCACACAACTACTCAATTATTTGGCAGAAAAACGTATTTTGTTGGTATTGGATAATTTTGAACACCTGACCACACACACCAATTTGCTCTCGGACATCCTCAAATCTGCGCCCAATGTCAAATTATTGGTGACATCGCGTGAATTATTGCGCCTGCGCGGTGAACAACTCTATGAAGTGCCCCCGTTGAGTATGGCAAGCCAGAGCAATTCGCTAGAAGATATGGCAGGGGCTTGTGCCAGCCAGCTATTTATTCAATCGGCAAAACGGGTCGCGCCCGATTTTGAATTTAACGAGACCAGCGCCCCTCATGTCGTGCGGATTTGCGCGTTAGTCGGTGGGTTGCCATTGGGCATAGAACTATCTGCCTCATGGCTCGAAATGTTATCTATCGAAGAAATTGGCGATGAAATCGAAAAATCACTCGACTTTTTAGAGACCGATTTGCGCGATGTCCCAGAACGTCAACGCAGTTTACGCGCCGTGTTTGAGTATTCGTGGAATTTGCTCACAGGCGATGAGCGTGAGGTCTTTACCAAATTGGCTATTTTTAGGGGCGGATTTGAGCGTGAAGCGGCACAAAAAGTCGCAGGTGCATCGCTCCGTGCGCTCACCAGTTTGGTCAATAAATCACTCATCCAACGGTTTCCCAATGGGCGCTATGGCTTGAATAAAGTTCTCAGTCAATATGCCGAAGAAATCCTCAAACAACGTGATGATATTGATACCGTGAGCGACAATCATGGTATGTATTTTAGCGACTTGCTCAAAAAATCCACGCCGTTGTTCAATACGCGCAAAGAAAAAATGGCAATCGAAATGATAGACACCGAATGGGAAAATATCCACACCGCCTTGCAACATGCGATGGAAGCGGGTGAATGGGAAGCCATTGGCGAAGTGTCATATCCATTGTTGATGTATTATGTCAACCGTAGCTTGTTCAAAGAGGGGCGCGATAATTTTAATAAACTGGCAGACATGCTCAAAGCCAAACACGGTGAAGATGAACTCTATTGGCGTGTACGCACCTATCAGGCGTGGCTGATGAGCCGTCTGGCAGATTATGCCGATTCATGGGCATACATCGCCCCCGCAGAAGCCTATTTTAGGACACATAACACCCTCACCGATATGGGGGAAGCACTCAATTTGATGAGTTATGTCAAGATGATGCAAGGGGATTATGCCGCATCTGTCGCTTATGCCGAAGAAGCGATGACTTATGCTCAACATGCCCCCCAAGAACATCTCACATGGTATATGTCACAGGGCAATTTGGGCTATGCCGAGTTTTTGCGGGGCAATCAACAAAAAGCCCTCGCTATTTATGAGGAAATTGTCCAGCGAATGGTTGAAAATAATGATTATTCGCCCAATGGTATTGGTTATATGCTCAATAACAAAGGTGAAATTTTGCGCTCACTTGGCAAATTCGATGAATCACTCGCGTTGTTTCAAGAAGCATTCGATATTTTTGAGGCGCATAATATCAAACGCGGTATGGCATTCACCCTCAATAATATTGGTGGCATTGAAGTCGCCAATGAAAATATTGCCAAAGCACAAACATATTATGAACGGGGATATTTACTCAATAAAGAAATTGGTGACCAAAACGGCATCGCGCATTCACTTTCGGCAATGGGCAATAATCAGATGTATATCGGCAATGTCAAAGAAGCAAAAACCTATTACGAAAAAAGTTTGGCTATCCGCAAAAAGATTGGCGAATTGCGTGGGATTGCCGATTCGCTGATAGATTTGGGTGGCGTATATAGCCTAACCGAGGATTATCCAACCGCACTCAAGCATTTCTATGAGGCACAAGCGATTTATCGGCAGATTCAAGAACCCGATGGATTAGGCACATCGTTGGTGAGCATCATCTCTACCCTATTTGTCATCAATCAATTGGACGATGCGCGTCAGGCGGTTGATGAATTAGCCGACTTAGCCAGTACAACGGGGACATTATTTGTCAAAATCGTATTATCCATTTTGAAGATAGAATTAGCCATTTTGGAAAATCGGCTCGATGACGCAGAAGCCAATTTAATGAAAGATGCTCAAAAACCACGCGGCATGACTAATACCTTCAAATTGATATTTGCGGTGCAATATGCAGAGATTTTTGCTTTGCGGGGAAATTTGGCACAAGCACACGAAATCATAGTGGTTATCCGCACGCTATCCGATACAACACTCGGATTTTTGCGGATGTTTGCGCCTTTCGTCCTCAAACAAATGGATATTGTAGAAAAGCTTGTGCAACGAAACTTAGCATCAGAAACACTGAGTGTCATCGAAAAACAAGCCAAATCGCAGACGATAGACACCCTGCTAGAAAAATTGTTTGGTGCAATGGTGAATTAGGCAAAAATATCGGCAACCTTGAGGCGGAAATTGGGAAAAATCGTTTCTGTCTCAAGCATGTCATTTATCCCCACTGTTTTGACCTCTTCCCCACGTTGATAGATATCAATTGTCTTATCATCAGTATCTACGACCCACACCATAACATCGGCATTGATATAACTATTAATTTTTTTCAATAATTTTTTCCATTCGGTTTTATTATCGGTATTCGACACCACCTCTATCGCCAATTCAGGCGGAAAAGCATTATACCCGCGTGCGGATAATTCGGCTTGTCTGGTATAAGAGATATAACCCACATCTGGCACAAATCGTTCATCCCCCACTTTATACCCACCATCCGCCCCCGTGAGATGCCCTATGTCGTTTTGCATCAGATAAATAAAAATAAAACCGCCCATTCGCATACCAATTTTTGACGCATACAGGTTTGATGCCACCTCATATACCTCTCCATGAATATATTCATATTGTGTATCGGTTGTGTTGCCAAGTTCATCCATCCATGCGTCAAATTCGGCTATGGTCATGGTTTTTTTGGCTTGCATCTCTGGGGTCATATCACAATTACCTCATCACACTATTTTTATCCAGTATATCATTAATCACACCAATCCCAACTCAATGACGTGTTCGGTGGCGATATGCTCCAATGCAATGAACCACACACTCCACCCCACCGCGATATTGGGGATAATATCGCCTGTATTCAGTCGTTTGCGCCAAATCTTGGTGCGTTCTAGGCGCTCCGCATTGAGCAAAACGGGATTGGTAAACATCTGATGCACGGTGGTTGTGGTCTCAATGGCAAAAGCACGCATTTTATCCCACGACCATGAGGCTTGTTGCTCTGCAAAATAGGCATTAAATGCGTCTATGGTCTCGGAAGGTTGGCATCGTCCCGTCTAGCGCGCTATACCCGTCCAAACTGGTCATCAGGCGCGGATGCTCTAAGCCGATGAGCATATCTGACGCACTCATGGAGAACCGAAAACAAATTCATAGGATTATGTCAATAACTCATCATTAAACGTGTTTTCACCCCAACCCCCTCCCCAAAAAATTGGAGCGGGGGCTAAAACCTGCCCTAAAATGGGTTTCTCCCCCTTTCTCCACGCAGTGGGGATAAGGGGGCTGGGGGGATAGGGGTGATTTAAGCTGATAATT
>DAOTUO010000319.1:0-2477 GCA_034436595.1 Anaerolineae bacterium | reverse complement strand
CCCGTCATGACGATTTGCGCCCCGTTGCCAATGACGGTGATGTCGCCTGTGATGGTGGGGAGTGGGGCGGTGAGGGTGTAGGTGGCGTTTTCGGTGAGGCAGATTTGTTTGTTAAACATGATTGAATTACCATGCACAATCGCATTAGTTAATGCCGAAATATCACCATTTTCGATAATCTCGCAGTATGTTGCAATTTCTACGAGCTCATTTGAGTTATATTCAGCATAAAAACTCCCATTTGAATTGCGAGAAACAAAACTGTCAATAGCGAGTGGAACAGATGAGACTATCTGCCAAGTTGTTGTATCCCATATATTAATCATGCCACTATTAGCAATATATAGGTAATTATTTTGCCAACGCATTAAAACACCATATTGCATTTGAAATGCGATTTCGATTTCATTGACGATAAGATTCCAAACACTAAAATTTCCAGATAAGTTAATAGTAGCTAATTTTGTACCTTCAGTATTCCACATTACGTGAATGATTACATCATTACTTTGCACATGGAAATCTACACCAGTGATAAGATTATAAATAGTAAAACCCCTTATACTACCTATTGCAAGGTATTCCTCATTTGGACTGAAGTTAAAATCATAGGCGGCAAAGTCTAATACTTCAATTAGTTCATATGTATTCATATCCCATACATTTGTCCCTCCTTCTAAACTAGAGATATAAAGCATTTCATCTTGTGACCATTCTAAATCGAGTATGTTTGGTACACCGACAAGCTCATTGAGCAAATCTCCATTATTCACATCCCAGACGCGAATAATACTATCTGCATGATTTGTAGCAATACGTTGATTATTTGGCTCCCACTCGATTTTATATGTAAATCCATAAGTAGGCGGAATTATAGTTATGATTTGAGCCGTCATGATGTTAAAGATTTCAATAACCCCGTTATTTTTATTAATTGCTAAAAAATTACCATCATTACTCCAAGTAATTGAATTAATATCATCATTTTGTGTATATGCGATTCCTATATTAATTGTCAATACACATATCAAAGCTAACACTGCTCTTTTTATCATGGTTATCATCTCCAATTATTCTCTTGAAAAATACGGGACATAGTTTGATTCATCCCCTTGTGTGCTGTGCCACAATAGGTGAAACAACTACACACATCAAGTTTAGTGTAGAATTAAAGGGCGGAGAAGAGGAACATATCACATGTCACAAAATGACAAGCCCAACCCAGAAGTTCAACCCAAAGCCGAGCGTTGTCGCTTCACAGCCGACTACAAACGGCGTATCGTTGCCGAAGCCGAAACCTGCCAACACGGGGAATTAGGGTCACTTTTGCGACGCGAAGGATTGACCTATACCCAACTCATCACCTGGCGCAAAGCCCATGCCGATGGCACACTCGTGGATAAAAAACGTGGTCCCGTCGCCAATCCGAATCGGGCAGAGATGCGTTGCCTAGAAGCGGAAAATGCCCGTTTGAAGCGCCAGCTTGAGCAGGCAGAGGCGATTATTGATGCCCCAAAAAAGTTAGCTCGCCTATTCGAGAACTTGAAGCAGGAGACCCAATCGTGAGCCAACTCGCCACTCAAATCGGGATGAAACGGACGTGTGCGGTGCTGAACATCGCCCGCAGTCGGGTATATCGGTCACACCAACCGCGTCCCACACCCAAGCCACGTCCCGCTCCAGCCCATGCGCTGTCGCAAGCGGAACGCCACCATATCCGTGATGTTCTCAACGGTGAGCGGTTCATGGACAAAGCACCGCGCCAAGTGTATGCCACCTTGTTGGATGAGGGTATTTATCTATTTCATTGGCGCACCATGTATCGGGTTCTGGCAGTGCATCACGAAATCCGCGAAAGACGCTTGATTCGTTGTCATCCGACCTACAAAAAGCCTGAATTGTTGGCAACCTGCCCCAATGCGGTGTGGTCGTGGGATATCACAAAATTACGCGGGGCAAGCAAAGGTGAGCATTATTCGCTCTACACCATGCTGGATATTTTCAGTCGTTATGTGGTCGGTTGGATGCTGGCTGAGGTGGAGAGCAGTGAGTTTGCTAGTCAACTCATCGCTGAGACCGCTCGTAAACAGGGTATTCAACCGAACCAGCTCACGCTCCATGCTGACAATGGCAGTCCCATGAAGGGCAAGCCTCTGACCCAATTACTGGGCGACTTGGGTGTGAACTGGACCCACACTCGTCCGCACACCTCCAATGATAATCCCTTCAGTGAGGCACACTTCAAGACCATGAAATATCGCCCTGACTACCCCGACCGTTTCCAGTCCATTGCGGATGCGCGGGCTTGGACACGACAATTCTTCCAGTGGTATAACCACCACCACTACCACACGGGACTAAATTTACTTACCCCTGCCAGTGTCCATTATGGCGAAGCAAATCAGGTTCAGCAGGTGCGGCAGGGGGTGATGCTAACCGCATATCAGGCACATCCAGCGCGGTTTAGTCGTGGCATA
>DAOTUO010000318.1:0-23857 GCA_034436595.1 Anaerolineae bacterium | reverse complement strand
CCGCCCAATAATACGCCTGTACGGACGACATTCTTGTCGCCCATGCCCCAACCTGTCATCGAAACCCTGCCACCGCCAAAGATTTTTACCCCGCCCATCCCATCCTTTTTGCCACAGCCATTTGAGTGGTGCAAAATTGACGGTGGCAATGTGACGCTGAAAGCACTTTCTGATGGCTATCTCAACCAAGATACCACACTGCACGTTGAAGAATTTTTCATGGCAAAATACCCTACCACTAACGCCCAATATCAAGCCTTTGTGGATGCACCCGATGGCTATAAAAATCCCGATTGGTGGAATTATTCCAAAGGCGCAAAAGCATGGCGCAAAGCCAACCCACAACCCGCTAAAACGGCATTTGCAGGTGATGACCACCCACGCACGAATATCACATGGTACGAAAGTGTCGCTTTTACACGCTGGTTGAGCCAAAAACTGAACCTGAATGTTTTTTTGCCCACCGATGAGTTGTGGCAACGGGCGGCTATTGGCGATAAAAAGTGGGCATATCCCTATGGTGACACATTTGATAAAAATCGGTGTAATTTTAATACCCGTGGCACGACACCCGTCACACAATACCCGAATGGCGCAAGCCCGTATGGCGTGATGGATATGAGTGGCAATGTGTGGGAATGGTGTTTTACCAGCTATGATAAAGGGAATATCTCTTTAAAGGATGCTGTTGATGTCAAAAAATATGTTCTGCGCGGGGGTTCGTGGAGGAGTAACGATACCGGTGTCCTGCGTGCCGATTTTCGGGACGGGGATACCCCTGGTCTCAGGGGCAGTAACAGGGGGTTTCGATTTGCCTGCTCTAAATAACCCTGTTTTCTGAATTCTGAAGTGCTGAAATGCAAAGGACGCGCAGAAAGGCTTGTCCGTAGTTGTTTTGATGAGTTTGCGTAGATATGGCAGGCGGTGAACCACCTGCCTGCGCCACCAAAACCCCATAAATGGGGTTGAACTACCGATTTTTAGGGTCAGCTTGGCATGATGTATGGGTTTGCCATGGCAAACCCTCGTACCCAACCGTAAAAATCGGGCTTGCCATGGCAAGCCCCTACGCCATACCCGTTTTTGTGATGAAAATAGGCAAAACAACCCCGTTCACGGGCTTTCAGAAGCACAGATGAGTGGTTCACCGCCCAGCGGCTAGTAAAATACACGCTATTTTTATCATATTTTGCTTTTTTAACTACGGACAAGCCTTATATCACGTCCGCAAGCGATAATACCCACGTTAGCGATATTAAAAAAATGACGGCTCAATATTTTGCGATTTGAGCCATGCCGCCATCCGTTTATATTTGCGGTCTTCGATGAATTTATTCCATGCATCCCACAAATCATACTTCGTGAGCGTGTTCTTAAAACGACTAAATGCCCCTTTACCCTGTATAGCCGTCTCTAAGGCGGCGTGCTGGGTCTTATCTTTGATGGTAACGATAAACTTTTCCATGTCACCATACGATTGGCTGGTATTTTGACCGGGTAATTCGATATAACGGTCAGAGTCGTCTAAATGCGCCAATGTGACCATGACCTCGCGTTTGCGCGCATCCCAGTCGCGTATCACTTTTTCTATCACACCGACAATTTGGCTTGTGGTGGCAAATTCGCCAAACTGCTCATAGACCCATGTATCAAATGTATCACGGTCATCTTGGGTAATAATAATCACATCGCCCGTATCGCTATCGAGATAGACGGTTGCATCATAACTAGATGTCTCAAATAAGGGTTCAAAATCACTGCGGTCAATTCTTAGTCGTTTCATCATTTACACTTTCGCTAGGTATCCATATATTCTCGACGGACTTGATCCATCAACTCGTGCAGATGCTCCTGCCGATAGGGATATTCCTGAATGGTATAGCACAACGCCGCCACCGCCATACCCATATCATAATCATACCGCGGACCAGTAGCTTGTTCTGCCACAATCACCACTTGCATCCCACGCAGGCTTAAACCTGCATTGGCAAGCATCACCACCACCCCCGCCGCATACCGCGACCAGCTAGACAACGGGCGATTTGTCACCGTGCGTTTATTACGGGCGCTCCGCCACGTAAAAACGGCTTTGCCATCGTTATTATCGGGTGAATGAATGGTATATTCGTCATTATCCGATAAAATTCCCGCCACCCACATCTCTCGACCACCCGCCTGAAATAAATAAACAGGGGTTGTCTTGGGGAATAATTCGGTAAATTTGGCAAGTAACCGCATAGGCGGATTGGCATTTTGAATTGGCGAATCGGGCATAAATAGACCTCCACACAAGTTGGTTATTATATCACAAAATAACGATGTGGATGTTGGACAGGTGGCTAGTTTTGATTTATCATCAAGCTATAAATCTATTTTAGGTGAAAGATATATGAAAAAGACTGTATTGCGACTCTGGATACTCATCGGCATCAGCGCCATAAGCCTCATTATCACCACTGCCCAGCAGACCACACCCACCTGTGCCGATTATCTGACCCAATTTTATAGCATCGCCAGTGAATTATGTTTGTCTGCACCCGATAATTATGTGTGCAATGGGGGCAATGCCCCACTCGCAGAACCAGTTGGACCTGTGAGCAATTCACTCGGCACACTAGGGGCAATTGTGCCACTAGACGCACTCACCAGTATTCACACCAACGCCTTCACCGATGATGGTAGTAACGGCGGTATGGTCTGGATGCGGTCAGAGGCAAATCAGCTACGAGGCATTTTATTGGGCGATGTGATGCTACGCGATATGTCCCCACCCAATACCCCCAAATGGAGCAATATCCGCCTAACAACACAAACACCCGATAGTGGCTGTTTTGCCACCCCACAAAGCAATTTCACCTTTCAGGCAAAAGAACGTTTTGAACCGATTCGGCTGGTTATCAATGGGGTGGCTTTAGATGTCAATGGCACAATCAGCGCCCTCACCACCCCTACCGAGACAATTTTCATCGTCATCGAGGGTGTGATGCGTGTGAGTGCCTATGAAACATCCCAATTGGTACTCGCAGGGCAAGAAATTCGCCTGCCCTATATCAACAACGATTTTAGCGCACCCGCCAGTCCACCGCCCGCACCAATGGCATATACGATGAGCCTACTCGAAAATTTCCCTCTGGGGTTATTAGACCGCCCCACTTATCTCCCACAACCCGGATACGTGGTCACCGATGCGCGAGTCAATCTTCGTACAGGACCATCTACCCGCAATGACATTATCTATGAAGTCCCAAGCGGACAAATCATGACCATTTTAGGCACAAATCCCGCAGGCGATTGGTATCATATACGATTGGCAAATGGTCAAACTGGCTGGATGTCTGCCGAATTTTTGCAACGGAATCATGGGGCAATCAATAGTGTTTATAGCAATACACCCCTTCCCCCACAACGCTATGGTGAACTGGGCAACACTGCCAGAGTGGTCGCCATGAGTGGTGTGGTCATGCGACAAGCCCCAGATGCCAGCTTCCCTGCCATTATGACGATTCAGGTAGGGGCAGAATTAGAATTATTGGCGCGAAGTTCATATAGCGCGTGGGTGAAAGTATCGGCGGGTGGTGTTGTGGGATGGGTATCACTTTTAGCACTCGACACCCAAGCGATTATTGAGGCGCTCCCCATAGACAGCGCCGCGGCGACATTGGTTGTGGCTGGACCCACTATAATCCCCTATCCAACCGTGATATTTGGTGGGGCATTCCCAGACCCCCGTTGTTACCCCAATTGCTGAGGTATCAACACGGTATCAGATGAGAGGTTTTTTGGCGGGGATACCGGGCTTGCGGGGATAATCGGATGGCGTTTTGGCGATTTTTTCGATAATGACCATGTGATGTGCTTCATCCACCATCGGAAGCATCACCGTTTCGATTTTATCAAACCGTCCACCGAGTGTCTTGAGGGCAATTTTAGAATCGTCTAATTCTGCCTGTGCAGACACACCTTTCATGGCAATACACACCCCGCCAACTTTGGCGAGTGGGAGCATGTATTCTAATAAGGCTGGCAAACGTGCCACCGCCCGCGCCACCACCACATCGTAATGAGCGCGATGACCAGACATCTGCCCCGCATCTTCTGCACGGGCATGAAGGGTTGTGGCATTTTTAAGCCCAAATAGACCGACCACATGCTCCAAAAATTTTATCTTTTTGCCTGTGGCTTCTAATAACGTCACTTGCAATTGCGGAAATAACATCGCCAAGACAATACCAGGGAATCCCGCGCCCGTCCCCACATCCATCACCCGTTGGGGTATATCGGTTTTGAGCAATGGATAGAGCGATAACGAATCTAAAAAGTGGCGGATAGCAACCGCCTCTGGCTCGATAATGGCGGTGAGGTTGGTATGCGTATTCCATGCTGTCAATTCATCGGCATATCGCTGAAACAATGCCAACTGGTCTGATGATAATTCAAGCCCAAATAGGGTTTGTGCGTGCTGTATAACAGATTCCATCAAGATTAACCTAAAAGGGGGTGGCTTTGGCACAAGACCAAAACCATCCCCATCCTTATTAGCGTGGGTATGGTGTGTAATTCACAGGCGAATTGGTTGGATTACGCAAAATTTGGAAATAGCAATTGCCTGTCAATTCGGGGTTATCTGTCCCTGGTCCAAAATCGTCATAACCATCGGTGATGGCTTGTGACCAATAGACTTTATAGTCAATTTGATAATTGCCAGGTTGCAAATTGCCGAGTGTCACATAATAGAACACCCAGAAATCACCAGACAATGATTCGATAGGGGTGCGGATAACATTGCTAAATGGGTTGCCCCATGCCGCAACAGCATATTGGGAATTATTGATATGGTCGAGCATTTGTTGTTCGGTGGCGGCATACCACGACCAGAAGATGATGATGTTGTCGTTATCATACAAAATACCGGGTTCTGCTTGTGGGTATTGATTGCACTCGGCAAAAATGACCCCTGGTGTCTGTTGGCGGGGTGGCAATACCACCTGTGATGCACCAATTTGTACCACTGGGGCGGCGGCAGGTGGACGATACCCTGGGTTGATAAATCCGCCAAATGGTGAGCGAATTGAGGGCAGGCTTAGGGTTGTCGCGGTGGTTGAGCTACTGCTTGAAGATGTTACGGTGGTCGAGGTGGTTGTTGTTTCTGTAGACGTGGTTGTGGGTGCAGTAGTGCCTGTGCTGGTACGGCATCCATCTTGAATATCATCTACATAATCGGAATAAATCGTATCAGTTGGCACACCTTCACGCGCAATGGCAATATACATACTGCCCACTTGCCCCGCCGCAACAGTTGAACCCGCATTAAAAGCGACTGTTTCGGTGGTCGTAAAATTGCCACCCACTGTCAGACGGCGCAAGGCAGTGAGGGCTGTTCCGCCACCACGAGCCGCCGAAAATATTTGATAATACACATCATAGCCAGTTTCTATTGTGCCAGAAAAGTCTATGACTGTTTGTGTATCACACAATACAAAAAAGAAATTGATAGTCGAGGTTGGCTCTGTGGTCGTATCGGTCTGTGCCACACTCGTGCCAAATGATGCCAATGCCACTAGCACCGCCACCATGAGGGCTATCCATTTTTTAGGGAAAAGTTTCATCATACAAATGTCAGGCGCAGAAACCCCTGCTTTTAGGCGTGGGGATGAGCGCCCTTTCTCCTTTCGTATAGGTATAACGGGCTAAATATCCCCGAAGGGAGAGGACTTTGCTATAAAGCGGGTGTCCTCTGACCTACTCCGCTTGCGCGGGTTATGGTCACCTCGTCAATATTATCAGGTGGTTTTGTATGTGAACGACACTGGCTGACTCCCATTTCGTCCTGTTTAATCATTCACCGCAGAGTTCGGGGCTGGTGAAGCACCCCGAAGTGCCTATGTATTCACCCATAACATAGCCATTGCTGGCTGAGACTGGTAAGCATTGAGGCTATTCAAAGCCCCCGCCTTTAGGCATGGGGATGCTTACTTTAGGCAAGATTATGCTCCCCTAAGTATTTTAATCATTTCATAGCAAAATAAAAAGTGACAAAGCACCCATTAGAAAATTGACACATCATTAATTCTTAATTATTTATTGCGACTAAATTCATTTATAATGGAGAAATAATTAAAAACGCATAGGAAATGTGCCATGTCAACCAGAATTTTAGAGCAAGGTCCACAATTAATGAGCTATATGACCGATTTTCGCTTGCCAGATTGCCAGTGGACTCCGTATGAATTGGGGACATTGATGGGTGAAAATGGCTTATTACTCGCATTTATTGGCGATATTTGGCATCCATCGAGTGTGCGCCGTATTATGTGGTTGCAACATCACATGGCAAAATTCATCGCACTCGGAACACCTGCGGCGGTGATTGTGCGCGATGAAGCCAAAATGTTGTATGGATTTCAGATGAGTAGCCCCTTGCCCATCCCCTTCCCACTGCTGGCAGACACGCGCGGTGATGTGCATGAAGATTATGATATGGTCGGCTTGACGGGGTTATTATTGCTAGACAAACGTCATGTGCTACAAACCAAGTGGATTATCTCAGATGACCATGTATGGGTCAAAATGTCTGTCTTGGTCGCAGAAATCGAATTATTACGCAACGAAAAACATCCTCAACACCGTTAATAAAAACGGGGTGGCACACAGACCACCCCATTTTTTATTCAATGTCACTTATGGATAACAAATAAGTCCGTAAAACAGCCCCCGCCTCCCTATCCCCATTGCATGGATAAAGGGGGTGTAAACCTCGTAAATAGGCGGTTTAGCCCACCCTCCACAACCCTTATCATTACCCATAAGTCAGGAAAGTGAGTAAATAAGGGCAAAATTCATTCATTGGCCTAACCGAAGGCTTAAAGCCTCCGGTTAGTTTTTATTAGAAGCCTGCTAAAGCCGTCTGTTATATGTTATATAAGGTCTATTTTAGACTTGAAATTGTATTACTGAGAACGCTTTAGGGTGCTTTTATATTTTCCGATAGCCTGTGGCTTTGAGCCACAGGCAAGATATGGGTAATGATAAGCCAGACTGGAGAGGGGATTTAGGGGTGAGGTTGAAGGTAAAATCATCTTTTTGATAGATTAGAAAGCATGGTTTTGCTCATAACATATTTGATGCGATTACCCTTGTAACAACTATGCCAATTGAGCCAATCGCTTACCCAAAAAAACCCGTTCACGGTCATTGTCACAGAGGGTGATGGCGCGTTCATAGGCGTGTTTGGCATCTGCTAAGCGGTCAAGACGGCGGTATAAATCGGCAGTGGTGGCATGATAGAGATAATACCCCATGAGGGTTTTATCCTCTGCTAAAGATTCTAATATCGCCAGCCCATGTTCTGCCCCATACCCCATCGCAATCGCTACAGCCCGATTCAATTCCACAATGGGCGATGGCGCGATTTTTGCCAATGCGTTATAGAGCAACACAATTTGTTGCCAATCGGTTTTATCTGATGCGGGCGCTTGGGCATGTAACGAGGCGATTGCCGCCTGAATCTGATATGCCCCATGCTGATTAAGGAGCAAGGCGCGGTCTAAAATAGCGATACCCTCATCAATCATCGGCTTATCCCATAGGGCGCGATTTTGATTTTCTAGGAGAATCATTTCCCCATAGGCATCCACACGGGCATCATGGCGGGCATGGTGTAATAACATCAACGCCAACAAGCCCAATAATTCGGCGTGGTCGCCAATAGTTGGCTGATTTTTGACCAATTCGCACAGCACCCGCGCCAATCGAATCGCTTCATCGCACAAATCGGTCTGGATGAGCCTATCACCTTTTGGCGCAACATACCCCGCATTATAGATGAGGTAAATCACCGCCAGCACCGCCTCTAAGCGTTCTGCCAACAGGTGAACAGGTGGCACTTGGTAGGGAATCCCCGCATCGCGGATTTTGCGCTTGGCGCGGACAAGGCGTTGCTCCATTGTCGTAAGGGGAATTAAAAAGGCTTTGGCGACCATTTCAGTAGAAATTCCGCCCAATAATTGCAAGGTAAGCGCGACTTGTGCCTCTTGTGATAAGGCTGGATGACAGCAGGTGAATATCAGGCGTAGGCGTTCATCGGGGATTTCTAACGGGTCTGTTTCTTCTGATATATCATCCTCTACCAACATCGGCAGGCGTTGCGTAAGGGCGCGGTGACGGCGCAGACGGTCTATGACCTTGCGTTTGGCGGTGGTCATAATCCATGCACCTGTATTAATCGGGATTCCCCCCCGTGTCCAATGGTCTAATGCCTCTACAAGTGCATCTTGCAGGGCATCTTCTGCCAGTTCAATATCGGCATAAAGGCGGATGAGGTGGGCAATGACTTTGCGCGATTCACGCTGAAAAGTCGCTTCAATAGTGATATGAATATCTGGTTGATTCATGTAATTCCTATTCGTCCAAGATCAACAAGCACTCCTCTCATTATAAGCAATTTTTTTCAAAATTAGAACATATTTATTGAATTGTGTGTAAAAATAAACAAGGGTCTCTTTTTTATCCTATTTTAATGGCATATAATTCACTGTACAAAATTTTTATCAGAGGATACATAAGTCAATGACTGAAATTCGCCCAGAACTCACCAAAAATTTATCACCAGAAAACTTTCGCGCATTTTATTGGCTTAAAGAAGAATTGGTCGCGTTTTGCCGTGAGCATCAGATATCAACGGCTGGCTCAAAAATAGAATTGACAGACCGCATCATATATTTTTTAAAAAATGGTGTCGCCCCAGCTAATGGAACAACTATTTTGAATTCAAATGATTTTCAAATTTCAATGGATAAGCATTTTCAAGTCAATTATCAGCTTAAAGCACCCCTATCCCCCCTGCGGACGGCATGGTTGCCTGCGTCCCTACGCCAGAAAGGGGGAGAAAAAACCTTCAACACGGGTATGTAGGGGCTTGCCATGGCAAGCCCTTACGCCCCGCTCCAATTTTTTGGGGAGGGGGGGTTGGGGGTGGGGTGAAAACACGTTTAATGATGCGTTATTGACATAATCCTATGAATTTGTTTTCGGTTCTCCATTACCTATGAGTTCATTTTAGCATAAATCAAAAACGGATGGCATATAACCATCCGTTTTTTGTTGGTGATGAATAGTGATTACAAGCCTGCTTCTTTACGCAGAATTTCGGCTTTGTCGGTGCGTTCCCAAGGGACATTGATGTCTTCACGACCAAAATGCCCGTATGCCGCCACTTGCTTATAAATGGGACGGCGCAGGTCTAGGTCGCGGATGATTGCCGCCGGGCGCATATCAAAATGTTTGCGGATGAGTGCAACGATTTTTTCGTCTTCAATGACACCCGTGCCAAATGTTTCGACAGCCAACGATGTGGGGTGCGATACGCCGATGGCATACGACACTTGCAATTCAAAACGGGTAGCAAGCCCAGCCGCCACGACATTTTTGGAGATATAGCGAGCCATGTATGCGGCGCTACGGTCAACTTTTGTTGCGTCTTTTCCGCTAAAAGCCCCACCGCCATGACGTGCCACACCACCATAGGTATCTACGATGATTTTACGACCGGTCAGACCAGCATCGCCCATTGGACCACCCGTGACAAACCGCCCAGTGGGGTTCACGAAAATGTGGGTTTCTTCGTCAATGAGTTCTGCAGGGACAACCCGCTTGATAATGCGTTCAATGATAGTCGCACGGATTTCTGCCTCAGAGATTTCTGGTGCATGTTGGGTAGAGACGACAATGGTGTCTACCCGTTTGGGTTTGCCATAGGCATATTCCACTGTGACTTGGCTCTTGGCATCGGGGCGCAACCAATCAATTTCGCCACTTTTGCGGGCTTCGCTCAGTCGGCGCACCAATTTGTGCGAAAGGGCGATGGTGAGGGGCATATATTCTGGGGTTTCATCACATGCAAACCCAATCATCATGCCTTGGTCGCCTGCACCTGTAGCATCAATCTCAGCATCGGTCATATCACCTTGACGAATTTCGAGGGCTTTATCTACTCCTTGGGCGATGTCTGGCGATTGTTCTTTGATAGAGACCATCACGGCGCATGTTTCGGCATCGAAGCCATATTTACCGCGTGTATAGCCGATATTGGTGACCGTTTCGCGCACTAATTTTTCAATATCCACATAGGCGCGGGTCGAAATTTCGCCAAACACAAAGACCACGCCTGTGGTGGTAGCTGTTTCACATGCCACACGCGCCATAGGGTCTTGTTCTAAAATGGCATCGAGGACAGCATCTGAAATTTGGTCGCACATCTTGTCTGGATGCCCTTCGGACACCGATTCGGATGTATAGAAGTATTGTGGGGACGACATAAAACTCGACGAACTACTCACTGCTTGCTCCTTAGAAATTCAACTAAAAACGCCTCTCCATGATATGATGAAGAGGCGCGTTTGACGACATATTTACGTTTCGCGCTCATCTTCCAGAGTTGCCTCTGATGGACTTAGCACCGACCCGATGCTTCGGGGGTTGCCGCGACTTCGTTGAGCCATATCTCTCTGTCGCTCTTGATGAGTGTACTATATAAATTGTCGTGAGATGATAACATAGCCTATGGGATAAATCAATTGGTAGTTAACGAATCCGAATATCGCTGTTATCGCCCAAGTTCATTTTTAGCGCACGGGGCAGGGTATTATCCCGTGTGACCCGCGCCTTGCGCCCAATCAGGCTATCTTGCAGGCGGGCAGGTAGGTCGCTGAGGACGCTATCTTCTAAGATGATGCTATGCTCCACCTCGCAATTAATGACCTTCACGTTGTAATAGATGCTGGTGAACGGTCCCACATAACTATTTTCGATGAGTGTATTCGCACCGATGATGGTCGGTCCGCGTACCGTGCTATTGCGGATGATTGCGCCTTCCTCTACGGTGACACGCACATCGAGTTGCGAATTTTCGATAACCGCCGTGGGGTGAATATTTGGCACAAGGTCATGTAGCACATGGTCGTTGGCAATGAGCATATCTACCGCCTTACCTGTATCTACCCACCAGCCATCATGCACATAGGGATACACACTAAAATCGTGTTCGATGAGCCACTGAATGGCATCGGTGATTTCGTATTCACCACGCGGGGATGGCTTAATATTGTTGATGGCTTCAAAAATGGTGTGGTCAAACATATAAATGCCCACCAGCGCCAAATTGGATGGAGGATTTTGTGGTTTTTCGATGAGGCGTTCTATACTGCCATCCTCGCGCAATTGGGCAATGCCATAGCTCCGCGCATTTTCTATCGGGACGGCTTTTAATACGATTTGGCTGTTCCAATCGCTTTCTGCAAATTGGCGGATGAGTGGGCTAATGCCCCCCTGAATCACATTATCGCCCAAGAACATCACAAAACGGTCATCACCCAAAAAGTCGTGTGAGATTTTTACCGCATGTGCCAATCCATCGGGACTCAATTGGCGAATATAGGTGAATTTCATATCGCGTAAATCGTTGCGCTTAGACAGGACATCTTGAATTTGTGGGGCGGTATCCCCAACCACGATGCCAATTTCGGTGATGCCCGCCTCGCGCATGGTGTGAATGACGCGCACCAATACAGGCAAATTTGCCAGTGGGATGAGTTGCTTGGCTTGGGTATAAGTGAGTGGGTATAGGCGTGTGCCTTTGCCCCCACTAAGGATAAGACCTTTCATGCAAAATGCTCCTTTTGAGGCGGATATGATGCGTTATGCCCCTACAACCGAGATGTAAAATGTGAGGCGACATAATAGTCGCCCGTGAGTGATTATTTTCTAAAACCTAATATTTTTGGCTACGCTCACGGGGGGCGTTGGTGAGGACCGTCCCCAATAGGCGTACATGCACCCGCGCAAGGGCTTGTTGGGCTTGTGCCAGATGGTCACGGCGGGTTTTGCCTGCGCGTATCGCCAAAATCACGCCATCCATTCTGCTCCCCAATAGGACGGCATCGGTGGCACTCAGGACGGGCGGTGCATCGAATAGCACGTAATCGGCACGCGCCTTGAGGACACCGATAATATCGCCCATGCGCTGATTGCTCAATACATCGGCGGGAATTGTGGGCAATGTACCGCTAGGGAGCAGGCTCAGATTTTCGACACTGGTGGCGACCAACGGCGGATTTGCCATCGTTGCCGCATCGGTCATCATGGTCATGAGTCCGCGTTCACCACTCACACCCCATAGGGACTGTTGTGATGGACGGCGCAAATCGGCATCTACCAAAATGGTCTTATGTCCCGATTGGGCAAATGCCACAGCCAAGTTTGCGACCATCTCGCTTTTATCTTCTGGTGCAGAAACCGCCGTGATGAGTAGGGTATGCAGGGGTTTATCCACACTATAAAACATCAAATTGGTGCGAAGTGTGCGATACGCCTCAGCTACGGCAGATTGTGGATTGGTGATGGTGATTAATTGGGTCATATCATTTACTCCTGTGGAATTGAGGCGATGAGTGGGGCATTGGTAGCGCGGGAGAGGTCTTGCCCGTTGCGGATGACACCGCTTTCGGCATATTCCAGCACAAAAATGAGGATAGCACCCAATACAAAGCCCAAAATCGCGCCTATGGCAAGGCTAATGGTGGGGCGGGGTGATTGTTGGGTATAACGCGGATAATCGGGCAAAATCGCATCTACGCGGTCTTCTCTGCGCGAAATTTGGTTGATGGCGTTGCGGCGGTCAACCAGAATTTGTCCCCATTCACGCGCAATCTGGTTTGCCAGTTCACCATCGGGGTTATCCACATCAATTTGCACGGTTAGGCGCAATTGGTCGGCGGCAAAATAAGAATTGCCGAGTAATTGGTCTGGGAGCATGTCTAAATCGAGTTTTTCGATAATTTCACTCGCCCGTTCACGGCTATTAAGGTATACCGTGAGGGGTGTTACCAAGCGGACACTCGCCTCTGCCAAGCCCAAATCGGCGCGGGATGCTTGAATCTGAACGACTTGTGTCGAGCGATAGATGGGCGTTTGCCCTCTACTCATCAAAAATGCCGCCCCTCCTGCGAGGATTGCCAGCAAAATCATTATCCAACCACGACGCACAATAATGCGTAAATAATCTGTGAGCGCCAAAAATCGCCTCCTAAAATTGACATACAAAACGTGGTCATTGTATCGGATATTTGGCGTTGGGGTAGGGTTTATTCTAGCACGACATCCCTACGCACACTCACCCCATGCGCCCCTGTGAACCGACTGGCAATTTCGCTAATAGTCACTTTTTCTGATGGATGGATGACATCCCCTGCGATTTCTGCTAGGGGAATCGCCACTGCCGCATATTTGGTGATGCTATCATGTGGGACACGCCATGGTTTGTTGCCAAACGAAAAATCGCCATCGCCCCACAGCAAAATATCCATATCCAGCGTGAGCGGTCCATGTTTAGTAGCTTGGTTGGCGCGGTCTCTGCCTAGTCGCTTTTCGATAAATTCCAATTTTTCTTTGACGATAACAGGCAAGAGGGGGGTGGCAATTTTGACCACAATATCCAAAAAATCGGGTTGTTGGGCAAACCCAAAGGCGGGTGATTGATAGACCGATGACACCGCCAAGACATTAAACCGTCCGCGCAACAATGCGAGTGCCTCTGCCAGATGCCGTTCTGGGTCTATATTCGAGCCGACCACCAGATAGATAATTGGGAGTGTTTCAAAAATGGTCATGATGCATAATCCTCTCTCGTGCGTTCTATCACCACACCCACACTATCAGAAAAGCGTAAGGCATTGGGCTTGTGGACGCGCACTTGCACCCATTGGGCGTGATGGTCTACTACGCATATCCGTGCGATTGCCCCCGCGAGCGCCTCGACCAATTTATAATGAGAGGCTTCCACATGGGCGATAATCGCTTTGGAGAGGGTACGATAATTAAATATATCATCAGGGTTATCAGTGCGCTCTGCAAGGTGCATATCGGCATGGATTTTTAGGCTAATTATCACATCTTGTTTGTCTTTTAATTCATGGGCGCTAAAACCTATCATACAGCGCAGGCGTAAGTTGTCTATTTCAATAATATCTGGCATTCATCATCCCTATAACGACTCATAACATTATGATGATTCTAATCTGATATTCACAAAGTGCAACTGTAGGCTTTTGGCATGAGATAAGACTAATGGTTATATGAGGATATGGTGAAATATATCGTGAGATTTGCGAAAGGCTCATATAATCAAATTATTAAAGATTTTTATGGAAAGAGTGGTGACAGAATGAAACCCAACGGGAATGGTAAAAATCACCCAAACGGCAATGGCAAACATAGCCTCATTGATATGATGCAAGAGAAATTTGGGTCAGATGATTTTTTGCAATCGTTTGAGCTTGGCTTTCCCCCTGTTGAACGCGGTAATATTGAAGATGCTGTAGAAAAAATTTTGTATGCAGTGGGAGAAGATCCCAAACGAGAAGGTTTGCAACGCACACCGCATCGTGTCGCAAAAGCCTATGAAGAATTATTAGAAGGCTATCGGATAGACCCTGCCAAACTCATCAATGGGGCAATTTTTGATGTGGAATATGATGATATGGTCATTGTCCACGATATTGAATATTATAGCCTGTGCGAACATCACATGCTTCCGTTTATTGGGCGGGCGCATGTGGCATATATCCCCAACGATAAGGTGATTGGATTGTCTAAAATCCCCCGTATTGTGGATATGTTTGCGCGTCGCTTGCAAGTCCAAGAACGCCTCACACGGCAAATTGCCGATTTTGTGGATGCAGTCCTTGCGCCCAAAGGGGTGGCGGTGGTACTCGATGGGATGCACATGTGTTCCATGATGCGTGGTGTGCAAAAATGCCATTCAGGTATGACCACCAGCGCCATGTTGGGGATTTTCCGTGAAAATGACACGACCCGCCGTGAATTTTTATCGCATATTGAACGTGTGGGTGGGCGCTCGGTGTTTTAGGGCAATAATGGGGCATGATGGCGTCATGCCCCTGTGGTTATCCCCATTTTTTCGTCAATAAATGCCAAGAGTTGCGCCGTAAACACGCTCACATCAAATTTTTGGGCATGGGCGCGTATCACTCGCGGGTCATAATGTGACGCATCGAAATTTTTCATCGCTGTCATGAGTGATTCGGTGGTGAGTTCTGCGAAATGTTCCCCTGTCACGCCTTTTATCACCGTATCCAACGCGCCTCCTGCGCCATAGGCAATCACAGGACGACCAGAGGCTTGTGCTTGAACGGGCGTGATGCCAAAATCTTCTAATCCAGGGAATAAAAAGGCTCTGCACCGTGCCATGAGGCGGGGTAGGTCATCATCTGGCACATACCCCAAAAATTCCACACTATCACCTGCCATCGCTTTTAGCCTATCTAAATCGCGCCCCTTACCCGCAATTTTTAGCCGAACACCGAGTTTTGTCGCCGCTTGTACCGCGAGGTCTATCCGCTTATAGGGGATGAGGCGCGACACAATGAGAAAATAATCTTCTGGGGGCTCAGCCATCTGGGCAAAACGGGCGGTATTCACAGGTGGAAAAATTATCACCGAATCGCGGTCATAATATTTTTTAATGCGTGCCTGAATTTCGGTGGATATGGCGATGAAGTGATGCACCCGTTTGGATGCGCGTTTATCCCACCACTTAAAAAGGGGTCTGGTGGCTTTTAAGACGATTTGTGCCACCCGCCCTAAGCCTTCACGAGCGATATAGTCGTCTAATTGCCATACATAGCGCGTGGGCGCGAGGCAATAGCAGATATGAATCGTCCCCGCTTCATAGCGCACCCCATGACAAAATCCGCTTTTGTTGCTGATGAGCAAGTCATATCCCTTTAGCCTGAGTCTACCCCATGCCATTGGGTATAACGGTAGGTAAAGCTGATGTTTGGTGTGAATGGCGGGGAGCTTATCCATCCATAGTGGGCGAATATTCCACTTTTTGTAAAATTTGGGCATGATGTCGGGGGCATAGAGACTGGTATAAATGGGGCTGGTGGGGAACATCGTCACCAAATCGGCTAAAACGTCCTCTGCTCCACCGATTTGGTTAAGCCAGTCGTGAATAAGGGCGATTTTCATGGCTCGCCTATATATCCGCGCCCAATGAACATGCCTGTGACTTTTTCGATGGCAAACGCACCCTCTTTTTCGATAATCTGGCGCACGGCTTCTGCAAATTTTTCTACATGGTCAGAGGTAATTTTGGGGTTAGCGAGGGATAGAAAATAATCTACCATCGGCTCAACATCAGTTACGCGCAAGTGGTCATCGTAGGTGACTAATTGCACATCGCCAAAAGCCGTTTTGAGTTGTTCTGCGCCGTTTTCTAGGCTAAAGGCACGATTCACGATGCTGGTATTAAAATCGGTGTCGAGGATAATGGACTGGGCGAGTTGATTAAATTCTTTCATGTGATTTTCGCCCAAGGTGGCGGCAAATAACGCGCCATTGGGCTTGAGGACGCGCCGAATTTCGGCGATGGCTTTGGTGCGGTCTGGCACATGATAGAGCATAAAATTGGCGAATACGGCATCGAATGACGCATCGGGGTAGGGGATAGATTGCACATCAATTTCGCGGTATTCTGGCTTAAACGGCACATCCACTAAGCGGGTTTTGGCATCGTTTAGAATACCCATCGAAAAATCGGATAGGGTCACATCCCACCCAGCAGGCACGCGCTCTTTGCCTTCTACCCACATTTCGCCATTGCCACTTCCCACTTCTAGCACACTAGCTTGGGTAGGAATATGTAGTAAGGCTTGGTCAAATACCCAGTTAAACATCCCGTAGGGGTTGGTGCTATATAACCGATGGATACGAATACGCGCCTTGAGATTTTCTGCATTGGCATATTGTAATTTTTTGAGGTAATGAGGGTCATTATAATTCCGCATGTGTGTGTTTCCCTTTTGGATAAATTTAACACGTTTAGTTTAAGCGCGGTGAAAATGGTGGCAACGAATCGGCTATTTTTTTGATGGGACGGTAATAACGCCGATGAACAGGCAATATGCCCAGTTCTTCTATTAATTCGAGGTGTAATTTTGTGCCATAGCCTTTATGTTGACCAAACCGATAATTCGGATATTCGTTGTCTAGTGCGACCATCATCGCATCTCTATGTGTTTTGGCGAGGACGCTGGCGGCGGCGATAGTCAACGATTTTTGGTCGCCTTTGACGATTGAATCGTATGGAAAACCGAGTTCGCCTTTCATCAGACCATCGGTAAACAGATAGTCTGGCTTAAAGTTTGGGAATTGGGCTTGCAGATGGGTTAGGGCGCGTTTGAGCGCCAAAATGGTGGCGGGGTTAATGCCGATATCATCCACTTCATTGCTTTCTGCCATGCCAACACCCCAAGCGAGTGCCACATTTTTAATTTTTTCCACCAACCGCTCACGGCTGAGGCGGGTCATCTCTTTGCTATCACGCACACCCGCGAGTTCAATATGCAATTTATCTTCACCCCAATCGAGTGGCAAAGACACCGCGCCTACGACAACCGCGCCCGCCCATGCCCCACGCCCTGCTTCATCTAACCCAACAATATGCTTGTAGGCGGGGTATTTTCCCCACTCAAGCGTTAATCCTGCTGTTTTAGGCTTGCGTTTTTTCACCATACACCCCCTTGCGCCAATTGCGCCTCACATTGAGCGTCTCCATGACCATTTTATACGAGTCGCCCATCGGCTTAATTTTCGATTGGGGCTTATAGTACCATGTGATGGGAATTTCGATGATTTTATAGCCGAGTTTTTGGGCAATAAAAAGCAGTTCTACATCAAATGCCCACCCATCAATGGTTTGTAAGGGGAATATTTTTTCTGCGACTTCGCGCCGAAAGCACTTAAAACCGCATTGTGTGTCATTGAGTCCGCGCACCGCCAAAACTTTGACGATAAAATTAAACACGCGCCCCATGATATGGCGCATCTCTGGCTCACCGATACGTTTTGCGCCTTTTGCCTCTCTGGAGGCAATCGCCACATCATAACTTTCGGCGTTAGGGGGCAAAAACTTGACCACCTCTTCAATGGGCATGGATAAATCGGCATCACAGATGAATAAATAGTCACCATGAGCGATACCCATGCCTGTTTTAACGGCTATCCCCTTACCTTGTCTGGTCTCGGTGATAACACGGATATAATCAAATTCATCTGCCGCTTTTTGGGCGATGGCGAGGGTGTCATCGGTACTATTGTTGTTGACAATAATCACCTCAATGGCGTAGGGTTGTGTTGCCACAAATGCCGTGATTTGCTTGAGGCTAGTCGGAAGCCTATCGGGTGCGGCTTCGTTATAGGCTGGAATAACGATTGAAAGTAATGGGGTGTGCGAGTCCAAATTTTATTTCTCCGTTTTGGTGAGCATTGCCTCTAATGCGCCGATGCTGATGACGCGCTTGGTTTGAATTGCAATGCGCTTTTTTCGCAATTTGGGGAGCGCCAAAATCCCCGCTAACATACCACGTAGTTTTGCGCGTGCGGCTTTGCCACGCCATGCGCGTATGGCAGACAATGCCCCGCGCCATTGATTTTTTAGGATTGCCCAACGGTATTTTCGCCATAATTCAGTCGGATAATTTTTGACCAAGACAAAAATCGCGTTGCGCCCGTCATAAAAGCTGGCAGTGACACCGCCGCCTGTTGCCGATAAATGATGGTACACGATAGCGCGGGGTGTGTAAAGGCAACGCCATCCCGCGAGTTGCGCCCGCCACCCCAAATCCACATCTTCTAACGAAAAAAAGAAATCGTCGTCCAACAGCCCAATCTGGTTGAGCATCTCGCGCCGATAGGCAGATGACCCGCCACACGCACTAAACACAAAATCTTCTTGGTCATATTGCCCTGTGTCTTTTTCCCATACACCACGATTACCCGCCCGACCAGCCACTGTAAAAAAATCGCCTGTGGTGTGAATATGGTCGCGCTTCTCAAATAACATCATCTTACTAGCGACTGTCCCCACCTCTGGATGACGTGCAAACGCATCCATGATGGCTTCTGCCCAGTGGCTATCTACTTCGGTATCATTGTTCAGCAACGACACAATTTCGCCTGTGGCATGTGTCATGCCCGCATTGCACGCACCTGTGAATCCGCTATTATAGCCAATATCCAGCAGAATCACTTCTGGATAATTTTGGCGGATAAAGTCTTGTGAGCCATCGCTAGAGGCGTTATCGGCAATAATCACTTCGATAGCGGGGTAGGTTTGGGCGCGGAGGGCATCCAAACAGGTTTGCATAAATTTGAGTCCGTTCCAATTGGGGATAATCACCGAAAAAAGGGGCATGGAGTCGCTCATGTGAGTAAGCCTTCTTTCGATAAAAAGTCGTCTACGGCATCGTGCCAATGGCGCAACGTTATCCCCAAAAATGCCCCATTGTTATTATTGAGGCTAGCATAGCTGGGCGGTGTAGACGGGCGCGACCATTCTTTAGACATAATCGGCGTGATGGGGGTGCTGGCATGACCTGTCTTATCCAAAATATAGCGTGCAAACGCATACCGCGAGGCGCTCCCCGTGTTGACCATGTGAAAAATGCCATAGCGGTGTGTAGCAATCAGTTTTACACACGCCTCTGATAAATCATCGTTATAAGTGGGATTTGCCACTTCATCCGTCACCACGCGCAATGGCTTATTGGCATTGACGGCGTTGAGGATGCTCTGAATAAAATTTTTTCCGCCATGTGCAAATAGCCATGCTGTCCGCACGATATAATGGCGCGGATTGGCGCTCATCACCTCGCGCTCCCCCACCCACTTGCTATAGGCGTAGGGGTTAATAGGCTGAGTGGTATCGTATTCATTATAAGGAGCAATAGATGTGCCGTTAAACACCTCGTTGCTACTGATGTGCATGATGGGCGTGCCGATTTCGGCACACGCACGGGCGATATTCCCCGCCCCATAACCATTAATGCGAATAGCACGTTGTGGGTCTTTGGCGCAACCGTCCACATCTGTCCATGCCGCGCAATTGATAACCACCTGTGGCGCATTTTGGGTGATATAAGCGCGTATGGCAGGAAAATCGGTGATGTCGAGTTCATCCACATCTACCCCCAAAACGGATTGATTGGGTATTTGAGAAAAATTGGCAAATATGCGTCCGCCCAATTTACCCTTTGCACCAATGACAAGTATCGGATTTATCACTTATTCACATCCTTTGACTAACGTAAAATGGATATGGTCATCGGTGTCTAATACTACCGCATCGGGCATTTTGAGACAATTCCACAAGTCAAATGCGTTGATGCTGGGTATCACATGCCCCACAAAGGCACTAATCACCGTCCCATGCGAGATAACCGCGATATTTTCGTTCCGATGCTTGCGCCATGCAGATAATAGCCCCGTATAAAACCGCGATAGGGCTTCATTGGCGGTTTCTGCACCATAGACAAGTTTATCGGGATTCTCAAATAAATTCTGTATTTGTATGGCAAATTGCGCTCGTGTTTGGCTATATGGCTCGTTATCACGGTCATGCTCCTGCAACTTGTTCACAATCTCAAATGGTATGCGAATGGTATTGGCAATGGTGAGTGCCGTCTCTAATGCTTTGGGTTCTGGGCTAGAAAAAATATGTTGTGGGGCATATTGCTTGATTGTTTTGGCAAATGTGCTGGTAGCCATTTGTCCTTCTTCCGAAAGTAACCATGTTTTGGCGGGCATCTCTGGGTCAATAATGGGTAGAGCATGTTTGATGAGAATAAGTTTGGGCATACGATAAATTCCTCAAAAAATGATAATAAAAATCGCAACTATGATAAAAGGATTTCGCCTTCTCTCATAGTGTAGGATAGAATAGAGAGAACTGCAAAAACCCAATTGGGAGTTATGATGTCGCAAGAACAAATAATAGAGACCGATACCCATTCACAGACCAGTATCCAAAACCCACGAATGCTCACGGTTGTACGTGGGGCGTGGCTTGTGCTTGTCCTCATTAATTTGGGGATATTTGCCCTGAGCATCCCGTTTTTTATATCCGACAAAAATACCCTGTTTATCACCAACCATCCGTGGTTTTATATCCTGATAGATATATTGACGGTGGGCGGATTTTTGCTGTTTGGGAGTTTTATCTCTGTTAGGCGGTCAGATAACTGGATGGTATTATACACCGTTTGGGCAATGCTGTTCTTTGGGTTGCTCAATAGTGTCACCTATACAACTTTTACGCGTACCAGCAACGTGTTATTGTTTTTTACCATTTATTGTGCCATATTGCTCTATACCTTTTTATTGGTGTTTCCAGATGGGCAATTTCGCCCCCGTTGGACAATCGGCTTGGCAGCGGGATTTTTGGGTTGGGATTTTATCGCCCGTTATTTTATCCATGAGGCGAATAATTTTATCTATAGCATTGCCGATTTAGCCTTTTTGCTGTTGGCGCTGGTGGTGTGTATCTATCGCTATCGCACTTATTTTTCACCACTCCGCAAACAACAAACCAAGTGGGTGATTTTTGGCACGGCGCTTGCGGTGCTGGGGATTCAGGCACGGGCGATTTTGGTGGGATTTTTGAATAGCAGTGGGCAATCTGAGGTCTATAATTTTGTCTTTTTAATCACCTATCCGCTCACACATCTGTTATTGTTCCTTGTGCCGTTGTCGGTGATGTTTGCGGCGTTGCGCTTCCGCCTGTGGGATATAGATTTCATGATTGAGCGCGGATTGGTGTTTGGCTCGGTCACACTTTTTCTGATTGCGGTATTTATTTTCGATTTTTGGCTGGCACAAACTGTCTTTACGGCACTACTCGGCGCAGAACAAGCGATGTTTGCGGTGGGATTTGCCATGTTGGTCTCTGGCGCGGCATTTAACCCCATCCGCAAACGACTCGAAAGTTTTATTGACCAAAAATTATATGGTCTGCGCTATAACATCAAAGCGGTTGCTAGTGCCAATAAAAAGCCAGAAATCAAA
Organism: Anaerolineae bacterium; assembly: GCA_034436595.1. Classification (GTDB taxonomy): domain Bacteria; phylum Chloroflexota; class Anaerolineae; order Aggregatilineales; family Phototrophicaceae. Next base: position 1,939 of record DAOTUO010000318.1, on the reverse strand, counting down.
AATGTTGGCGCGTTCACAGGGCAATATTTTGGCAAATATGAACTATTGGGTGTGATTGGCAAAGGGGGCATGGGTGAGGTATATAAGGGCTTTGGCGATGATAGGGTGGTGGCGGTTAAAGTATTGCCCCAAGAACTCGCCAGAGACCCGCAAATTGTCAAACGATTTGAGCGTGAATCCATGTTACTCACGCGCCTCAATCACCCGAATATCGTTGCTTTGTACGATTCTGGGGTCAATGATTTCGGCGTGAATTATTTGGCGATGGAATTTGTGGATGGTCAGGAATTGGGACAGTTCATCAAAGAAAAATTGGTAGATTACCAAACGATATGCGAGTGGCTGGTGGTGATTGCCGATGCCCTGGATTATATCCATAAGCAGGGATTGGTGCATCGGGATATTAAACCATCGAATATCATGCTCCGCCTGTTAGATGATAAAGAGACATGGCAACCGATTTTGATGGATTTTGGCATTGCACACCTCGATTTTGCAGGCACACAACTGACTGGCACAGGCACAATCGGCACGATAGATTATATGGCACCCGAACAAATTATGGCGGCAAAAGAGGTGGATTATCGGGCGGATATTTATTCATTGGGTGTGGTATTATACGAAATGGTCACAGGGGAGCGCCTATATAAAGGTAGCGCGGGACAAATTTTATTTGCCCATTTGCAACAACCCCCCACCGACCCGCGTGATATGCGCCCAGATATGCCCAAAAATATCTCTAGCGCAGTTTTAAGGGCATTGGCAAAGAAACCAGAGGACAGATTTCAATCTGCGGGAGAATTGGCACGGGCATTGGGGGTTGTTTAACCCAGATTTGGTCGTCATTTTATGCCTCTGTGCTAGAATATGCCATAAAGATTATCATAACATAAAAAGGGATATGACCGATGCGAATTAGTTTACAAATACCATTTTTTAATTGGGCGGGTGGTGCGCCAACGGTTGCCGAAACGCTTAAAAAAGTGGTGCAACGCGCCGAAGAAGCCAATTTTTATAGTGTGTGGGTGATGGATCACTTTTATCAGATGGAGTGGGGCGAAAATAAGGCACAAGACCCCATGCTCGAAGCCTATAGCACCCTGGGATATATTGCGGCACTCACCCAACGGGTGAAATTGGGTGTGCTGGTGACAGGCGTGATTTATCGGTATCCGGGCATCCTCGCCAAAACTGCCACAACGGTGGATGTGTTGAGTGGCGGGCGCACTTATTTGGGGATTGGCGCGGCGTGGTATGAGCGCGAAGCACATGGCTTGGGTGTGCCATTTCCGCCAATCGGAGAACGCTTTGAGCAACTCGAAGAGACCCTGAAAATCATCAAACAGATGTGGTCTAGCAACGATGGCGCATATCATGGCAAGCATTATCAACTGGCAGAGACAATATGCGTCCCCCAACCCGTGAGCCATCCGCATCCGCCGATTATGGTCGGTGGCAGTGGCGAAAAGAAAACCCTGCGTTTTGTGGCACAATATGGTGATGCGTGTAATTTTGATACGGGCATGGGCTTAGAGGGAATTCGGCACAAATTGGCGGTGCTAAAGGGGCATTGTAATGACCTCAAGCGCGATTATAACACCATTGAGCGCACAGTGATTCATCACGCATCCGACCCATCAGAAACCCAGAAATTGGTTGATTTTTGTGGTGCATTGGCAAAAGAGAGTGTCCAGCATGTGATTTTTAATATGCACGGCATCGAAACAGTCGCGCCATTGGCATATTTTGCCGATAAAATCATCCCTGCAACGGCGAATCTATAACCGACAGGACGCGATTTGTTTCGCGTCCGTATATTTTTCCTGTAACCGATAAGAATCCCCATTTTTCCGCAAATATGTTACACTATGTCCGTGACGGGTTAATAACACCATGACGGATTTTTATGATGCCAAAAATTTTTATCTCCTACCGCCGT
>DAOTUO010000317.1:0-9557 GCA_034436595.1 Anaerolineae bacterium | reverse complement strand
AATTCACCTATATCACCTTCCACGATATTGCATAACAACCTCATGCGTCCCAGCATCCACCCACACGGCGCGGAACATCACATCGGCGCGGAAAATCGGCGCGTCTACACCATCCACAAGTGCCACCCAATTGGGATACATCGCATCGGTTAGCACCACATACCCCGCCATATCCGTTTCTATGGTCATGACAATTTCGGTGGATGTATAACGGGTGATGGTCGCGCTCCCCGTCCCACCTGCGCCAATGGGTGGCAAATCCCCATGGTGATTAATCGTGATGCTTGTGCGCGGATTAAACCCGTCATCGCGCAGGGCGGATAGGGCTTGTTCTGTGCCATCCCACGTATCGGGGAATATTTGCGCGTCATAGACCATGAAGGCGCGGGGCATGACATCCAAATTTTCGTAAATTTTGATGTCGGCGGAATAGACCCGTGTCCAGCCCTGTGTATAAATTTGCAAAAAGTCGTCTGTGCGCGTATCCACAAGGGTTATCGCCACGATGGTAATATTTTCGCCCAATGGGGTGATGGTTTGTGGCGCAATGACCCCGTTTAGCGGGATTATTGCCAGTTGGTCGCCGTTGGTGGTAGTGGGGATAAATGCCTCTGACGGCGAAAATGGGTCTGCGGAGTTATCAACAGAAATTTGCGGTGGCTCACAGGCTTCATCACAACGAAACAGCACTTGCACTTCATTAGCAGAAAAATCATAAGGCGTATGCCATGTTATCCCCGTGGGGCGCTTGAATTGGGTATCGAAAAATATCCCCTCATGCACCACATCATATACTTTGTCGGTGAGCAGATAGCGCGTGTTGGTGAGGTCTAGCCAACGGTCATCGGGCAGGCACGCGCCACCACAGGCGGGTAATGCCAAATTTTCCCGCAGGCGACCATCCACTGTCCGCAATGCGCCATCGGGCAATAATAGCGATGTGAAGGCGGTATAATAGGCAGTGGGCAACACCCCGCCATCGAATCCATCAATGGTTGGGATACCCCATATCAGGGGCAAATTGCCACCCACCACTTCTTTGAGCTTAGTCGCGGTGAAGGCGTAGGTTTGTGCTTGGATAGATAAGCCCATATCGCCCCAACGCGCTTCTAATGCCCCTCTGTCGCCAGGGTCAAAATAAAGGGCACTGATAGACAAAAAGCGGTCTGGGGGAAGGCTGGTCTGGTAGGCGCGGAGCTGGTTAATCGCAAAGCGCGTCTCATGATAGGCATTGGGGTCGGTTAGGTCTTGGTGCGGGAGATATTGCCCTGCAAAAAATAATTCGGCAATGAGGGCAACCGCAATAAATCTACCCTGTAGGGACGACATATATGTCGTCCGTCCATAAGGCATCCACATAACGATCAGCAGACCCATCACACCCGCCACACCCCACCCAATCCAGGTGGTGATAGTCGGCAATGCAGAGCCAATCACGGGTTCTGATGCGCGGTCTGCGAATTGTGCACCCACTACTAATATGCCACAGGTGATGATGAATATCCCCAGCGAAAAAATGTGCCTGCGCCCACTTAGCGGGATGGTCATGAGGGTTTGCACCCCCAAGCCGATGAGCATCGCGCCACCAATGGCATACAATGCCAACCACCGTGCAGGCACACGGAACAAATTGAATCCGGGTAATTCTGCCAATATCGAATAGTACACAGGGTTAAATCTGCCGAGTGCGAGCCCAAATCCAACTACGCCAAGCCCAATCCATCCCCATTTGCGCCTGTCTGTGGCAAATGCGCCAATAATCATCAACGCCAAGCCGATAATCCCCATATACGCGACATATTCGCCAAACGGTTGCCCATCGTAACTCGGCAACAATCCGCGCCCTATCATGGTGGGGTCTAATGAAAATGCGGTGGCTTGTTGGGCGGTTAATCCACCACCCCGATTTGACTGTGAGATGAGGGTCTGCGTGGGGATAAGTTGGGGCAGGGCGATGATAATAGCGATGAATACGGCACATATCAAACCCAATAATATACCCACACGATTTTTTATAACAACCCCTATCCCCCCAAGGGACGGCATATATGCCGTCCCTACGCCCCATTGCATGGAGAAAGGGAGTGAAGTCTTGTTATACCATGTGTTAGCCCCCTCTCTACCCTGTGGGGAGGGGGTTTGGGGTGGGGAAAGGAGCGCCATTATCCCCAATCCCACACCCGTGATGAATACCGTCTGGGTGTGACCAGAGAGCAATTGCAACGCCCATAATACACCGAGCAATAGCCAATAGCGCCGTTTTTGGGTGGCAAGGTGCAGGCATAAAAATAGCCATGGCATCCACGACAAGCCGTGTAGTTGGTTAATCTGCTCCACATGCGAGCCGATATATCCGCCCAATCCAAACGTGACACCCGTTACCAATGCGGGGATGGGCATGAGTCCCAATGCCCGCCGTGACAGAAATATCATCCCCACAATTGCCCAAAAAATGTGTAATAAGATGGATATGCGGATGGCATCTGGCGGAGATTGATATACAGTCAACCAATTTGGGGGGTAAAATGTCCCCAATTGCGAATTTGCTAGTAGCGGTGCGCCCATGAATAAATCGGATGTCCAGAGGGGCAATTCACCCATTTGCAAATGACTATCGCGCACCGCCCAATAGGGATAAAAATAGTCGTAGGTATCGCCTCTAGCGAGGATGTAGTCGGTGAAAGCCAGCCGAAAAAAAAAGAGCAACACCAAAAGTCCCGCTAGGGGGATGACCATCCGCATATTTTTCAAAATTCACCTCACGTTATGATGAGTTGTTTTTCCCGATAGGGGCGATAGAGTTCCATCCAGTCGCGGTCATCGTGGGCAATAAATTCTTCGGCTTTTTTCACCAAATCGGTATTGCCGATGAACAGGGGCGCACGTTGGTGCAGGCTATGGGGTTTGATTTCTGCAATGCGCCCAACGCCGTCCGATGCCGATCCACCCGCTTGTTCTGCGATGAATGCCAACGCTTGTAATTCGACCATCAATCGTAATTTGCCGTAGGGTGTTGTCTTTTCGCGGGTATCTGGTGGATAGACATACACCCCGCCTCGCAACAAATTACGATGAAAATCGGATACCAATGAGCCAATATACCGATTTTGCAGAGGGGTGCGTCCCTCACCATAAATGCCCTGTAGCCATTTGACATAACGGCGCACACCCGGATACCAATATTTTTCGTTGCCATGATTCACACTATAATAGGTGGCTTGGTCGGGGATGCGTATATCGGGGTGACTGAGCAAAAACTCGCCTACGCCGTTATCCAACGTAAAGCCATGCACCCCTTGTCCCGTTGTATATACCATCATGGTACTAGACCCATACACGATATAACCTGCTGCCGCCAATTCTGAACCTTGTTGCAAAAAATCTATCATTGTGCCGTGTGTGCCAGTGGATACTTTGCGGAATATCGAAAAAATTGTGCCAATCGAAACATTCACATCAATATTCGATGAGCCGTCTAATGGGTCATAGAGCAAAACATATTTGCCTGTGTCGTAGGTGGGGGGGATGGTGAGAATATCATCGTGTTCTTCGGATGCCATCGCACATAAGCGCCCGGTGTGGTCGTTGATTTTATAGATGATTTCATCGGCAAACAGGTCGAGTTTTTGTTGCCTTTCGCCATAGGTGTTCATGGTATCACTCGCCCCAAGTATGCTACCCAAACCTGCGCGGTTGGTCTCTCTGGAGATGATTTTCGCCGCCAGCGCGAGGTCATAAAGAATGCTAGTGAATACCCCTGTGGCATCTGGGTGATATTTTTGTTGGTCTAATAAATGCCGTTCTATGGTGACAATGCGATTCATGATGAAAAATAACCTTTCTAACAAATTTAATTTTAATGTGTGAAAAATAGTGCAAATTGTTGTGTGGATGATTGTATCGCTAACAGGGGGTTACGAAAAGGGGATATAAGAAATGGCAGGCAACTTGTGATTCATGATTGCAATTTTAGTCGTGCTTTGGCTTTAGCCAGTGATATCACATGCGAAAGAATTAAATATGCTTCCATCTCTTGCCGTTCCTCAGCAGATAAATTGCCCTCACGGTTACGCTCTAACAAATTATCAATATAGTCTTGTTGCGATGCCGAAATATGATCGGCAATTATCTGCTCTAATGTCGGTTGTGAGGTGATAAAATTGGCAATTTCGGTAAAAATGGATGGCTGTAAATCTATGGTCATTGCACTATCCTTTTTTATGATACTTATATTCCGATTTTATCACATCTTCTCACACAAAAAATCACTTGCCAGATTTATTCCCACCGAAAAGGCGTTTGAAAAATACGCCTATTGCCCTCAAGATAGGATTGGGGTCGTTTTCACCGCGTATCCACACTGTTTTAATGAGCCATGCTTCTTGCCCTTTTTCTGCGATGGATTTGGCTATCACATACATCACTTTAATTTTACCATTGCGCTCAACGTTCCGAATAAATTGTATATCCCCATCATCCTCATATTCTTTTCTATTGTGTCCGCTTATTGTTGACCGTATATGCGATTCATCTATCCGCCGTAACGCCATACGTTCACGAGCATGTTTCGTCAGCACCAATTTTGCTTTTGCCATATAGATTCCCTTATCTGATATGTAGTTATGTCGCAATAATGTTGGCAATAAGCCCCATTTTATCATGAAAAACAGGTGTGCAAGCCTGTGTTATAATAACGGCGTTTTTTGGTCATATCACAAGGATTCATCCATGCGCCGACTCATCAGCCACTTACCCATACTCGCCTTATTTTTTATTCTCCCCCTGATACTATTCTTTCAGCAGACTATCGGCGGAAAAACCCTTCTCCCTACTGATAACCTGTATGCGTATGAGCCATACGCCACCTATCGGGAAACATTGGGCGTGCCAGAAATCCCGCATAATGCGCTTCTGTCTGACCTTGTGTTGCAAAATGTGCATTGGAAAGAATTTATTCGCCAAAGTTTGGGCATGGGCGAAATTCCGTTGTGGAATCCGCATCAACTGTCTGGTGTGCCATTTTTGGCAGCGGGGCAACAATCGGCATTTTATCCATTGGGGATACTTTATTATGTCTTGCCACTCGCAAGTGCCTATGGCTGGTTTATGGTGATGAATTTGGGTTTGGCGGGTGTGTTGATGTATGGCTTGGCGCTGAATTTGGGAATTAATCGGCTTGGCGCGCTGGTGGCGGGCATTGTTTATCAACTGTGCGGATTTTTCATCGCTAGTGCGGTGCATCCGATGATTATCGGGGCGGCGGTATGGTTGCCCCTCATCGTGTGGATGGTGGAATGGGTTATTAGCCAAAAATGGCTCATGGGCAAAAATGCGTCTGCGTTGTATGTCGTCATCGGCGCGGTGGCGATTGCCTGCAATATTTTTGCGGGGCATGTCGAAATGACACTGTATACCCTGCTCATCGTGGGATATTACAGCGCGGGACGACTTTTTTATGAATGGCTACGCGGAAAACGCCGTGAATCGCTCATAGCGGCGGGGTGGCTGATTGGCATGGCGGGCTTGGGCATCGGCTTGGGTGCGATTCAACTCATCCCCCTATACGAATTTGTCCAGACGAATTGGCGGGCAGAACGGGCGAGTTTGGATACTGTTCTGCGGTATGCCCACCCCATGCGCGATGTATTGTTGTTTTTCATGCCAAATTTTTTTGGCAATCCGTCTCATCATAGTTATGTGGACATCTTCACAGGGCAGACCATCACCCAATTGACTAATTTCGCGGGGACACCCATCACCACCATTGATTGGGGCATGAAAAATTATGTCGAGGGCGCGTTGTATGTGGGCATATTGCCCCTGATTTTGGCGGGGATTGCCATTTTTGACGGGCTAAAAAATCGGCGCAAAGTGTCACCCCCCTATCGGCTGATGCTGGTGATTTTGGCGCTACTGGCGCTCACCTTCATGTTTGGGTTGCCCACCTATGGCGCGTTATTTGCGCTCCCCGGATTTAACCAACTGAATACTCCGTTTCGGTGGGTGTATGCGGTCACTTTCTGCGTGGCATTGTTGGCGGGGTTTGGCATGACGGCGCTCACCACCACCACATCCCACAAATTTTTCCGCCGATTGGGGATTGGAGTGATGCTACTCGGTGGGGTGGTCGTGGCGGGGGTGGGTGTGGGCAGATTTGCCTTTTCATCCGTAGAACCGATTTTGACCCGACTCATCACCTCATTAGAAAAAGCCGATGGCGCGTTTGCTTCTGCCAGCATGTTTTTTAGCTATCAGGCACCGAATTTGCTCATCTGGGGGGGGATGCTCATTTTTGCGGGTGGGATTTTGCTTGTCATCCCCACAGAAAAAACGCGCAAACGTCAATTATGGAGTGGGGCGGTGATTGGGGTGATTGCGCTGGACTTGCTCATCGCCTCATGGGGATTTAACCCCGCCAGCGACCCCGCATGGGGCGAATTTACCCCGCCATCTATTCAATTTTTGGTGGATAAAAAAGCCGATGGCGAGATTTTTCGGTATACCACGCTGGATAATCACGAAGGACACGCCCCCCTCATGCGAGCCAACATGACATGGCGCTATGGGCTGGACGATGTACGTGGCTACGAAAGTATCATCTCTGGGCAATATGTCGCCTATATGCGCGATACGAATCAGCAATATCAACTGGATTTTAACCGTGTGACGGGGCTATTTTATTATCAGATGAACAACGCCGAAATTGATTGGGCGCGGGTGAATTTGCTCAATGTGAAATACATCGTGACCCATGTGGATTATCCCATACCCGATGACGCGATGCCCCCACTCACACAAATTTATGCCGATGATGCTGTGCGGATTTATGACAATGCCAATGCACTCCCGCGTGTATTTTTGCTGGATGAGATTGGTGAAGATTTGCCAACCATAGAGACGATTCGCACTGATGCAAGTATCACCCAAGACACAGGGCGCGAAAAATGGGTGGATGTGACCATCACCAATAACCAATGGTTGGTCATCAGTGAGACATACGCCGATGGTTGGCGGGCATTTATCCGACCACACGGCGCGGGTGATGACCAAGAAAAACCGTTGCCCGTAGAACTCGTTTATGGCAATTTTCAGGGTGTGCATTTGGATAGCGAGGCGCTCACCGCGTTATATCCCGATAGCAACCTAGACGGCAATTTTACCGTGCGTGTGGTCTATAGTCCGGCTAGTTTTCAGGTGGGATTATTTGGCAGTGTCATCAGCGCGGGAATGGTGATGTTTTTGGTGGGATTATGGGTGTGGGGTGTCATGACGGGGGGCAGAAGCACCACCGAAGAGGGTAGCAATTTTAGCCGTGTGGCACGCAATAGCATCGCGCCGATTTTGCTCAATTTATTCAATCGCGGGGTAGATTTTGCTTTTGCGTTTGTGATGTTGCGCGTGTTGGGTCCAGAACAGGCGGGTATTTATTCGTATGCCATTGTGGTATTCGTGTGGTTTGATATTTTTTCTAATTTCGGACTGGATTTGTTCCTCATCCGCGAGGCATCGCGCCAACGTGACCGCGCAGGCTATCTGTTCATCAACACGACCATGATACGGGCGATTTTGGTCGTGGCGGGGATTCCCCTGCTCATCGGCTTTTTATTCATCCGACAAGCCAGCATATCCCCGCCGTTGGGTGCAGAGGCACTATGGGCGATGGGTCTGCTGTATATCGGGCTTGTACCCGCCAGTCTGAGCAAAGGACTCACATCGCTCTATTATGCGTTTGAACGGGCAGAATATCCCGCCGCCGTTGCCACTATAGCCACGCTGAATAAAGCCGTTTTTGGAGTGATTGTCCTCATTTTAGGCTATGGCATTATCGGTTTGGCGGGGGTGAGCATTGGCATTAATGTGGTCACATTGGGGATTTTATGGTTGGGCAGTCGGCAATTTTTACATGGACAGACTGTGCCACCGCGCCCCGATAGAAAATTGATGCGCGGGATGATGCGCCAAAGTTACCCATTGATGCTCAATCACCTGCTGGCGACTATTTTCTTCCAGATAGATATTATCCTCTTAGAGGCAATCAGTGGGGCGCGGTTGGTGGGGCAATATAGCGTGGCATATCGCTGGTTATTGGCGTTGAATGTCATCCCCGCATTTTTTACTCAAGCCTTGTTGCCAATTATGTCACGGCAGGCACAATCGGATAGAGACGCGCTCAAACGCACCTATACACTGGGAGTAAAATTGTTGTTTATGCTGGCGATTCCCTTAGCGGTGATATTCATCTTTTTGGCAGAATCGCTCACATTATTTCTGGGTGGCGCGGAATATATGCCCGTGGGGGCGGTGGCATTGCAACTGATGATGTTGAGCATCCCCATCGGTTGGATAAACAGCCTTACGCAATACACACTTATCGCGGTGGATTTGCAACGGCGGATTACAGGGGCGTTTGCGGTGGCGGTGAGCTTTAATATCATCACCAACCTGATTTTTATCCCCCAATATGGGTATCAAGCCGCCGCCATCACCACCATTTTTAGCGAGGCAGTGTTGCTTGTGCCATTTGGGATATTGCTCCAATCGGCGCTGGGAAAACTCAATTGGGTGGATATGGTCTGGCGCGGTTTGGTGATGGGTGCGGTGATGCTGGTCGTGATAGCGGGGTTATGGGGCATATCGCCCCTCATGGCGCTGATAATTGGCAGTGGGGTTTATGGTGGCGGGATGGTATTCCTGCGCCCGTTTGATGCGGGAGAATTGACCATACTCGCGCCGATTACACGGCGGTTTCGTCGCAAATCGGTGTAGAATAGAGAAAAGAGAGAGGGTATAGGTTATGGCATTTGCACCCATAGACATATTATTTGATGATATTCTGGATTTTTTGGCATCATCACCAACCGCAGAGGCGATTATTAATTATCATCCATCAGAAAATTTGCAAAGTCGGTTAAGTGAGCTACTCGACAAGAATCGAAATGCCCAACTGTCAGATACTGAACAAATTGAATTAGACGAATTTTTGCGGATGAATCGGTTCATGAGTCGGCTTAAAATTAAGGCACGCCAGAGAATAAGCGCATGAGTGCGACCTATATTAGTGCATCATTACGGCGAGATGTGATTCAACAAGGGCATAATTGTTGTGAGTATTGTCGTATTCATCAAGACAACATTTTCTTTGCGTTAGAGATAGACCATATTATTGCAGAAAAGCATGGCGGAGAAACTGCGCTTACTAATTTATCATTGGCTTGCCCCGATTGTAATGCTTTTAAAGGCAGTGATATTGCTTCTGTAGATTGGCATGTTGGCGAGATGATTGTTGGATTGTTTCATCCCCGCAAGTATCGGTGGGATGAACATTTTGAGATAGATATGCAAACAGGGCGTATTTTGCCATTAACACCAGAAGGGCGTGTAACTGTGTTTTTATTGCGACTAAATGACCCAGAGCGCATTACAGACCGCTATTTACTCATTTTGGAGGGGCGTTATCCCTGCTAATGGAACAACTATTTTGAATTCAAATGATTTTAAAATTTCAATGGATAAGCATTTTCAAGTCAATTATCAGCTTAAAGCACCCCTATCCCCCC
>DAOTUO010000316.1:0-6498 GCA_034436595.1 Anaerolineae bacterium | reverse complement strand
ATACGATCTCTAGTACGGTCTCGTGGGCTAGGAGATGTGTATAAGAGACAGTATAATACCTTTAGAAAATTGTCAACTAGTTTTGAAAAGTCATTTAGATTGATGAGATCACACCAACCGCGTCCCTACGCCCCACTGCGTGGAGAAAGGGGGAGAAAACTGTTTCTAAGCGTAGGGACGCGATTAATCACGTCCCTACAAGCCCCTCCCCAATTTTTTGGGGAGGGGCTTGGGGGTGGGGTGAAAACACGTTTAATGATGAGTTATTGACATAATCCTATGGATTTGTTTTCGTTTCTCCATTATTTAATTTTTAACCGACATGGATACACTTCCATGGGGGGATATTTAGTGCAAAGCCTTGTGTGCCATATATGGGGATAGCAGATTAACCTAATCCCGCAGGCAACGTTCTGGCGGTGCATCGAAATAGCGCCCCCACTCATCATCACGGAATTCCCGATTACCGATTTGACAGGCGCGTATTTGCCAATCATTGAGGCTCACCATCCACTCAAACACAACACCATCTAATCCAGAGGAATAGAGCCTATCGCCATCGGTGCTAAACACCACATGTTGCACCCAATTCCGATGCCCCACAAACGGAGACCCCAACGGGCGTGCCGTTGTCAAATCCCACAAAATGACCGTCTGGTCACGACTAGCAGAAGCCATAAGTCTTTCATCGGGAGAGATAGCCACATCCATCACCCAATCGGAATGGGCGCGTAACGGCTCAAATAGCGGGCGGGCATTGGCATAATCCCAAATAATCAGCGTATTATCTCGGCTGGCAGAGACCAATAAGCCCCGTTTTTCGGCAAAAACCAATGCTGTCACCGCATTGGTGTGTCCACGTAAACGGATGGGCGTGGCGGTAGCATCTTGCAGATTTATCAGCACAATATCGCCAGAATTACCGCCGATTGCCAGCAAATTGCCATCGGCACGTACCGCGAATGAGGAAATAAGGTCATCATTTATCGAAATAGGTGCGATGCTAGGCATATCATCGGCAATAGCCACACGGAGCAACCCCCCCTCTCCCGCGATGAATAATGACGATTCATCCGCGCCAAATAACAGGCTAGGCGTGATGATTGCCTCACCGATTTGCGCCCGATAGACGACTGTTTCATCGGCAACGCGCCACACAACCAGATGACGCTCAACATCAAATGTCGCCCGATATGTGCCAGAGGGCGAATAGGTTATCGCCACCAACGCCACCTCATGCTCGGTTAGACGGATTTGCATCCGTCCAGAAATCGTATCCCATAGCTGGATTTGACCATTGCTCAACCCCATCGCCAATTGGGGGATAGCGGGATGTAATGCCATCGTCATGATTTGTTGCCCCGTAAAAAATATGCGCGTGGCGGGGCGATAGGGCGGTGTAAAATCCCACGCGATGACCAATCCATCTGCGCCCGCCGTGATAAAACGGTTTGCCAACGGCGATGCGGCGACATCCCAAATGCTATTTTGATGAACCGTATACGGCTCACCTAACATCTGCCCGTTAATCGCATCCCAAATCCGTAATTTTCCATCTAATCCCGCTATCGCCACCATTTCGCCCGTGACGCTATAGGTCAGTCCGCGCACCCATACATCTTCATCGAGCGTGATGGTTTGCGTGGGGCTAAAACGCGCCACATCCCAAAATATCAGCGTAGAATCTGCCCCGCCAGAGACCAATTGTCTGCCCGATGGCGAAAATGCCAACGCCGATACCCAATTGGTATGGGCAACTTCTGCATCGGCTAAAGATTCTCCCCGCGCAACATCCCAAAAACGGACATGATTATCGCCACCGCCCGATGCGAGTATCGTCCCATCTGGCGAAAATGCCACCGTATAAATCGGATTATCGTGCGCTCCGTCAATACGGTGCAAAATCTCGCCCGTATCGGCATCCCACAAGATGAGCGTCCCGTCATCTGCACCAGATGCGAGTATCTCCCCCGATGGCGAAAGCGTCACATCCCATACGGGACTATTATGGGCGATAAATGCGGGTGATGTGGGCGTGGTCATACCCGCCACCCATCGCATGATTGTGCCATCGGCGCTGGCGCTGATGATGGTATCACCCTGTATGGCAAGTGCTGTGATGCTATCCGTGTGGCTGGTGCTGATAGACTCGCGCAATTGCCAGCCATCCGTCTCCCACACGCGGATAATGCGGTCTGACCCCGCAGAAACCGCCCATGTGCCATCGGCGCTATAAGCAACCGCCCGCACATCACCCACATGCCCATGTGCATAACCCGCCACATTCGGCATGTTTTGGAGCGCCGTCAAGAGGCTATTTCGTGCTTCAAATGTATCAGAAATTTGCGTGGCATAATACCCGAGTAGCAAGGCGACATCGGGACGATTGAGCGTTGTCAGCGTATTGGCGGCTAATTCGCGTGAGCGGGCAATTTGCGCGGTGGTATTGGCGCGGTCTCGTTCTGTGAGTGCCTCCGCTTGTGCCGATAGGGCGAGTTGTTGCTGATTAAGCGCAAAAATCGCCAATGCGCCCGCAAAAACCGAGAATACCACCAGCAATACCATCGCCAGCCGTAGCCGTTGCTCACCCCGCTGTTTTAGCGCCATACTCGCCCCGATAAACAGGCTTTCATCGTGGCTCAGGGTAATAAATGGCGTGTGCAAGAGGGTTTCAAATTCAGTCAGGCGTGCGCCCACCGCCAAAAAGCTAGGGTCTCTGCCCGCTTCTAACCATGCTTGGGTCAACATCTGTAATTGATAGTAACGCCGTAAATCGCTCCGATTTTCGTCAATCCAGCCGTTTAATCGTGACCACGCGCCGATAATGGCTTCATGCGCGATGTCTATGGTTGGGGAGCGCGATAATGGGTCGCGGTCTAGCGTCAATAACCGCCAACGGGTGAAGCGTTCCACCACATCCACAAGGATTTGCCGTTGTTCTGGCGGGAGATTCACCAGCAAATCGGTCATCAGCACCCGCTTGCGGGTCGGTGTGCCACCCCCTTCTACGGTCACACAGCGCAAAAAAAGTTGCTGGGCAATATTTTGCTCTGCCAGATTAAATTCGCTATAAATCGTCTCTGCACGCCGAGATAGCGCCCCCGATATTCCGCCCAATGCCTGATACGCCTCTAGCAAAAGCACATTATGGTTAGTGCGATTGGCATATAATTCACTAAGGGTATACTGAAGCAGGGGCAACGCGCCTTGTTGACCCGATAAATCGTGCAAAATGGCAATTTTGAGGTCTGACGCGACACTCAAGCCGACTTGTAACGATGGCTCGATGATAATCTCTTCTAGCGCGAGGTCAGACAGAGGTAAAACGACCTCCGTATGTTCGCGTATCAGTCCCCCAAAATTTTGATGTTGTAGCGGTCTATCATAATAATCTGCCCGCAAGGTCAGGACTAACCGTAAACGACTGTCATCGTGTGTGAGGCTATGGTGCAACATCTCTAAAAAGGCGTGAATATCCTGCTCATCCCCGCCAATGGTGAACACTTCTTCAAACTGGTCAATCAGCAAAAATAGGTCAATGCCATCTGGCAGAATTTCCCCCAGCCGCTGATGTAAATTTTTTGGCGACTCGCGCAGGTCAGCTATGCTCGGCGCTTGTGACTGAAATGTCACCTCTGCCAATGCTTCTGCCAATGCCAAAAACGGGTCTGTCCCTGGAGTCATCGTGCCGATAATCCAGTTTTGGCTATGGGGAATCGCTTGTTGGCGCACAACCGATAGCAACCCCGCCCGTACAAGGCTCGATTTGCCACTGCCACTCGGACCGACCACCGCCAAAAACCGATTTTCTGTTTCCACAAAAAAATCACACAATCGCCCGATAGCCTCTGCCCTGCCAAAGAAATCGCGTGCGTCAATCTCATCAAATGGGCGTAACCCTTTGAACGGATTGCGGACGATGGTCTCTAGGCGGCGTGTGGAGCTAATCTTGATGTTTTTTTCGGGGGGTGTCGGGTGCAAGATATTCGTCCCCAAACTAAGCGGAACAGTGTTATTTTCGGGGGTTATCGGTTGGTGGACGGGGGGATTATCGCCCAATCGCAAGGGTTGGAGCAGAGAAAAATCCACCTGTGACGGTACAATTTTGATGAAGGCATTAAAAAAATCAATCACAGAATGGTAACGTGCTATCGGTGTATGAGCAGTGGCTTGCCAAAGCACCGCATCTAACCCTATCGGCAGGTCATTGCGCGTGTGTTGCAAAGACGGGAGTGGAGTCGCCTCGCGCTTGAGCTTCATAATCTCGGTCATTTCACCGACAAATGGCATTTTGCCCGTCAACATCTCATACAACAAAACGCCCAAGCTATACACATCTGCCTGTGGTGATGTCGCCTCGCGCACCAATTGTTCTGGTGCCATATAAATCGGTGAACCGAGCGATAAAGTTCTCATGGTGACAGGGTTTGGCAGGTGTAAAATATCTACGGCGATACCAAAATCGGTCAGATACACATTTTGTTGCTCATCCAATAGCACATTTTCTGGTTTTATATCGCGGTGAACAACATTGTGCTGATGAGCAATATCGAGGGCGCTAACCAGTTGAAATAATATCTTGACGACAGAATTTATCGGCAACAGGTTATTTTGGTTGAGTAATGCGCGGAGATTATTCCCACGCAACCAACGCATCACCAGATACGCGCCACTATGGTCACGCCAAAAATCGTAAACAGGCACAATATATTGGCTTTCTAGGCGGGCAATCAGGCGGGCTTCTAGCTCAAATCGGCGCGTGAATTCGAGTTGATTGGCATACTTGGCGTGGATGATTTTAATCGCCACATCGCGTTCAATAATGGGCTGATGCGCCTTATAGACCACACCAAACCCGCCAGCACCAAGAACTTCATGGATTTGGTAGCCGCGGATAATCTTCCCCTGAAGGTCGTTGCTCATAACACCGTTTCAACCATATTAGGTGTCCATATTGATAATTTTAAGATTGAAGGCAAATAATTTTTGCAAATCGTGTTGTAGGCGGTCTAAATATGCCTCATAGGAGTCGTCATTCGCCCGAATGGAGGTTAATTGCTCCAAGATATATTGGGCAGAACGGCGATACATCAGAGGCAATAGCTCCTCTTTGACTTCTGTTTTGCTCTGGTTGACCAATTTTTGCATATTATCACGCAATAAAATCAGCAATGATGGGTAAATATACAGTTGAATTTCGACGGCATTGAGTCTATCCAACACTTGCAACCGATTAATCGTAATCGGTTCTGGGTCTTGTTTATTGGCGGTAAAAATCGTCATCTGCATCGCATTTAGGGCTTGCAAATACCCGACCAACGTATTGGTCAAAAAATCAACGGAGAAGCTATCGGGAGGCGATGTTTGCGGAGCATCGAGGCGCTGAACATATAAGGTATGCTGTCCGTGCGGATTTTGTGGCGTGCTATGCGATTGGCTATCTTTTTCAGACAGAAAAACCACGATGAGCAATTCGCCCAAGCGTATTTGGTCGCCACTTTTAAGCGGTTGGGCTTGGTTTGTCACTGATTTATTATTGAGCCATGTGCCGTTGGCGCTGTCTAAATCGCGCAGGAAATAAGCCCCATCGCGCAACAAAATTTCGGCATGACGGCGCGATACACCGAGTGACTTGCCAAAATAGGGGATTAAATCCACTGTGGGAGCAATGCCCGTTGACGGGTCGGATCGTCCCAGAATAATCGAGTCTTTGTTGATGAAGGTCAATGGGGTGGTCTGACCGGGCAACATCATCAAAAGAGGATTCTCATCCGCACCGATTCGTTCTTCAACGGCGCGTCCATGATTGGGGATGTCTTCGGTAGTGACGACATGTTCATTGTCTGTGACGTGTTGGGAGACGAGGTTGCCGCCTATAAATGTTTTATTGTTATCATGTTCTTCAACCATGCGATAATCTCTCCTCAGAAATTTTTAGTCGGTGCGTTGATAACAGCCATGAATATCGTCGCGTTACAATATACGATAATTAAGGGGTCGGAGTCGGGGTAGCGACATTACCATTGCCGCCATTACCGTTGCCGTTGCCATTGTTGCCATTGCCGTTGCCATTGTTGCCGTTGCCATTTCCGTTGTTGCCGTTGCCATTACCATTACCATTACCATTACCGTTGCCATTGTTGCCGTTGCCATTACCATTGCCATTGTTGCCGTTGCCATTACCATTGCCATTACCATTGTTGCCGTTGCCGTTGCCATTGCCGTTGCCGTTGTTGCCATTACCATTGCCGTTGTTGCCGTTACCATTGCCGTTGTTGCCGTTACCATTACCATTATCGCCGTTGTTACCATTACCATTATCGCCGTTGTTGCCATTGCCATTGTCGCCGTTGTTGCCATTACCATTATCGCCGTTGTTGCCGTTACCATTATCGCCGTTGTTGTTATTATCACCGACTGTTTCCGGTGGGACGGTGTAATATATCGGTGGCTGGGTTGGGTTGATTAGCCATTCAACCTGTGTTTCGACAACGGTAT
>DAOTUO010000315.1:0-14353 GCA_034436595.1 Anaerolineae bacterium | reverse complement strand
GAGGGGGCAAGGGGGAGAGGGGCATAACCCTGTATGGCGCAGATGGTCGCATGATTAGCATTACCGATAGCAATGCACTCGCCCACGAATTGGCGCATGACATGGCGCAGATGGTAGATTTTCCTAAATTAATCAACACCGCCTATCATGATGGGGCGCGGATATTCATCGAAGTCGGCGCACAAAATACGTGTACGCGCTGGATACGTGATATTCTGCGTGATAAACCGCATGTGGCAGTGGCGACCAACCGCGCTGGCGTGTCTGATAGCCAATCTATTGCCAGATTAATCGCCAAACTCATCAGTCACCGCGTGCCGATGGATTTATCCGTTTTGGCGCGTCCATCGGCAGAAGCAACACCCAACGGCAAAAAACGCCTCATCCAAAAAATCACATTGGGCAAAACACCCCTGCGTGATGCGATTTTATCCGAAGAAAATGTCGCATGGGCGCAATCGCTCACCAAAAATTTTGTTGAACCCACTCCAATCTGGCGGGATATGCGCGTTATGCGCGGTCAACGCCTCATCAATCCATTGGCGGGGATTCCTCTGCCCATTACAATCGAACAAGGACAAGATAGTGCTATGACCGAACATCAAGATAAACTCAGCGCCCATCAAGAGGCATTGCGCCAATTAGCCACCCAAGTAGAAGCCGCCATCAACACCCCCCCCGTGAATGAAAGTCCCCTCTCCACTCGGTGGGGAGGGGATTTAGGGGTGGGGACACGCCCTATTAATTACGCCACACCAGAACACATCATCTGGGACGAAAAGGCGCTGGAAGAATTTGCCACAGGCAAAATTGCCAATGTGTTTGGTCAAGAATATGCCATCATAGATACGTATAAATCGCGTGTGCGCCTGCCTGCCCATCCCTATCTGCTGGTCTCGCGCATCACCAAATTAGACGCAGAAATTCATCAATATCGCCCGTCTGCCATGACCACCGAATATGATATTCCGTTTGATGCGTGGTATAGCGTGGATGGTCAAATCCCGTGGGCGGTGTCGGTAGAAAGCGGTCAATGCGACCTCATGCTGATTAGTTATATCGGCATAGATTTTGAGGTCAAGGGCAAATTGATGTATCGCTTGCTCGATTGCACCCTCAATTTTCTGACCAATATGCCCAAAGAGGGGCATACACTCCGCTACGATATTCGCATCAATTCGTATGCCCGCAATGGCGATAACCTGCTGTTCTTCTTTGAATACGATTGTTATGTGGGCGATGAAGTCGTGTTGACCATGCGAAATGGTAGCGCGGGATTTTTCTCATTAGAAGATTTAGACGCGGGCAAGGGCATCATCATGACCCAAAAAGAACGTGATGCTCGCGCTCAGATTGTCAAAAAACGCTTTGAACCCTTGTTGCACACCAACAAGCGTCATTTTAGCAAAGCCGATTTACGCAAACTGTCTATGGGTGATATTGCTGGCACATTTGCCGATTCTGCCTACGATTTGGGCGGAAAAAGTCCATCGCTCCGCCTGCCAGCTGGCGAAATGCTCCTGTTAGACAGAATAGCCGATGTTAACCCCAGTGGTGGCGCGTGGGGATTGGGCGAGATTATCGGTGAAAAAGACCTGCACCCCACCGATTGGTATTTCCCCTGTCACTTTATAGACGACCAAGTGATGGCGGGGTCATTGGTGGCAGAAGGCTGTGTTCAGATGATGCAGGTGTATATGATGTATCTCGGCTTGCACCTCACCACCGATGATGCGCGTTTTCAACCGATTCACGGATTGCCCCAAGTCGTGCGTTGTCGTGGGCAAGTCGGTCCGCAAATTGGCAAGCTGATTTATCGGCTCGAAATCAAAGAGATTGGCACATCACCAGAACCCTACGCCATAGCCGATGTGGATGTCATCCTCAATGGCAAAATTGTCGTGGATTTTAAGGACTTGGGTCTGAAATTATCCGAAAAAGCACCTGCCGATAAAGCGATTTATGGACGGGACATCTTGCGGACGGGATATATCACCTCCCTACAAACGGTATCCACCACACCAATTGTGGTGCGCGATGGCATTGCGATTATGAAAGAAGCCTTTATCAACGAATGGCACTTAGAACAATTCGCGTTTGGCTCAATTGCCGATTGCTTTGGTGAAGAATTTCGGCTGTATGACGGCAGACTCACACCCCGCCAACCGAATAGTGAACTCAAGCTGATTAGTCGGATTTTGCGCGTAGACGGGACACGCTTCACCTTTGATGGTGAGCCAAGCCTCATCAGTGAGTACGATGTGCCGTTGGATGCGTGGTATTATGACCGCAATCACAGCGCCACCATGCCCTATTCTATTTTGATGGAAATCGGCTTGCAACCATGCGGATTTTTATCGGCGTGGCTGGGGTCTACGCTAGAATATCCACAAGAAACGTATTTCTTCCGCAATTTAGATGGCGATGGCAAAATTCATCATTTGCCCGATCTGCGCGGAAAAACACTCACCAACAAGGTCGTTTTGTTATCGTCTACCTCGTATCAGGGGATGATTATCCAAAAATTCAGCTATGCCCTGTCTGCCGATGGTGTGGTGTTCTATGATGGCACCGCCTCTTTTGGCTATTTTACGGGGGATGCGCTGGCGAATCAGGTTGGGCTAGACCGCGGCAATCCGACTTATTCGTGGACAGACCAAAACGGCATCATCCCCTATGTGGTGGATTTGACCGATGAACAAACACTGGTCGCGTTGCAAAATCCACCAGAAGATAAACCGACCTTCCGCCTGCCTCCCGACATGCTCATCTTTTTAGACCGTGTAGATGTGGTCGGTGATGGTGGTACACACGGCATGGGTTATGTGCATGGCTATAAGACGATTGACCCCACCAACTGGTTCTATCGGTGTCACTTTTATCAAGACCCAGTGATGCCCGGGTCGCTTGGTGTGGAAGCCATTTTGCAGGCACTACAGGTGTTTGCGATGACCACAGGCTTGGCAGATGAATTTGCCTCACCGCGTTTTGACCATCTGGATGACCATCAATTCGTATGGAAATATCGTGGGCAGGTCGTCCCCAAAAACGACTTTTTGCACCTCGAAATTCATATCAGCGCGATAGAACGTGCCGATGACGGCGGGATTATCCTCAAAGGCAATGCCAATCTGTGGCGCGAAAATATTCGCATCTACGAAGTGCGTGGTGTGGCGCTCAAAATTAGCGAAGGGGGGTAATCCCCCCTCATCTCATGCTATAATCAAGAAAAATGATGATATAAAGGCAAAATACCATGCAACCAACACACATTCAAACGATGACCGTTGAACAATTTGATGAATGGGTCTATCTGCCAGAGAATATCACCACAAATTATGAATATATCGGGGGGGATATTATACCAGTGGTCGCCAATAATAAATCATCAATGATTGCCATTGAAGTCGCCTTTGTGATTAAAGATTATCTCAGAAAAAACAAACTCAAAGGCATTGTCACAGGCTCAGATGGCGGGTATATCATCGGCGGGGAACGTTATATCCCCGATGTTGCCTATACATCGCACGAAAAAGCCCCCTATGCTCTCAATATCGGCTATAGCCCTGTCCCACCCGATTTGGTCGTAGAGGTCATCAGCAACCCCGCTAATAGTGCAGAGATGAATGAATTATTGATAAAAGTACCCAATTATATCGCAGAAGGAATCGTGATATGGGTGATAGACTCGGTTGTCGCACAGGTAAAGGTTTATGAGCCACAACAAGCAGTAAAAATCATCACTGCCGATATGACCCTCATAGGTGGGACGATATTCCCCGATTTTGCCGTGTTGGTGGGTGATTTATTTGCGGAATAAATACCCGCCATTTAATATCACCGCAAACAGATAATATAGGTCACAATTAAGTATGTCTTATATCATTATAATAATGCCTTATTGACGATTGTCTGTTATACTAAAGTCATAGTATTTATGTCGTACATAACAGAGAAAATCATCATGGAAAATCCCGCTTACGAAATTAAATGGTACACCGAAAATAAAGTTTTGTTGCTCACCCAATTTCATGGCGGTGGCATTGAACAAGCCATTGCCATGATGTCCGAAGCAAACCACATTATAGATGCTTCCCCCACAGAAAAAATTCCCGTCATCATAGACGTGTCCAGAATCAAAACACCTCAACAAGATATGAACGCCGTCATCAATGAATTTCGCAGTGGGCGGTCAAAAAAATGGGGTTTTACGGTGGTTATCGGCGCAGAAGGCATCATTAAATTTTTTGCACAACTCTTTTTTCAATTATCAGGTATCGAGGTACGGCTTGCAAAGGATCTGGATGAGGGATTAGCGATTTTACACCGTGTGTATCCCAATTTGCCAGATAAATAAACACATCGCCCCAAAAATTGGCTATCTAATCTCTTTTAACGGGTTTTACAGGTAAGCACAGCAATTTGCCCACTAAATACGCGCAATAATAACGATAATGTAACCCCAAACATACTAATATGTGATAAAATCTATGTAAGAGATACCATTTTCATCGTAAGTATTTTTATCATTATGCGCTTTTGGCGGAGATAACAACCATGAAAACCGAAGAATATGAAGTGAGATGGCTTATTGAGAATGAAGCAGTGTTGTTGATTCAATATAAAGATATGACCGTTCAGCAATTGGGCAATATGATACGTGAAGTTGGTGATTTATTAGCGCAATCTGAAAAACCCAAAATTCCCGTTGTCGTAGACGGCACTCACATGAAAGCCACAACCAACAATATGGGGCAGGTGGTCAAAGAATTTCGTAACGTCCGCTCGGAAAAATGGGGATTTACCATTGTGATAGATAGCAAGGGCATCATCAAATTTATCGCCCAAGTGATTTTGCAAGTGGCGCGGGTTGAGGTCAAATTTGCTGGTGATATGAAAGAAGCACTAGATATTTTATATCGCATGGACCCCACTTTACCGCGCCTATCAGATGATAATGCGACAAATCTATAAAATAATCCCCCAACACCTGCTATAATAGCCGTTTACTGATTATCACTTTTGAGGATATTTCGATGACCTATTTTTGGCATGGCGATGCCAGCACTATCGCCCAAGATGAAGCGGGAATCCAAGCCTGTTTAGGCGCACTCAACCAGCCCTGTTATGTATTGGATGTGGACGGGTATATCGGCTTCACCAACGCGGGAGACTTGTCTACCAGCGCGGGGACAGTCCCCATATTGGCATTTACCCCCCCCGCCAGCGCAGAAAATTTGGGGTCTGCCACCTTTCGTCATGTGTATGGGGTGAAATATGCGTATATGGCGGGTGCCATGGCAAACGGAATCGCCTCTGCGGATTTGGTCATCGCATTGGGGCGGGCGGGCATGTTGGCATCGTTTGGGGCGGCGGGACTCGTGCCACAGCGCATCGAGGAGGCGATTGCCAAAATTCAGGACGCATTGCCCAATCAGCCGTATGCCTTTAACCTCATCCACAGCCCCAGCGAGATGGCGATTGAACAACGCGCCGTAGAATTATTTTTGCGCCACAATATCACCACAGTCGAAGCATCGGCATTTTTGGAAGTCACACCCACCATCACCTATTACCGTGTGGCGGGGTTATCCCAAGCACCAGACGGCACAATTATCCCCAAAAATCGGGTGATTGCCAAAGTATCACGCAGAGAAGTCGCAGAAGGGTTTATGTCTCCCCCACCCGCCAATTTTGTGGCAGATTTATTGGCACAGGGCAAAATATCCGCCCAACAAGCAGAATGGGCAAAGCATATCCCCATGGCGGATGATGTCACCTGTGAAGCGGATAGCGGTGGTCATACCGATAATCGCCCCCTCTCGGCATTGCTCCCCGTGATTTTGGAATTGCGTGACCATCTGCAAGCCCAATTTGGGTATGCAACGCCTGTGCGCGTGGGCGCGGGTGGGGGCATTGGCACACCATCCGCCGTGTTAAGCACGTATATGATGGGCGCGGCGTATGTGGTGACTGGCTCGGTGAATCAGAGTTGCATCGAAGCGGGTGCATCTGACCACACCAAAAAATTATTGGCACAAGCCGATATGACCGATGTGATGATGGCACCCGCCGCCGATATGTTCGAGATGGGGGTCAAATTACAGGTACTCAAAAAAGGCACATTGTTCCCCTTGAGGGCGCAAAAATTATATGAGCTGTATCGGGAATATCCGAGCATTGAGGCGATACCCGCCGATGAACGGGCGAAAATTGAAAAAACGGTTTTCCGTCGGAATATGGATGCTGTATGGGCAGATACAGTCGCTTATTTTGAGGCGCGTGACCCAGAACAAATCCACCGTGCCAATGCCAACCCCAAAGCGAAGATGGCGCTCATTTTTCGGTGGTATTTGGGATTATCCTCGCGCTGGTCAAATATAGGCGAGGCGGGGCGTGAAATGGATTATCAGATTTGGTGCGGACCCGCGATGGGCGCATTTAACGAATGGGTGCGCGGAACAACGCTAGAGCATCCGCAAAATCGGCGTGTGGCAGATGTCGCAGAACATCTTATGTACGGGGCGGCGATTGCCTATCGTGCCAATCTGTTGCGCGTGCAGGGCGTGGATTTGCCCAATCAGTATGTGTTCTATCGCCCGAAATAAGGGATGAAATAGGCGCTCATAAATATGCTATAATAGACGCATCTTATGGAGAACCGAAAACAAATTCATAGGATTATGTCAATAACGCAGCATTAAACGTGTTTTCACCCCACCGCCAACCCCCGCCCCAAAAATTGGAGCGGCGTAAGGGCTTGCCATGGCAAGCCCCTACACACCCGTGTTGATGGTTTTCTCCCCCTTTCTCCACCCAGTGGGGATAAGGGGGCTGGGGGGATAGGGGTGCTTTAAGCTGATAATTGACTTGAAAATGCTTATCCATTGAAATTTTAAAATCATTTGAATTCAAAATAGTTGTTCCATCAGTTAGGAAATTTAGCCCCACCCCTAAATCCCCTCTCCATTGCATGGCTGAGGGGATTTTTTACCCCCCAAATGGCGGTTTTCTCCCCTTTCTCCACGCAGTGGGGATAGGGGCTATTTTTAGGCGCAAAGCGCATATATCGTCCCATTTATATCCGTTTTATGGGGTTTGAGTGATGTAGGCTAGGTATGGGTTCTGCCAACACCACGCCCATAATGCCCCACCACAACGCCCCGTATGCCAGCATAGACCATGTGTAGTGGTCAAACAAACCCACCAACGCCAAACCCAATACCCCACCCCATAATGCCAGCCGATGGATGTCGGTGGGAATTTTGATGAGCGCCACGATTAGCCCCGCCAGCATCAGCACCAAGCCGATAATGCCCAATTCGGTCAATGCCGATAAGTAAATATTGTGGATATTGTCGCCTTTCATATCCACGCGCATCTCATATTTGAGATAATAGGTGGAATACCACGGAAAATTGCCCACCCCCACCCCCCACACGGGCGATTCTTCAAATGTCGCATACGCCACCCGCAGATGAATCGCTCGCTCATTCACAGCACGCATTTCGACATATTCATCAGTCATACCTACCCGTGCGAGGATGAATGGATGATAGAGTGCAATAAATATTCCCCCCATCACGACCATCGCCCCGCCGACCACTAGCACCATCCGCAGGGCGCGTTTTGTCCACCATTTGCGGATGGTGAGGGTAATGAGCATGACGATTAGCGCCGATGCAAATCCCAGCCATGAGCTACGCGAAAATGTGAGGAAAAGCATCCATAAGCCGAATAGCATAATGATAATAGGCGTTAGTAGTGTTGTCCACCAACGGACAAGGTGTGTCTCACCCATACGGATTTGTGTCTGTTGGGTGGGCATAATACGCGCCAACACCCACCCCACCGCACATAGCACGCCCACCAGCATATACCCCGCAAATACATTGGGATGTGGGGTCAGCCCATAGGGGCGCAACCAGCGCACATCACCCGCTTGCACCACACTAATCCCCCCCTGTGCAGGGTCTAACCAAAATTCACCCAAAAAGCGCAACCCGATATCATCCTGAATCGTTACTTGCCATGCACCAATAATGCCATACGTCACCATACCCATGATGAGCGCCAATGCCACACGGCGCGGGGCGGGTGCAGTCGCTAAGACCATCACCCCAAACAGCGCCATAATGCCCACTTGCCCCGCCACGCCAACCGTGACTTCTGGGCGCAAATCGCGCATATATGCCCATGACACCGATAAATTTGCCCATAATGCCAATCCCAAGAGGGAAAATGCGAATAATGACCGTCTGCGACTGCGTGCAACCTGCTTTATCCCCAAGAATCCGCTCGATACCCATAGTGCCAATGTGAAGGTGAGTGGAATCAGCCACACGAATCCTAGCACGTATTCACGGGTGAAAGATTTTGGCGCATTGGGGATGCGTAACCATAATGGAATGAGAAAAAATGTGACAAGTATCCCGATGTGTATCAAAAATTGCTGATGTTTGCGACTATTGTCTTTCATGCACCCTGCTTATGATAGAGATATATCCTGTGTTTATCATATCACAAGAGAACACGACATGACGGATTTATTGATTTTTAATACACACATTATTACCCCACAAAAAGTTTTGGAACGGGGATGGATAATTTGCCGTGACGGGCGCATCGTTGCTATTGGCAATGATGAACCTACGCGCAAACCCGATAGTATGGCTATTGACGGGCAAGGTCTGACCCTGCTCCCTGGCTTTGTAGATATTCATGCTCATGGCGCGATGGGACATGCCGTGATGCACGCCACGCCAGAGGCACTTATTGGCATGAGCAAATTTTTTGCGCGTCATGGTGTGACCTCATTCCTCGCCACCACCCAATCGGATACCCACAATTGCATTACAGAGGCGCTAAAGGCGATTGTGGCGACCATCAAGCACCCCAATTTACATGCCCATCTGTTGGGCGCACACATAGAGAGTCCGTATGTAAATTGGCAATATGGCAACCAGCATACACGCCCTGCCCTCTCACAAGAGGCACGCGATTGGCTATCGTTGGGGGTTATTAAGCTACTCACACTCGCGCCAGAAATCCCAGAAAATGAATGGCTCATCCGCGAGGCAGTCGCACAAGGCATTACCGTCTCTGTGGGTCATAGCGATGCGACCTATGACCAAATGGAACAGGCAATCACCATCGGCATCACCCATAGCACCCATACCTTTCATGACATGCGTCCTTTTCAACACCACGAGGCGGGGGTTGTTGGCGCGGTGATGGAATCGTGTCTGGTGGGGTGTGACATCATCGCGGATGGTGTGCATGTCAGTGACGGGGCAATCCGCCTTTTATGGTTACTCAAGCGCCCCGATAAGCTGATGCTCATCACCGACAGCATTTATCCCGCAGGGCTAGGTGATGGTGTTTTTGGGACAGCTATAGATGACGCGCAGGTGATAGTGACGGATGGTGTGGCACGCAATAGCAAAGGGGAGCTGGCAGGCGGTATCATGCCGATGGACGCGGGGCTACGCTACCTGATGGTTGCCCTCCGTGAGCCGATTGAACGAGTATGGCAAACCGCCAGCCTCAACCCAGCCCATGCTATCCATGTGGCGCATCGCAAAGGGAGCATCGAAATTGGCAAAGATGCCGATTTGGTGCTAATGGACAGCGATATGCGGGTGCAAAAGACCATCGTCATGGGGCGTGTGGTGTATGAGGGCTAACAAAAAACACGGAGCGCCGTTTGGCTACTCCGTGTTTGATATTTCATGCGGTGCAGTGGCTCAAAACTAGCCACCAAATTCAGAGAGGATGAGGTTGGCATTTTCATCCAACGCATCCAAAATGGGTTGAACATCTTCTGGGGTGCTACCTGCGGGGAAGTCCCACAGCAACACGAGGGCATTTGACATTTCGTTACGCACGGGGTCGTAACCGGGGACACCGGGTTCGCTATAGGCATACTGGAGCAGGTCAAATGTGGCGGCATAGGCGGGGACACGTTCAAATGTCGCGCCGAGCAATTCGGCGGCATCACCGCGGGTTGGGAAGTAATTGGCGGCATCGCCCCAGAGAGCCATCACTGCTTGGCTACCCAGGAATTTGACAAAAATCCATGTGGCAACTTCTTGTTCTGGCGTGGTGGAGGTAATACTGACCGATGCACCATAGAGGTTCATCACAGGCACTTCGGTGGTGTGAGGCACTGCGCCTGCGCTCCAGCTAAAACGGGCTTCCAATGTACCATCGCCCAAGTCGCGGGAAGCGGCAAGTGCATAGAAGGGGAAACCAGAGCTAGAAGCGATATTGAACAGGCTTGTTCCCAAACCAAAGTTACGTTGACCAGAGAAGGCACGGGGGTCGGTTTGGATGCGGGCGCAACCATCGGCAATTAAACCTTGAACAAAGGTCATGGCTTCGACTGCTTCTGGGGTATTGAGGGTATACATACCTGCTTCATAATCGAAAATGTCGCCACCAAAGGCAAATATCCATGCCGCAAGGTTAGAGGCATCAATACGCATTTCATAACCCACAGGGGCTTCTGGGGCATCGGCTTCTGCACTACTAAATGGGTTGGCAGTGGCGGCACACGAGGCTTCGCGGAATTGTTCTGGGGTGGTTGGCGCACCTTCAAAGCTGATGTGACCATTGGCAAACAATTCTGCCAACCAATCCACATTGAAGAACATCACTTCCATCGAGCGTTGCACAGGGAAACCGAAACGCGCACCGCCAAAGGTTGGGAACACATCAGATGCCCAAATACCTTCGTAGAAGGCGGCAATTTCGGATTCGCTCATACCCCATGTTGGGCTGTTGACGAGCAAGTTCATGTCAATGAGCGATTCGCCAGAACTATCAAATTGATAGGTCGCGGCTTGGTTTTGATAGGCAACGGTCAAGTTGGGGAGGGCTTCGTTTGCGCCAATCGCCAAACGAATTTTTTCAAAAATATCACCATAACCGCCCTGATTACTAGCTTCTACGGTGATACCATAGGTGTTATATTCGGCGGCGATAGGGGCGAGTGCCACTGCCAACGCATTGAGGTCGGTGGGGTCTGATGTTTCTGGGACGATATAGAATTCGGCGTTGTCTGGGTTGCCCCAATCGCCTGCGGGGTTGTTGAATACACGCACGATGGTATCGAGAGCGCGGGCGCGTCCACCCGTGTGGTTGTGCCAATAGCTCACAATTTGTCCACTTGGGTCAACATCGGCATAGGGATCGTCTTGAGCGAAAGTTGGGAGAATCCCCAAAGCCAAAATTACAACGAGCATCAACATTACTTTTTTGAACATATTTGTGCATTTCCTCCTGAATTGGAAAATACGATTGTGTTATAAGATGTGTTCATAACCGAGCCATTATGTCTCGGAGAATCACCAATAGGATATTTCTCACCATGCGGAATAATCGGTTACTACCCTTTTAGTCCACTGGTCGCCACGCCCTGCGTGAACGATTTTTGCGCGATAAAATAGATGACCAAAATCGGCGCGATAGTAATGCACGCCCCTGCCATCAATAGATGGGTGCGCGTCCCCGCATCTTGCACAAAATTGTTGAGTCCCATCATGAGGGGTCGCCATGTTTCGCTTTCGGTGATGATGATGGGCCACATAAACGAGTTCCAACTGCCCACAAATCCGAGTAGCACCACCGTAAACACGGCTGGTTTTGCAATCGGCAAGCAGATGGTGATGAGAAAGCGAAAATGTCCACAACCGTCAATGCGGGCGGCTTCCCACAATTCATCGGGGATAGTCGCAAAAAATTGACGGAGCAAAAATATGCTAAACACACTCGCCATAAACGGCACAGTAAGCGCGGGGAGCAAGTCATACCACGAATTGCCCATTTCAAACCACGCGGTGTTATTGCCCAATGGCAACGGGAAAATATTGCCTCTGATAGTGAGATAATTTGGCACAAGTGTCACCGTCTCTGGCACCATGATGGTCGCCAAAAGTGCGGTGAAGATAAAATTACGCCCATAAAATTTGATTCTGGCAAACGCATAACCCGATAGCACCGATGTGACGACCATCCCCGTCAGTGTGACACTGGCGATGATGACGCTATTCATAAAATATTTGCCAAAATTACCCTCTACCCACGCGCTTTGATAATTTTGAAATTGTAGCACGGTGGTCGGTAGCACCCGCGACACTTGTGCATCGCTGGCGGTCATGAGCGAGGTCGAAATCATCCAGAAAAATGGCAACAACGACAAAATTGAGAAGAATATCAATGTGCCATACAAGAGCGACTGGTTAAAAATTTTGCGAAACGGAAATTTTTTGGTCGCCACCTGTGCAGATGAATAGCCATCTATGGTGAGTTGGGTTTGGATTTTATCAACCATAGAACACCCGCTTCTCAAATAAATTGCGCTGAACTTGTGTGAGCGCCAAAATAATCACAAATAAGAGGATAGATTGGGCGGTAGCATAGCCATAATTGCCATCTACCTTGAAGGTATCGAAAATGGTCAAGGCGGCGGTATTCACTTGGTCGAGTACCCGCGTATCGCGCATGACATAAATCGTATTGAACGCCTGAAATGTGCCGATGAATCCCAAAATTGCCAGATAATAGGTCACAGGGGAGATGAGTGGGAGCGTAATCCGCCGAAAAATCAGCCATTCCGATGCACCATCCACACGGGCGGCTTCATACAGGTCTTTGGGGATGTTCCCCAACCCCGCCAAAAAGATGACGGCGTTATAGCCCGTATACGACCAAATGCCCACGATAATAATCGCCACCAACGCCATGCTCGGTCCCGCAAAAAACCCCTCTATCTCCCAACCAAACACCACTTCCAAAAAGGGACGGCGTTCTTGTAGCCAGCGATAGGCATCTCCGCCTAATGTCCGCGTGAATTGGTTAATCAGCGAATTTTCGCCAGGGGCAAATATTTTGCCAAAGACAACGGCGGTGGCTACGGTTGGGGTGATATAGGGCATGAAAAATATCATACGAAAAAGTTCCCTGCCTCGGATATTCTGAAACAGCACATACGCCAGCAATAACGCCAAACTCAATTGAATGGGAATACTGCCAAAGGCGTAATAAAATGTGCGAATGAGCGAATTAAAAAATGCCTCGCGGTATCTGAGCAAGCGCACACTATCCGCAGGGGCGTTAATCATCATCTCCCACGCATACACGATATAAAACAAGCCCACGCCCAATATGATAAAGGCGATAAATGCCCGCAGAAAAAACCATTTTTCGCGGTCGGCTGTGAAGGCTTCTGTCCAAAAGATATACGCGAATATGAGGAGGATGAATCCGCACACCAGCACAAACGCCCCGCCCCAATTGCCGATGATATTGCTGTAATTGGCAAATTCGACATACCCCATATTGCGGGTGCGCCAATCGTGCATACTCATGTGGAGGGCATAGCCAATGGGGAAAATGCCAAAGGCGAAAATGATGATGACGGCGGGGGCTATGAATATCCACCCCGTTAGATTTTCTCTCAAGATTCTTGGATTGATACTAAAGCGCCCTTTTTGGGGAGACGTTGTGATGCCTGTGGTGGGGGTTATAGATGAAACAGCCAAAATAAAGTCCTCACCCAATACAATAAATAATCGAACAATGGATAGAATAGCAAATGATGATTACACTTTCGCCATAGTTTTATTAAGCAATGATTAAGGGTTTGGGGTGATATTCGGCTAAAAAAGCCATGACAGATGATACTTGCGCCAATTGGGGGGTAAGACTACGCTAACATTACTGATTCGTGACTAATTTAAGGAGATACGTTTATGTCGTTTACAAAAAATACCCACCAGATAGACCGTGTTGTGCGCGGTGTGTTATTTGTGATTTTAGCCGTCTTGGGTGTCACCCAATTGAGCAGTAACCCTGTGTTGGGGATTTTGCTCATCGCGGTGGGCGTGATTTTGTTGGCAACCGCCACAGTGGGTTTTTGCCCCATTTATGCCGCACTTGGCATGAATACCAACAAAAAATCGTAGAACCTACCCGTCTGACCGTGAACGGGTTTTTTTGCCTATTTTTATCACAAAAAATGGGTGTGGCGTAGGGGCATGATATATCATGCCCAAATATTCATCGTTGTGTGAGGTGGGCTTGCCATGGCAAGCCCGTACATTATGCCTATCTACCCCTCAAAATGGGCATATCCAACCCCATTTATGGGGTTTTGGTCGGTTAGGCGGGTGGTTCACCGCCTGCCGTAGCATAGAAATGAGCATATACTTTTAGACCAAGCCCCTTCAGTGGGCTTCACAGGCGACTAGCCTATGGCTTTGAGCCATAGGCAGAACAGCGTATCGAAATGAACTGTGGACAAACCTTATGGAGAACCGAAAACAAATTCATAGGATTATGTCAATAACTC
>DAOTUO010000314.1:0-11324 GCA_034436595.1 Anaerolineae bacterium | reverse complement strand
TATCCCCACTGCGTGGAGAAAGGGGGAGAAACCCATTTTAGGGCAGGTTTTAGCCCCCGCTCCAAAAAATTGGAGCGGGGGTTGGGGGTGGGGTGAAAACACGTTTAATGATGCGTTATTGACATAATCCTATGAATTTGTTTTCGGTTCTCCATTAGGTAGCTAAAAGTTATGATTGTTGGCGTTTGCGCCACACAACAGCACTAACCATAACGCCTAAAACACCAATGCCAGCAATGGCTACTATCAACCAATCGCGCCAAAGCGGTGTTTCTCCTGTAGCTGGCAAATTGGTCACGCCCAATTCTTCAAATTGTTGTGATGTCAGTACGCCCTGCTCACCATTTGGTGGGGTCTCTGGAAGCACTTCTCCTGCCAATTGACACGGAACAGCAATAGATAACCGTTCATTATCAAACTGAGCCGTGAAAACAGTCGTCGCGCAATCTGTCAGTGTCGCATTAATTGTCGCTAAACTATTGATAGCGGATGCTGAGGGGACAGTTGGCGCAGGTATGCCAGAAGGCAAAGCAAATGTCGCAGCACCTGCAAATTGTATCAATGGACGATTTAATGGGTCTATCGCCAAATCGTATGCAAAAGTTTGTGAATCGGTCACACCTGCCCAATCAGAAACCGTATTGCCTGCTGTGCCAATATTCACCAACAAAGTTGTTGTGGGTGAGGCTTGTAAAACAGGCGATGGGCTCGCTACCAGATTATTTAAGGTGAGCCAGCTCGATGGTGCGAGTGTAAACCCTGTTGGTGTTAGATAATTGACACAGGCACCAAGCGCCCCAGCCCCACTACCACCACCTGCGATGGGTCCGCCATTGCATCCCCACCAGTTATTATCCAGATTGACGCTTTGTCCTGCCCCACCTTGTGCGCCAAATGTATTGCCAAATACACGGTTACGATTAAAATTGACCGTTGCACCCATCGTCAGATTGCCATAAGCGTTAGCCACAGCATCATGCACAATCAAAGCGCGTTCAAAACCCGTAATGTAGTTTTCGATAATCTGAACATTGGAGGCGGCAGGCATTGCCCCAAGCGTTGCATCATTGGTCTGAACATACACACCAGAACAAACAGGGTTTGGTGTGGTAGGACACGTCCCATTACCAATGAGCCGGTTGGCTTGGATAATGACATTATCGGCACGACCACGCACACGTATAGCGGAACTGGTTGTCGCAGTACCATAAGCACCCGTCATTTGAACTTGATTATTACGGACTGTGACCAACCCTTGCGGATTTGTACCATTAAAGCGCAGGTCAATGGATGCAAAACCAATGGTTAATAAACTGACATTTTGGGTAATACGATTTCCTTCAATGAGGATATTGTTCACAGTGCCGTCTCTCGATGGGTCACACCCGCCAGCAGTCATCCAAATGGCGATATTTGCAACATCACGAATTTCATTATCGAGAATAGAGATATTTTGCAAATTGCGTCCACCAGCACATGGATACATCTGAATACCACGCGCCCCACCCACAAAGGTATTACGCTGTGCCGTGATACCTTGCATCGTATTGGGCTGGTCTGCACCTATCTGCAACCCAAATCCGTTGGTTTGTGGAAGCGGAATTATCGTATGGTTATCTTCTACCACAATGTTATTACCAGATAAATTGATGCCACGAGAATTATCAAATCCCCCACTATTGATATAATTCCCACGAATTGTCGCCCCATCAACATTATGCACCCAAATAGCCGTTTGTGCCGCGGCAGAATAAGTATCAATGCGGTTATTCTCAATCAGCAAACCTCTATTGAGGGGAAAAACAGCACCAAAATTAAAGTTAATGGCAAAACTACCATTGAGAAAATTATTATTCAGCACTTGCATACTGGTAAATGGAGACACTTGCTGCGCTATACCTAAAGCGAAACCACTAAAGGTGAATCCATCCACAATGATATTATTTGCCTGAAGCCCAAAAGTGCCATTTACAACAGCCTCTGTGATACGTGTAGGATTAGAGGCAGTGATATCTGCGGGGTCATTCGCATTAAAGCCTGCGTTGGGTCCCAATAAGGTGACTTGTTGATTGATATTTGTTGATGCGTATGTGCCGTCATTGACACAAATCACATCTCCTGCACTGGCGACAGCAACCGCGGCGGCGATAGTGGTATATGGGGATCCACTCGTACCATCACTAACCCCCACAAAGCTATCATCAACATAAATAGCTGTACCACACAGTAATGAATATGCAGCCTGTGACGGGGCTACATATACAAAAGATGCACCAAGAAAAAACAGGAGAAACATAACTTTGGTAATATGTGCCATTGATTTAGCTCCCTAACTAATGTGTTATATGTTTTTAACAAATACGAGTATAAATAATAT
Source organism: Anaerolineae bacterium (assembly GCA_034436595.1). GTDB lineage: Bacteria > Chloroflexota > Anaerolineae > Aggregatilineales > Phototrophicaceae. The sequence goes on along the minus strand of DAOTUO010000314.1, from coordinate 8,947 downwards.
AATTCATTTTTACAAGCATTTTTATGCTAACAAATTACATTTTACGAAAAAACATGCTTTTTCATCCAAACTGATACAAGTTTCTACATTTAGAAATGGTTTAATAATGGATATAAGCATGTTATTTCCATTTCTGATAAAAAAATAAGGAAAAAAGATGATAAAATTGACCGCTTGCGTTATACTAATGATGTGAATAATTTTTTGATAAATTTGAGTGGATTTGATGACACCATCACCCGATATTCCAGAAAAAGAAATTCGTGAGCGTTGCGCCAAAATTTTGAGCGCATCCGTAGAAGAAGCCCGCAAGTTGGGGCATCACTTTTTGGGGACAGAACATATTTTTATCGCCCTCACCCGTTTTGAAAATGGACATACCAATCGGTTGTTACGGCGGGCAGAACTCAATCCGCGCACTGTGCGGAGCGAAATTCGCCGTGATATTGGGACAGACAAAGATTTGAGCATGAGTGATGTCTTGCCACTCACCCCACGCACCGAGATGGTGCTATCGCTTGCCATTTTTCTGGCAGACCAAGATGAGACCGAAGTCGGTGAATATCATGTCTTGATGGCACTCTTGCAAGAGGGTGAAGGCATCCCCATTCGCAAACTCATCGAAATGGGATTTGATGTCAATCAGTGGTTGCAGACGCTCATCGCTGAGCAACAGCCCGATGATAATTTTCCGCTATTAGACGATAGCGATATGGACAGCCTATTCGACTCGGATAGTGACTTCAATTTTGGCAATTCACCCTTTGGCTCTTTTGCTGCGGCGTTCAAAATTCCGCGCCCTACCACCGATAGCGATGTCGCCCCCACGCCCCTACTAGACAAATATGGGCGTGACCTCACTGTGCAAGCCGCAAAGGGCAAAATTGGTCCCGCTATTGCCAGAGAAGAAGAAATTCGCGCCCTCGCCCGTACATTAGCACGGAGCAAAAAAAATAATCCGCTTCTGCTCGGTGATGCGGGTGTCGGAAAAACGGCAGTGGTCGAAGGCTTGGCGTATGCCATCCACAACGGCACAGCACCCGCTTCATTGCTCAAAAAACGCATTGTCCAAATCGAAATTGGCACATTGGTCGCTGGCACAAGCCTGCGTGGGCAATTTGAAGAACGGCTCATCGGCATTGTGGATGAAATCAAAAATTCGGGCAACTGTATTTTGTTCATAGACGAAATTCACACCATTGTCGGTGCTGGCGATACGATAGACAGCAATCTCGATGCCGCCAATATCCTCAAACCTGCCCTCTCGCGGGGGGAAATTAATTGCATTGGCGCGACCACCCATGAGGAATATCGCAAAGCCATCGCCCAAGACCCCGCCCTCGATAGGCGCTTCCGCACAATTGATGTGGAAGAACCATCAGAGGACGATAGCATTCAAATTTTGGCGGAGCAACGCCTCAAACTAGAAGAACATCATGGCGTGGTGATTTTGCCAGAGACCCTAGAGGCGGCGGTGCGCCTTTCTGTGCGCTATATGCCAGACAGACGCTTGCCAGATAAGGCGCTGGATTTGTTGGATGAAGCCTGTACGCGGGTGATTATTCGCACCATTAGCCCAGATGACGAAGACCCAGCCCCCAACGATGTCAAAGCCAGTGATGTGACTGCCGTCTTATCACAATGGACGGGTATCCCTGTCAATGAACTCACCACCAACGAAAAACGCCGTTTAGCGGGGCTAGAAAAAGCCTTGCTATCAAGAGTAATCGGTCAGGATGAGGCAGTGAATACCGTATCGGCGGCGATAAAAACTGCCCGTGCAGGACTCAATGACCCCAGCCGCCCCATAGGTGTATTTCTCTTTTTGGGACCATCGGGTGTGGGCAAGACAGAACTCGCCCGCGCATTGGCTAGTTTCTTATTTGGTAGTGATGAGGCGATGATTCGGCTCGATATGTCCGAATTTCATGATGCACACACCGTTGCACGGCTCATCGGCGCACCCCCTGGCTACCGGGATACACAACGAGGTGGTCAACTCACCGATGCGTTGCGCCGTAGACCCTATAGTGTGGTGTTGTTGGATGAAGTGGAAAAAGCCGCCCCAGAGGTATTTGATATTTTTCTGCAAGTATTTGATGAAGGCAGAATTAGCGATGCACACGGACGGCGCGTGGATGCGCGTCATGCCGTGTTCATCATGACCAGCAATATCGGCACAGAAGAGGGTGGCAAGCACTTGGGATTTGGTGGGACACCGATAGAGATAAAAGCCGATTATTCTGGCTATCTGAACCGCTTTTTCCGCCCAGAATTTATCAACCGTCTGGATGAGGTTATCACGTTTAATTCGCTGTCAGAAGGAACATTAGACGGCATTTTAGATTTGCAACTGGTCTCGGTCTATAACCGCCTCAAAGAACAACATCTCACGCTTGAACTCACACCAGAGGCGCGTCAACTCATCCTAAAAGCGGGATATAGCCCCACACAAGGGGCGCGTCCGTTGCGCCGTGCCATAGAGCGCCAGCTCACCCGTCCATTGAGCGCCAAAATTGTTGAGGATGTCTTTGCTAAGGATGATACCATTCGCGTATCGCTTGGCGAAGGCGATAAACTGGCATTTGAGGTTATCCAGTGAACATTCCACAAACAGGGCGAAAGCCCCTACTAACCGATGATACTTCTGCCCGCGCTCACCTAAAAAAGCGTAATGGGCAAGATAAAAGCGACCCATTCGTAACCGACCCCAACCCTGCCATTCAGGTATTGGGAAAATTGGCATTGCGTCGCAACGACATCAACGACCATTTTGCATTGGGCGATTTATGCGCCCTACAGTCGTATAGCCCAGATAACCGTCTGCTGGTGTATTATATCGGCAAGACACTCATCGCCTATAAACGCGCTGTCACCCATGCCGAGCATGAGGTAGACCGAAAAATGGCACGTCGCGCTATAGATGAATATCTGCGCTGGCTATTTGAGTTTGCAGAGACACATCCCACACGGCGTAATATCGCCGCGGCATTGTGGGCGGCAACCGATGACGATGAAGATCATCCAGAGACACGCCCGACCTTCCAACGGAGCTTAATCGGCTTGATGGATTTATATCGGCAAAAACTGACGGTCAAATCTCCCATCACCAAAACCAAAACGGCTACCCCTGTAAATGATGACAACAACGATGGTGATGAAAATCTGGTGGACGATGCCGAAGCCGATAACGATAGCACCCATGCCGATTCGCCACCACCCCTATTGGTCAGTGATGCTTCGATGACGATTGCCGATACAGGGGCAATTATCGAATTTCAGTCAAATATCGTAGAGAGCCAATTCATCAGCGAAACCCAAGCCGAAGAAAGTGCGGTATTTGGGCAAACATCATTTGAGGGCAATCATGATATGTTACCCCTCAGACCTGCAAGGCATGTCAAAACTGATTCCGATAATGTGCCAGATAGCACCGATGAAGACCCCGATAATCTCGTCAGTGGCGATTATAGTGTGGGAGACCGCATAGACGGGCGTTATGAGGTGTCTGAAGTGTTGCGTGGTGGGATGGGTGTGGTGTATTTGTGTTATGACCACGACCAGCGAGAACCTGTGGCGATTAAGACCTTCCAGGGCAAATATCTGGAGAATGAACGCGCCCTCACCCGCTTTAATCATGAAGCGACTGTGTGGGTGCGCCTCGAAAAACATCGCCACATCGTCCAAGCCCGTTTGGTGCAGGATATTAGCAAACGTCCCCATATCATCTTAGAATATGTCAGTGGCACAGAAGAATTGGGGTCAGATTTACGCAGTTGGATAGAGCATCGCAAACTCGATACCATCACAACCATAGAATATGCCCTACATATCGCGTTGGGGATGCAACACGCCACCTCAAAAGTATCTGGGTTGGTACATCGTGACCTCAAACCCGCCAATATCCTCATCACCCATGACCATATCGCCAAAGTAACAGACTTTGGGCTCGTCCACGCGGTAGACCTCACCGACATCTCTACCGCCGAAATCGAAAAAACCCCACATGATGACCATCTGCACCCCACCGACCGCCTCACACGGGTGGGCGCAATTGTGGGGACTGCGCCATATATGTCACCAGAGCAATGTCAGTCCAAAGATGTGGACATGCGGAGCGATATTTATTCATTTGGGTGTGTATTATACGAAATGCTCACAGGGAGACGTGTTTTTCGCGCTCGCAAATTTAACGAGTGGGTCTTGGCACATCTCAACGAAAAACCCATGCTGATGGTGAAGGACAAACGCAATACCCCCGACAAGCTACAACAATTTGTGCTGAAATGTCTGGAAAAAAATCCGATTTATCGTCCCCAAAATTGGGGTGATATTGTGGCGTATTTCACTGAGTTATACACCGAATTAACGGGCAAGGTGCCAGAGGTCGAAGTCACAGGACCCGCCCTCGAAGCGCGTGAATTGATGGATAAGGGCTATTCGCTCACCGCGCTCAAACGCTATGATGAAGCCATCACCGCCTATGACCAAGCCCTCTCCCTGCAACCCGATTATGCGTGGGCATGGGCAAGAAAAGGGCGCACCTATCGGCTATTAGAGCGTTATGACGAAGCCATCACCTGCTATGACCGCGCCATCGCCATTTTGCCCCATTATGCCTTTGCCTGGAATGGCAAGGGTATTGTGTTGGAGCGCATGAAAAAATTTGATGAGGCGCTTCACTGTTATGAGATTGCCACCGAAAACAACCAAAATGATGTGTGGTATTGGTTTAATCGTGCCAATATTCTCTATGACCTAGAACGCTATAAAGAGGCGATTCCCCTCTTGGAACGCGCCTTGCAAATTGACCCCAAACACCCCAATAGCTGGGCAAAATTGGGGCAGATTCATCGGGTCATGAAAAATTATCCTGAAGCCGCCAAAGCCTATGAGCAAGCCATTCACCTAGACCCCGCTTATGCGTGGGCATACAACGGCTGTGGCTTGGTCTATAAGGCGCTCAATCGGCTACAAGAAGCTGTTACCGTATTCAGACGGGCGGCGCGGTATATGCCCAATGAGGTGTGGCATTGGTATAATCTGACCGATACATTGGTAGAAATGGGCAATTATAAAGATGCCCTGCAACCCGCCGAAGAAGCCACCCGCACCGACCCCAATCATGCCTTTAGTTGGGCAAAATTGGGGCAGGTGTTACGTCATTTGCGCCGTCATATCGAGGCACTCAACGCCTATGACCGTGCGTTGGGATTGGACGGCGAATCGGCTTGGACAATCAACGGCAAGGGCATTGTGTTGGAACAGATGGAACGCTATCCAGAGGCATTGGTCTGTTATGCCCGTGCCGCAGAACTCAAGCCCAACGATGTATGGCATTGGTATAATCAGGGCAATGTGTTGGTGCTAATGGGCGATTATGCACAGGCACTGCATTCGCTTAAAACGGCGCTGAGTATCAACCCACAACATGCCCGCAGTTGGGCGCGTCTGGGCAATACCTTGCGCCACTTGCAACATTGGAATGAGGCGCTAGAGGCGTGCAAAAAAGCCACCCAAATCGCCCCTAGTTATGCGTGGGCGTGGAATGAGCAAGGCATCACCCTAGAGGCGATGGGACGCTATGAAGAGGCAATATTCTGCTTTCAGACAGCCAGCCAATACGCCCCCACCGAGTCGTTTTATCTGGTGAAGCAAACCGATGTATTGCTCACCCTCAATCGGCATCAAGAGGCAGTAAAATTATTAGAAGAGGCGATTAGACTCGATGACCGCAACGCCCAAATTCACGCCCAATATGGGCAAACACTGCGCCGATTGGGGCGGTTTGAAGAGGCATTGCGCCAATATAATATCGCCATCGAATTTGAGCCAGACCTCGACTGGGCATGGAATGGGCGTGGGTTAACCCTCAGCCAAATGGGACGGCACGACGATGCTCTGTTCAGCTATTCTAAGGCGCTAGAACTAAATCCAAGCGATGTATGGCATTGGTATCATTATGCCGATGAACAATATACCCTCAACCACTTTGCCGATGTGCTGGTATCGTTGGAAGAGGCGCTCAAAATCAACAATCGCCATGTGGAAAGTTGGGCAAAACGTGGGCAAACCCTCCGCCGTCTAGGGCGCTATAATGAGGCGCTCTCTGCGTTTGATTTGGCAGTACGGCTCAACTCCAAATATGCGTGGGCATGGAATGGGCGCGGGCTAACACTTAAAGAAATGGGGCGCAAAGAAGAAGCACTCGTCAGTTATGAACGGGCAGAGACAGAAGACCCACTCACCGTATGGTACTATATCAATCAGGTGGATATTCTACTTGACCAAGAACATCGTCCAGAGGCGCTCGCTGTGATTGACCGTGCCATCAAAAATACCACCCCCAACGCCACCCTCTGGGCAAGGCGCGGGCAGGTATTACGGCGCTTACGCCGTTATGAAGAGGCAATCGAGAGTTATGAACGGGCGCTCAATCTTGAAAATGCCTATGCGTGGGCATGGAATGGCAAAGGGCTATGCTTTGGGGCGCTCAAACAATGGGAAAACGCCCGTCATTGTTATGAAATGGCACTCTGTTTTGAGACAGATGATGTGTGGTATTGGCATAATTCTGGCGAGGCATATTTCTATTTGGGAAATTATTCCAAAGCCCTTGCAGAGTTAGAGCAGGCTCTGGTGGTAGACCCCAACCATCAGCCGAGCATTCAAAAGCTGGGGTGGGTCAGGGAGAAACTGAAATAATGTTCAGACGAAGCAAACGCGAAATTTCGATTACCTATATGAGTGGACCTTACGATGGCAAAAAATTGCCATTCTTTCAGCCCGAAATCGGTGAAGAACGCATTATCGCCATTGGGCGACGCGATGGCTGTGATATTCATATGCCTTACGATAGCCAAGTGTCGCGGCTTCATGCCAAATTGGGATGTGTGAGTGTGCCAACCACTAGTACGGAATCGGTCACAGCGCCTTATTACCTCACCTTTTGGCTAGAGGATGGTGGCAGTCGCAACGGCACATTCATCGAAAAAGAATTAGAACCCATTCTGGGCAGGGTAAGCCTGCGTCCAGGGGTGATGTTCCGCATTGGGCGCACATGGTTGCGTCTTGATGTTCCCTTATCGTATGATTGAGTAGGAAACAATGTGCTATGAATGACAATGAAAACCGCATACAACACTATTTGGATGAGCATGGACGGGTGACGCGCTTCCCAATTAGCAAGAAAAACCGCAAAGACCAAGCCATCATCCTAGATTATCTGGCAGAAAAATTTGAGATTGGCAAAATCTATACCGAGCGTGAGGTCAATGAACTGCTCAGGCAATGGCACACCTTTGAAGATTGGGCGATATTGCGCCGTGAGATGTTTGAACGCGGATTGATTAACCGCAAACTGGATTGCTCTGAATATTGGCGCACATCTAGTACAAAGCTATACTGATAGTAAAACACACTGCAAAAATATCATTACAAGGATAAACACCGCATGACAGACAAAATATTTAATTACAAAGATGCCTCAGACATTATCGCCGCCCAAGAATTTACCTTTACCACCGCCGATAATATCATCCTCCATGCTGTTAAATGGCTTCCTACCACAGACCCCAAAGCCGTCATCCTCTTGGTGCATGGCATCGCGGAGCATAGTGGTCGTTATGGGCATGTCGCAGAAGCATTTGTAGATGCGGGATTTGCTTTTTATGCCTATGACCATCGTTCACATGGCAAAAGTGGCGGTGAACCGCGCACGTATTTCGCTAGTTTCGACCTGCCTGTAGCCGATTTATCCCTCTATATTGACCTTATTCGCAAGGAAAACCCCAACAAAAAGATTTTTGTCTATGGGCATAGCATGGGGTCACTGATTAGCAACCTCTATCTGCTCAAAAATCAGGATAAAATCGCAGGATGGATTTCGAGTGGGTCGCCACTGGCGGTTAGCACCACCGTTTCCGCATTTTTGGTGATGGTACTCACCCTACTCAGCAAAATCGCCCCCACCAAGCGCCAAACCAAAATTGACCCCACCATGCTCACCCACGATGAAAATATCGTCAAGGCATATATCGCAGACCCATTGGGCGATGCAGAACCGATGAGAATTGGCATGGGCGCGGGGATTATTACCAACGGCAAGGCAGTGATTCCCCAACTAGGCACTTTGCGACTACCGATATTGCTATTACACGGTAGCCAAGACACAATTTGTCCGCCACCTGCCAGCCAATGGATATACGACCAAGCGGGTAGCACAGATAAGACCCTCAAAATTTATGAGGGGTTATATCATGAAATTCACAACGAAACTCATTATGGGCGTATCATGAACGATATTATCGAATGGGTGTCTGGTCGGCTATAAACACCTATCAAAAAAATCTCTGTTTGCAATAAAACCAGCCATATAGGATACTAAATGGTTGGTTTTATTTAGAAGGAAATAGCCCAAAGCGTGAGTTCAAATCCGGTATGACACTATCCAAAACAACCAGTACATCTATCCGTTTTTTGCCCCATTGGGTATGGTGGATGGGCATCATCTATATGGTGACAACCCTTATCACCTATGTTTTTGCATTGCCAATGCGCTATCAGCAATTGCTAGGCAATGTGGCGCTCACACCCGTCCTAGCGACCCTACAACTGTGCATTGATTATTTGTTGATAGTCGCACTCACGATAATTAGCTTTATATTGGTATTTCATCGCAAAGACGAATGGATTACCTTGCTCATGGGGATGGCGTTGATTGCTGTCCCGCCCAATATTAGTGGTGGGTCTAGTTTGGCGGGGCAATTGCATATTTTGTTGCATATCCCTGCGGGCATTGTCACGGTAACAGTATCATCATTGGCATTAGTGTTGTTGATAATGGAACAACTATTTTGAATTCAAATGATTTTCAAATTTCAATGGATAAGCATTTTCAAGTCAATTATCAGCTTAAATCACCCCTATCCCCCCAGCCCCCTTATCC
>DAOTUO010000313.1:0-2482 GCA_034436595.1 Anaerolineae bacterium | reverse complement strand
CCTAAAAGTCGAACAATTCACCTAGCCATGACGATTTGCGCTTTTTCTTGTCATGGTCGTTATTACGTTCCCCGCCATAACGATAATCATCATCGTCATCATCCTCATACCGTTTCTTAGGCGGTGGCGCAGTTTGTTGGTACTGGGGTGGTTGCTGTGGTGTCCCACTTATGGGCGGTTGGGCGGAACGCTCAATAACTTTATCCAGTTCACCCCTATCCAACCATACCCCACGACATACCGCACAATAATCTATCTCTACCCCATTGCGCTCACTAACTCGCATTTCATCACCACCGCAATCGGGGCGTTCACATCTTACTTTCAACATAGAGAGTCTCCTCATTCGCCAAACATTACAATAAACGTATATTTATTATATAAGTAAATATGTCATGTACATACACCTAGTAATTGGGGGTTTTGGGATTAATCCTCAAATAGATGTCTTAAATAAGCGTGTGGATTATTCAAAAAATTGCGTGTGATGCCCCTTATAATCTTCATCTACATCGGCTAAATCGGAGCGCATCTCGGCTTGGATTTGGGTCATGCGTTTGGCATATCCAAAAAAATCTTCTGCTCACATAAAAAAACCTTTTTTCGTGCGCTTAGACCACACCAATTTGAGATGTGCATCGGCAAATTGACGGATAGGCGTGAGGGATTTATCGGTGCTAACGGGTTCTGACCCCACCGTCACCGACCCTATCGCACAGGCAAGCATTTCTAAAAATGTGGATTTGCCACTGCCATTTTCGCCCACCAAAAAAGTGATTGGCGCAGAAAAGTTGACCTGCTGGGTGGTTTCGATGAATGGCACACTATATGGAAAGGTAGTCGGTGATTTTTGCGCTACGTTGATTGTCAGCGATTGTAATAAAGGCATAACCATCTCCAAATGATCTTATCCCAATCATAGCGCCACCACCGAAAATGTGCCACAATAACCACATTCCAACAGAAAGGATTTTTATCCAATGAAACTAGCCGTATTTTCTGATGTTCATGGCAATTTACCTGCGCTAGAGGTGGTTAAAGCCGATATAGAGGCGCATCAACCCGACCTCATCTGGTGCTTGGGCGACCTCGCCTCGCATGGCACACGCCCCGCCGAATGTGTCCGCACGATTCAGACATGGCGTGAGGCATTTGGCAAAGACAAATTTCATGTCATTGGTGGCAACACCGACCGCTATCTGGTCACAGGGGAACGATTTAGACTGTCTCCCGCCACCGATGAAGCCGAGTTCAATCAACAACTTGCTATCCGCAAAGAATTTGACACGATTTTTAATTGGGGATTCTCTCAAATTTCGTGGGATGATTATCAATTCATCGCCAAACGCATTGGCAGAGAAGTCTCACATTATGTCGAAGGGTTTGGCTGGGTGATTGGCTATCATGCCGTACCAGGGAATGATGAATCATTTCTTACACCCCAAACACCCGATGAAGAAGTGGCAGACTTTTTGCTCGATAGAGAAGGCAAACTCGCCATTGGCGCACATATTCATCGGCAGATGGATAAAACAGTTCGAGGATGGCGCGTGGTCAATTGTGGTAGTGTGGGCGCATCGGCAGATATGGCAGGCAACGCCCAATGGGGATTATTCACCTTTGCCGATGATGGTGTGGTGGATGTGTCGCTCAAAGCCTTGCCGTTTGATGTGGATGGCATCATAGAAGATGCACAGGCGCTTGATTTTCCACTGGTGGATTGGCTGGCAAAACGGCTCAGAGATGAATAATGCCCAATTTACTCGACCAACTCATCGCAGAGATTAATGCCGACAATGGCTATGGCGTATGTCTGATAGCACAGATGGATTCTGTCCCAGACACACTGCAATTTATTATCGCCACCACCTATTTTGATGAAGCAGTCGGTGGCTTGCGCGATAAAGCCCGTTATATCGTCCGCGCCATCGGGGTACAAGAACACCGTGTGAGCGTGGGCATGTTTCGGCAAATTGCGGTGCTATCAGACGAAAATCATCCCCTGCTGTATGAATACAATAGCCTCCCCACAGGCTTATTTTTTAAGGGAACACCCGATGATGTAAACGGATTGATGATAGATGTGTTCCAAGCGTATAGCTCCACCTTTGGGTTATGGCGACACTTGCCCCAATATATCAATGTCGAAAAACCCCTCTTAGACCTCTTCACAGGTGGGGGCGATTTGGTGGGGCAAATGCCCAAACCACTGGCAGATAAATTAGAGAACGTGCTGGTGAATCACGGTTTAGAGGCAAAGGTGTTGGCAGGCGAAAAACACAAAGAAGCACCCGCCATGAAAACACTCCTCTTTGACGAAAGTTATATCGTAGCGATGGATTTTAGCGTGGACGAATTGGGCAAGGCCTAATATCTATACAATGGCGGGCAAGCGATATAACCCTCGACTGTCCGCCAAAAACATCCCCATTTACCTCAACCATAAACCCGATGCAATATTAGTATTTGACATTTCTGAAAA
>DAOTUO010000312.1:0-16321 GCA_034436595.1 Anaerolineae bacterium | reverse complement strand
TCTTGGTTGGGCTTGTCATTTTGTGACATGTGATATGTTCCTCTTCTCCGCCCTTTAATTCTACACTAAACTTGATGTGTGTAGTTGTTTCACCTATTGTGGCACACAAGGCTTGTCATATGCTGGCAAAAAGATTAGCTCAAACTCAGATAATATATATTGGAAGAATAGTTATGATGAATATAAAAAATTTTTAGACGAATATAAAAATTTAGACAATCACGATATAATTCTTAATGTAGATATACAGAACTATTTTGATGAAATTTCAATAGATACATTATTGAAAAACCTTTTAGAAAATATTAAACCAACAATCAGGGAAAAACAAAGCTATGATTTACAAGCTATAGAGCAGTTAAATTACTTTTTTACCTATCTGATGAATAGCCCCAAAGGGATACCTCAAGCAGATAATGATATTATCGGCAATTTTATTGGGTTTTTACATACATTATTTGTTTGTTTTTCTATAGAGGAGATATTGGGAGATAGCAAAGATATTGAATCCTTTCAAATTGTTAGTTATGTGGATGATATTGAGATTTTCTTAAAATTCAAATCTCCTGAGAAGCAAAAAAGGCTAAATGAAACAATAAATATAAGTCATATAATAGGTGACAAATTATTCTTGGATTTTGGGATACGTTTTAGCAATACAAAAAACAAAATTCATGAAACCGATAATGAAAAAGATATGAAAGATCTTCTTTTAGAAATCGATAAAAGTCAAAGTGATGAGGATATAGATGAGGATATAGATATAGATGATACTATCCTCAAAAAGTCCATGAAAGAGAGGTTTGAAGATATTATTGAAGTGGTAGAGCAATTGAAAATTAACGGGATAGATAAAAAGTTCAATTTCGACTTGGGTAATGAAATTGAGAACCCAGATAACATTATTAAATATATGTATGGTAAAAAATTAAATGATTTCATCGATAGCCACCCAGATAACATTGAAATTTTAGAAAATCTTTTTTGCGGTTTCGACTTTAATTTAGTTCTATTTAGCCCATTACCTCTTATTATCATGATTTGCAAAACAAAAATTGCAAAACAAAAATTTGAGGAATTTTTGCTAAATAATAATCAGGTAACAACACCTATATCTCAGTTTATTGTTTTCTATCTATGTCAGACTGGCTTGGTAAATGAGAAAAAATTTCTTGACCATCTTATGAGTAACCCGTTTTTTGTGGAAATAGTAAAATTACTCAATAATCAGGATAAAATAAACTTTGATGATTCTGGTTATTACAATATACCCCGTTGTTTAGTCAAGAAACTTAGATGTTATTACAGCACCATTGAGCAAATTCAGCATAGAGCCATTAGTGAGAAAACTACAAATTATTCAGTTGCGCTTAGCCATTTACTAAATGAAATTCATTCTTTATGTTATGAGACAGATAAAAACAAAAACGAAAACAATGCTTATAAAGAAACAGATGTTGTGAGTTATTTACAACAAATCGGAATTCCTCTTCTTCAGATTGCAAAAATATCAAATTTATTTGATAGAAGAAATAGCAACTTAGTATCACACCCAACAACACAAAAAAATACAGCATCATCTGTTACAAAAGAACAATATGAACACTATAAAAAATATGTTGGGATATGTATAAAAAAGGTTTTAGAAAGTTTGCCAGAGGAAATCACACCATCTCCACCTTGCTCTCCTGCGTAGTGGCAACATGCCTATTGGTGCTTTGTTCCAAAATCCCGTTAGATTAGCCCTGTGGGGAGGTGTCGCGGACGAGCAGAGTATCAAAATCGCCCGTAGACCCTTCTCCCACACTAAGCGAGACTGTCCCGCCCAATTTGGAGATATTATCTTGTGCCGTGATGAAATAATCATTGGCAAAAAAAGCAATTTTATCTTGATGCACGATGATTTTTAGGGGAATCCACACGGGCAGTTGGCTATCTTCTGCACCCGGAATAGCCCCTTCATAATAAATGATTTCCTCGCTGGCGGTGCTATAACGGGCAATAAATTCGACTGTGCCGTTGCTGTTGCGCCTCACATCCAAAAAATATCCCTCCATATTTAAGCCTGTGACAGTGGTAGTCACACGCACCCCCAAACTGGCGATGCCTGACTCGTTATTGGGGATGCGGACAAAGACAGTGGCATAAATATCGGTGGAATCGGCATAAGTCCGTCTGTCTGTGCCTGTCCCAAACATCTGCACACCATAATCGTTGCGGATAAGCCGAAAAGTCGGTCTATCCAAATAGATCATACGCAAAAAAGTCTGATTGGTGGGCGATGCAGGGTCTTGGAGATAGTCGCCATCGGCACGCTGGTTGCCTACCCACCAATACCGTGCCTCTAGCGGTGTCGAGAAACTTTCCTCGACATCGCTCCGAAATTGCCGAAAATTCCGCGCCAGCACCTCTGTTTGCAATGCAAAGGCAAATTGGGCATCGGTATTGGCGGTGCTGGCAGTTTGTGTCACCAAAAAGTCATCAAAGCGCATGTAATCGGCGTTGCCTGTGACAATGCGAATGGTGCCTGCGGGTGGGCTACTGGTGAGTGTATCCTCAAAGCGAATCCGTCCCTCTAGCGAGATTTTAAGCCTGTCACCAACGAAGGTGATTTCCATTAATTGCCACACATTGCGCGTATAGAAATTATCTACCCGCCGTGTAAACACCACCGAGCCATTGGCATCGAAGTGGGTGATGGTCAGATTGCCACCGTTTAACTCAAACATCAACGACCCTGCGCTACTCTCGCGTAGATAGAGTTTATAGCCACCTGTGGTACTCCACATCCGTGCGCGTAGGGTAAAATCTTGGATGGGGGTCATATTGGCAGGTTTAATTTCGACATCGTTGTCTACTTGCACAAAATTATTCCTACTTTCGGTCACAATCGTGCTTTTAAGGCTGTTATTGGTTTGCCATGTGGCGGGGATAATCGCTCCCTCAAAATGATTGCTAAAGGCTTCGGCTTGTTGAACGGTAAAATTATCAAAGCGTACCGAGCGATTGCTGGCATTGACCTGCAACAAAATTTGTCCTACGCCGAGTTCTGGTGTGTTATTATCTTCGGCGGTCATGAGCAAGCGCCCATCTATATACACATAAATGCGCCGTCCATCCACCCAGATGGTCACATTATGCCATGTGTTATCAGAAATGGGGGCGCTCCCTGTTTGGCGTATCAATATTTCGGCATCCCGATTGAGTACATCGGGGTTTGACAGGTTATTACGGCGTAAAATGACCAGACCGGGGAACAACTCTAATGCCTGATACCCGCCATCATCGGAATAACGGAACACGATTCGCGCCCCGCCAGAGCCATTTTCGAGGTTAAAATCGGTGCTAATGACAAAATTAGAAATTTCTGGTGCCAGCCAGTCTGGTCTGCCATTGCCCATGACCACGATGGGCGAATCTATCCGCCCGCGCCCCAAGAGCAATTTTTGACCATCTTCATTGACCACTTGCCATGTGGCGGGGTCATAGTCCCATTCAGCAATGGGATTGGCAATTTCAAAATCGGCAATATAGGGCAATCCACCTTGTGGTTGTGGGGTGGGGGTATAGGTTGGTGTGGGTAGTACAGCCACACGGGTAGTCACAAATTCGGTTTGGGTAGCAAAGAAATTCTCTGCGATTTTGGTGGATGTCAAATCCAACGCCGATGTGGGTGAGGGTGTGATACTCGGTGTATCGGTTGGGGCGGGTGTTGCCGATGGTGTGCTAGTCGGCGTATCGGAGGGTATATTGGTAGGTAATGGCGTAAAAGTCAGCGTTGGCACATCGGTATCAGTGGGTGATGGTGTGGCTGTGAGCGTATCGGTGGGCGATGGGGTGATAGTCGGCGTGAATGTAGGGGTATTGGTTGGGGCTTCGACCACCTGAATATCGGCAATATTGCCCATCGGCGCGACAAAAGACCGTGACGATAACACCCATCCATCAGACCCATCGGGTAATAGCACCTGATACCACCGTCCATCTACACTAATACCCACAATATCCAACAGCATTCCGTTGGGGATGGTATTCATGGCGGGATAAGAACTGCCCGGTCCCAACCTGACGATAAGTTCTGAACGAGCTTGGACTATTGGTGTGGACGGTGTTGGGATGTCGGTATTGGTTGCCAATGGGGTATTTGTTGGTCTATCTGTTGGTCTATCTGTTGGTGTATCGGTTGGGGTGGGGGTATCGGTGGCATTGACGACCACATTGGCATTATCGGGCGTTTCTGATGCTTCATCGCTTGGGGTATTAGATGGCAAAACCGAGTCCGTATCGGTTGGCGACTCGCTATCATCGGGCGATTCGGTATTGGTAGATAAGATGACCACTACGTTACCGCGAGTGGGTTCTGTGTCTACTGGCGTATTATTGCCATCACCCCCTGCCAAAAGCATAATAACCACCCCCACAAGGACGATTATCACCAACAGCCCGCCTAATAGTAATGGTGTGCGATTGCCCCCTTGTGCGGGTGGTGGCGGATAGGGTGTATTGCCATAAGGCGGATTGCCATAAGGTGTATTGCCATAGGGTGTGTTGGGTGTGGGATAGGGTGTGGATTGAGGCGGTCTGTTGCCATAGCCCAAAACAGGCGTAATATTGGTGGATGTGCCTTTTTCATCTCGCGCACGGCGCAAATCATCAATGATATTGAGCGCCACTGTGCGGAGCATGGTCGGCTGTTCTGTGAGTGAACTCATCCCCACCAATTGGGTGATGGCATCGCTCAATTCGCGCCCAGATTGATAGCGGTCTGTGGGTTCTTTTGCCATTGCCTTGCGGATAATGAAGTCAAATTCAGGGGGTAAATCGGGTTTAATAGATATAGGCGATGGAATGGGGGCTTGAATATGCTTGAGGACAAGTGCCATCGGGGTTTCTGCGCTATAGGGCATACTGCCTGTCGCCATTTGAAAGAGCATCACCCCCACCGCATAAATATCGGCGCGTTCATCTACTTTTTGCCCTAGCCCCTGTTCGGGTGCCATATAACCAGGTGTCCCAACGGTTAGCCCTGTATGGGTAAGACCCGTCATATCGTTGCCAGATTCGCTAAAACGGGCAATACCAAAATCGGTGAGGTAGGCGTTGCCTTCGGCATCAATCATGATATTGCTAGGCTTAATATCGCGGTGGATGACCCCTTGCCGATGGGCATAATCGAGCGCACTGGTGATTTGGCGCATCATATACGCGATTTCGGTCAGTGGGAGCGCCCCCCTATCGAGGACATCTTTCAATGTGCCACTCTCCAAAAACCGCATGACGATATAGGGTGGATTATGCAGACCATCATAGTCGTATACAGGGATGATATAAGGGTGTTCTAGCCGTGCAACAAGACGCGCTTCACGAACAAATCGCTCTAATGCCGATTTATCCCCAGCAATATTGCTATGGATAACTTTGATAGCAACAGAACGATCTGCGTTCAGTTGCTTGGCACGGAAAACCGTTGCCATGCCCCCCCGACCAATTTCTTCGACTATCTCATATTGCCCGATGCGTTGACCAATCATCGTATCGCTCTCTAGTTTGTTTATAAATCCTTTTCCATTGTAACATAATTGTGGATTTCTGATGAACTATCTTTTTACACCATCTTCCCTTTGTATTTGGTTGATTTTTGGTTTTGGTGGGTCAATTTGCTTGACATCTTCTTCAAAAACTCCCTATAATCCGAATGTAACGTAAAATTTTGTTATATGTTTTTAGCAAAAATTGTTACAAGTGACCTCTTACTGTAATCATCACCTTTGAGGGTGTAATCATGAATAAGCGTGTCCTTAAGCTCAATGTCGGATTTTTGCTCAATGCAAGTTCTGGCACTATCAACAACTCTATCCTCGATTTTCCCGATGTACAAATTTCGGATGAAATTAGCCTCAATTATATTCGCGGGGCATTACGGATGAGCCGTAACAAAGAGGGCATTTTGGTGCAATCGCAAGTCGAAACAGCCTTTCATGATGTGTGTTTTCGTTGCCTAGACCCGGTTGAGCATGTGATGAATTTGGAGCTTGAAGAACTCTATGCCTTCAATACTGCCGATACAGTGACAGAATTTCGGATTGATGAGGACGGCATCCTCGATTTTGGGGCGTTATTACGGGCAGAAGCACTTATCGAAAAGTCACATCGGGCGCTTTGCAAAGACGACTGCAAAGGTTTATGCTCAGAATGTGGCACCAACTGGAATCATGCAATGTGTACCTGCGTTGATGACAACATAGACCCGCGTTTGGCAATACTCAAAACCTTATTAGAGAAATAATGGTGGAAGAAATCGGGGGAAGTATGGTGAGCCGATATAATGATGAAGATTTTCAGGAAAGTTTCGATATTGAAGTAGACGATTCTTTTTATGATGATGAGTCAGGTGACGATTTTTTTGAGGACGATGAAGCACCCTTTGAGGATGATTTTGTCAGTGGCGAATTTGAAGAAGAAGAAGAAGAAGAACTAGACAACGATTTTGATGAAGAATACGAGATTGCACTCCTCGCCTCTAGCGATACAATTGGCTTGTATCTCAAAGAGATGGGGCGTGTACCACTATTGAGCAACGAAGAAGAAGCAGAACTCGCCAAACGCCTAGAGGCGGGTATTTCTGCCAGCAAAAAATATTGGAAAGACCCCAACCATAACCGTGCCGCCGACTGGTATGCGCTCATGCAACAAGGCACAGATGCCCGCGACCACATCATCCGCGCCAACACGCGCCTTGTGGTGAGCATCGCCAAAAAATACATGAATCGGGGCGTGCCGTTCTTAGACCTCATCCAAGAGGGCAATTTGGGGCTGATGAAAGCCGTAGAAAAATTTGATTATCGGCGCGGATTCCGCTTTAGCACCTATGCCACATGGTGGATTCGGCAGACCATTACCCGTGCTATTGCCGACCAAGGGCGCACGATTCGTGTCCCTGTGCATATGTCCGATAGAATTCGGCGCTTGTATCGGGTGGTACGCGATCTTGAACAGCAAAACGGACGCAAGCCCGATATCCAAGAAATTGCCCGTGAGATGAACATGGACCCGCGCAAAGTGCAGTGGATGCTCCGTGTGAGTTGGCAACCGCTTAGTCTTGAACAGCCTGTTGGCGAGGACGAAGATAGCGAATTGGGCAATTTTATCGAAAATGACAGTACTCCTACCCCCGCGCAAAGCACCCATGACAAATTATTACACGAAAAAATCGAAGAATTACTCGGCACGCTAACCCCGCGTGAAGCCCGCATTTTGCGCCTACGTTTTGGGTTGCAAAATGGCAAAAGTTATACTCTAGAAGAAGTGGGTGAAAAATTTGGACTCACCCGTGAGCGCATCCGTCAAATCGAAGGCAAGGCATTACGCCGTTTGCGTCATCCGCGCCGTAGCAGACAACTCCGCGATTATCTATAAATTTTATTTGCGTGATTATAAAAAACACCTGTGTAATAATCATGGCATGGGTATTTTTTATTTCCCTTTTTCCCATAAGGTGTATGCTTCATGGAGGGATAAGGTGGGCAAATTGGGTGGAGGGAATGGGATATGTTGGCGAATATCATATAGGCGAGTATATATCCGTGCTTGGTCATCTGGGCTATAACGCGATATATCAACGGGGAGCATCGTATAATCTATCGAATCGCCATATAATCCGTCACGATACGTTTTTTGATACGCCTCATCAAAATCGAAAGTGAGGTTATCCCCCCGATTAAGCGGAATCGTCACCGATGGAATCGGGCTATCTACATCCCATTCGCTGATTTTTGCCATGCCATCTTGCAAATTGGGGCGCGTATCCATGACCACAATCCGATAGGGATGTCCCACAAAATCATCTGCCATGCCTTTGTGTGATAAACGATACGGCGTGATGGTGTCGAATGTGGGCGGGGTGTTATGCAGATAATCTAATTCGATGAATACCAACCCCTTTTTGAGTAATTTGAGCCGTTTGGCGCGGTAATAAGACGCATCTTGACCTGTTGGCTTATTGGATGGTGATAAAAATTCGAGCCACCCCACCAATTCCCCAAGCGCATCGGGTTGTTGCCGATAGGTGTAGATACTCACCGCACGCGGTTGGGCAATGTCATCATCACCTAAGTGTAATAATTCCAAAACAGGCATGAGGCGTTCTGTCGGTGAACCAGAAAATGGTGTTGGGGCAGATGGATGAGCGGATAGGTCGTATAGACTCACATCCGATTCTGGTGTGCCGATGAGCGTAGAATCGCGCCGAATTTGTAGGGATTGCTCAATATCGGCGGTGTATCCCAATGGGTGCAATCCTTTACGGAGCAATTTCATCAGGTCAGTGATATGAACGGTATGAAAACTATGCCAGCCACCTGCGATGAGGTGGCTGTTAAGGATGGGATTTATCCCACGAAATAAATTTTGGGGGTGATATAGTGGCATAACATCCTCACGGATTATTCAACCGAGCATCGCCAGGGGCAACCTGATAAATCGCGCCCCATGCTTCATAATGTGTGAATACGCGGTCTGTGCGGACAACATTGCCTTGCAAATCTTTGATAAGGCGCACTGTGGTCACATCTGCACCACCCACTGCCCAATCTACCTGCACCACTTGACCGAGTTGCAACGCGGTATTCACCTCATAACGGGCGGACAGTGGGGCTGTTTCGTTTTGGATGGTGGGGGGCAAAATTTCGACAATACGCCCCGGATTGGTGCTATAAAACCGAAATTGCACTTCGGCACGTTCTACAAATACCTCTGCCTCAATGAGCAGATGATAAGGGCTATCGTTCACAAATCTAAAATTTTGAGTGGGTGTCCAGATTGCCGCATCTAAGCCAGCAGGCGCGTTGAGTTCATAAAATCCCACCCGATAGGCATGACCGCTACGCTCATTAATCCAATAGCCCCCATTGAGGGCGGCGCGGAAAAGGGTAGTACTCACTTGGCAAATGCCCCCGCCAATGCCATCTGTGGTGCGCTCACCAGAAATCACTTTGCTCTCTACAAAGCCAGATTCCACCGATACATCGCCTAAAATATCGTTAAAACTCAGTTCTTCATCGGGTGCGAGGAGAATCCCGTTGTATAAGCGCGTCCCCTGCACAATATTATGCACCCGATTTGCCCCAGACCCTGTGAATAGGGTGGTGGCTTCTCCAACCATCTGGGTAATGCCCAATTCCTGTGCGGTGATATTGTCGTGATAACGGGCGAGGGTGAGGTCAAAGACCATCGGCACAACGCGGTTATCTCGGCTAAAAACGGCTTGTTCCAGCGCCGTGAGGGTGGCTTCTACGTTGACGGTACGCCCAGAGACAGATGGTTGCATGACGACTAATTGCCCAGTGGCATCATCAAACAAAAAGCGCCCATTTTTGGGTAAGGTGATAAGCCCTGGTGCCAGCGCCTCTAGCGATTGTGCAAAGGCACTCATGTTTATTTTGGGGGTGTAGGTGAATGTCCCATTGCCGTTATCGGTGAGTTCCAGGGTGACAAGGGCGGCGATTTGATCGGTACTAATTGTCCACGGACCCAATGGTTCACCATAAACCCCTTGTGCGGTCAGGGTGATGGGTGCAGAGAATACCGCTTCGAGTTGTTGGGCGATTTGGCTCACATCGGCTAGGGCAGGGGATGTCTCGCTCACCACCAGCGCCAATTCTGCGCCACCATACAAATTTTGTAGATAGGGTGATAGTTGGGCGAGGGTGGTATCTACATCCATTGTGCGCCCCATTTGGGCGGGTGCTGTGATGAGTTGTGAGCCTTGCAATTCCAGATGGGCATTTTGCGCGGGACGGTTTATGGCTTGGGCGATTTGTGCCAGTTTTTCATAGGCAATATTGGGGTCATAGCGCAAAATTGGGGCGATGGATTTGCCCCCAAACCAAGCAGAGGCTTGGTCTATGAGTGCGCGTAATGCCTCTGGGTTGTTATTCACCGTGAGGGCTTGGTCTACGGTAGATTCGGCATCAAACGACACCCCCAATTCGCCCGCCGTGAATTGCCATAGCTGGTTATCGTAGCGGAAGGTGAATATGGCGCTATCGGCATAGGTAAACCACTGGGAGAGGGCGGTGATGGCTTCTGCGCGGGTCATACCCCCCAAATCTGCCCCATTGACATATACGCCAGGGGTGATTTTATCGAGATATGCCATACGAAAACTCGCCAGCGCCATGACCAAAATCAAGACCAACAACACCCCCCCTGTTATCATGAGGATAGGCAGGCGAATCCACCACGGACTCAGGCTGTTGGCTTCGGGTTGAGGCTGTGGTTGGGGATAGGGGATAAAGCGTTCTTGAGATTGATAAGTAGACATAATGGGTAAATTATTGCCCTTTCTCGTATTGCTCCACGAGTGCTTCTGCTTTTTTATACTCGTCAGAGCCGTCATCGGCGGTATCTAATACCTTGCAGGCTTCTAAATAGTGTTCCATCGTGATGGTCGCTGTCCCCGATGATTTGGCGGCTTCGAGGCGGTCGGCTTCAAGTTTCATTTTTTCTTCATCGGTCATCTCACCATCGGCGGCGATGGCTTGAGTGATGTCTTCATCACTTAATTTTTTTTGTGTATCTAACAGGGTTTTCAATTTGTCGTATGTAGCAGACATTCAACCACTCCTCTTGTTATGAAGAAGCACCAATCTAAAAGCGATTATAACATAAATGGGTGTATGGCAAAAATACGATTCATCGGCGGTGATAGTGATGCTTGTGAATGGCGCGGGAATATCAGTTGCTTGGGTAAAATCTGCTCCAACACCGCGCCAGATAGGGTGTGATTGTTAATCACCAAATCATTGAGCAAGACGGGTAAGCCTTCGCGGATGCGTGCTTCTTCGTTGGCAGGTGCGCTCACACTTACCGTCACCAATTGGTTGCTAGTGGGGTCTAAAATGCCGATAACAATCGTCAAATTACCCTCGCCATTATCCATCAGATAATAGGCACAATCCAACTCATCCCACATAAACGGCGCAGGGGCGCTCACAGTGGCATCGCCCACATAATCGGGATGTGCCAAAATTTCTGTGAGGATATCATAGGCGCGGTTTGTCTCGTCTGCAATGGATAGGTTCACACCCTCTAACGGCGGGACAAATAAGTGAATGAGGATGCCACCTAATTGCCCTTCGGTCGCCACAGAGCCTAAATATTCGGCTAAGACCACACCATATTGGGTGGTATACGATTCCCAATCCTTTGGATAGGGCAATGAGAGCGAAATATTGCCAATAGCAAACTTAACCGTTGGCACAGATACTTCTGTGACTGTTGGGGCGCTGTTAGTGAGGGCAAGAGTGAGCGATTCAGCCTGTTCAGATGACCACTCACAACCTGTTAGAACCATGATAATAATGCCGATAAGGATAATCATCTTCATCAGAAAACACGACCATAAATCTTATTCTGGGTAATCTACCCATACATGACAATTTTAATCATGTTAGCATAATTTTTTGTCTCGAGGTAGTTTTTCTAATCGTTTATGAAGGCAAGACTTATTATTCATCAAAAAAAGTTGCCAAAAATACTTTTTTGGCGCATGATTATGGTTAAATAGTGTTTTGCATAGAAAGGGATGGGTACTATGGGCTTTATGAAAGGGCGCTGGAGCGTCATTTGGGTAGTATGTTTGGTCATATTTTCACTAAGTGGCTTTGTGGTGAGCGCCGCCGAGCGCGATAATGCCAGTTGGGTAGTGGGATGCGATGGATTTCGGAGCAATGGCGGTGGCTTTATCCTCACCCGTGATAATACGGGTGTTGGGCGTGAGCAATTGGTCATTTCTGCCACCGATGGCGCGGGCAATGTGATTTTTGCGCCGATTACTGAGTCTTTTATCATTGGCGGTGGCTTGTATATCACCGACGGCGTATCGTTTAGATGGACATCTGCACCTGTTGCCAACCCACTCACAGTTTCGGTGGTGAGTTCTGCGGGAAATGGCTTCCCAGAAGAAGTCGTCTATCGGGTACAAGGCACATGCGATAATTTCCCCAAATTTTTGACCCCATTATCCCCACCATCAAACCTCATACCATCACCCTCTGTTGGGATTAATGAATCGTCACCCCTTGTCACCAACTCAGAAAATATCGGCAGAGATTATGAAGGGTATCTGATTGTAAACACCTTCCGCGCCAATTTACGCAGTGGCGCTGGCACTCGTTATACCATCGTGGCGCGGGTGAGTGGTGGCACAGAACTAATTGTGGCAGGTGTGAATGAAGACCGCACATGGTGGTTTGTGCAAGTAGCTGATGTATTTGGGTGGATTGCCAATGACTTAACATTGGTCCGTGGCAATTTGAGCAATATTCCCATCCTTGCACCAGAAGAAGTACAAGGTGAAATTTTGCCACCCCGTTTTTATCTGTGGATTACCAGTCCGTTGTATGCGGGTTCATCTTCTACAAGCGGGGTTATCTGTCAATTACAAGGCGACCTCGAATATGTCATCATCGGCAAAAATGGTGATAGCAGTTGGTACTTGGTACAAGCCTATTGCAACAATAATACATGGGTAGAAGGCTGGTTTCCTGCCGAATTTGGGGCAATTCGCAACTTAGGGAATTTGCCTATCCCCTTTGCCCCATAAAATAGATTGATTCATGGGCATGGTGTGGTGCCATGCCCTTATGACTGACCTGATTGGCGAATTGCAAGTTTTACGCGCAAATAAAAACAAGCAATTCGACAAATATGTTGATGCCGATGAACTCACAGACGAGGTTATTTATAACCCACAAGAAGGGGCTTGGATTATTGCCAATACCTCACTGGTGGGTGCATGGTCAGATATGACAGGCGATACACTGGAATGGTCAAATGAGATTCGGCGCAAAACCAACTCGCCCAATACCACCTGAGTCACAATATTGGTGTTTTAGATTGTCTTATTGCATCTTCCGCATATCGCCCTAAATTGCCTTTATACACCCTCAATATCAAACATTTTCAGCCATTAATTGGTAATTTGGCTCAAATCCCATATTAATTTCTACCGATTTTCGACTGTATACGATGCGGGTGGCTGGTATTCATTCACCCGAAAAGTAACTTCTTCACTCGTCTCTTGTGTGCCATCAGCCAGTGTTGCCACAATCCGCAGGCGATAATCCCCTACTGCCAATTGCCACCACTGTTCGTATGGGGCAGATGTATCGGTGGCGATTTCCTCATCATTCAAAATAAATACCACCTGTTGGGCATCTACATCGGTTGCACCCCGAAATTTGATGCGTTGTGTTTCGATGGGGATACTTGGCGAAATTTGAAATATCGAATAGGGGTCTGGCGCGAGTAGGCGTGTGGCATCTTCGGCATCGGGAATACTATATACCGCGCCAATTGGCACTTGGCGCACCCCATTGCGGACACCCCATGCTTGTGCCTCTTGGGGCAATATCAAAAATGAGCGTTCCACCCGATTTTCGGCTGGCGTAGTTGCATCGGCTAATGCCCCAGAACGACTGTCTAGGGTAAAAAAGTGGTACATATTGTCGTATTGGGTGGGGGCTGTGCCTTCGATAAACCACTCCATCCGCCGTTGTGTACATGCGGGTGTTGGCAATAATCCACTGATATGACACACCTCTGTGCGGACTAATCCCTCTGGACGCTCAAAAGACAATTCTGGCTGACCAAGCAACACTTCGCGCATGAATTGATTCCATATTGGGGCGGCACCTGTTACGCCTGTACTTTCGACCATCGGCGTATTATCGGCATTGCCGACCCATACACCCACGACCAAATTGGGGGTGTATCCTACAATCCAGTTATCGCGTAGGTCGGTGGTTGTGCCTGTTTTGGATGCGGCGGGTTTGCCGATATTGAGGGCGCTATTGAGTCCAAATCCCCCCATACGAGCATAATTGTCGCTCAGAATATCGGTGATGAGAAAGGCAACTCGCTCATCTAATAATTGTTCTTCAAGGTGAAGGGCTTCCCACTGAAATAGGGTCTCCCCATCGGCTGTGGTGATGGTGGTAATCAGGCTTGGGGTGATATGATAGCCCCCGTTGGGGAAAATGCTATATGCCTGTACGAGGTCTATGAGGCGTACTTCGCCCCCGCCGAGTGTGATAGATAAATCCACACTGGTATTATTGATGAGATTATCCATGCCCGCATCGGCAGATAGTGTGACCATCGCCTGCAAACCGATATGCTCTAAGGCTTGGACGGCGGGAATATTATAGGACGATGCCAATGATTCGCGCAGGGACACAGGTCCATGCTCCACCAAACCATAATTGGCAGGGACATAACTCTCTAGCCGTCGTGTGACAAATGGCGTTTTAATATCCAGCATCATCGAGGCGGCTGTGAGCGGATTGGGCAAATTAGGATTCATGGCGGCGGCATAAGTGAATGGTTTGAGGGCACTCCCCGGTTGCCGATAAGCATAGGCGGCGTTCAATGCACCGTCTATGCCCTCATCGAAATAATTGGGACTGCCGAGCAATACCCGAATTTGCCCCGTATAGGGGTCTATTGCCACCAATGCGCCGTTATTGGCATTGGCAGGCACACGATTGAGTAAAACGGGGTGATTGATGGCATCTAGCTGGCGTTGCATAATCGTTTGGGCGCTATTTTGCCAATTGAGGTCTATGGTGGTAATCACATCCAACCCGCGTGTATAGAGGGCTTCTGGATATTGGCGCTCCAAAATTTCCCACACTGCCATGACTGCATGTGGCGCTTGGATGGGGAAGCGTGTGGCGGCAAATTGCAGTTCATCGCCAAAAGCAGAATCGGCTTGGGTTTGGGTGATAGTGTTGTTTTGCACCATCAACCCCAAAACAATCTGTTGGCGTGTTTTGGCATTTTCCAGATTGATGAATGGATCATAATAGGTGGGATTTTGCATGAGTCCCGCCAATAATGCACATTCCGCCAGCGATAGGCTTTCGGCAGATTTGGCAAAATAGGTGCGCGATGCGCCCTCTATACCATAGGCGAGATTGCCAAAATAATTTTGATTCAGATACAGTTCCAAAATCTGGTCTTTGCTATATGCCGTCTGCAATTGCAATGCCAACACCATCTCTTTGAGTTTGCGTTGGAGCGTGCGCTCTAGCCGATTGGCAGGGTCTAATAGCAACAAGCGTGCCGTTTGTTGGGTGATGGTACTGCCACCCGCCAGCACTTCTCCACCACGAATATTAATCCATAGCGCCCGCGCCATGCCCACAATATCTACCCCTGGATGATAATAATAATTGGCATCCTCTGTGGCGATGATGGCATTTTTGCAATGGTCGGGGATATCGGTTAGGGCGATAGTGCTATTTAAGCCACCATATTCCCCTGGTGGGCGAATTTCATATAGCAACGAGCCGTTTCGGTCATAAATGCGCGTGGCGGGCAGTTGATAGCCATTGGCAATATCATAAATAGACGGCAACCCAACAAACACATAGCTATAAACAAAAATCCCCAATGGGATGAGCAATGCCCCTATGAACAGCAAAATTTTTTGGATTCGTGAGCGTTTTTTGAACCAGCGCCAAAGTTTCATTGTGTGCTTCCCCTACTAAACTATTTTCGCCAACCTTTATAGTCTCATTGTAGGGTAATTTTTGGCTAGATGGGCGCACGGATTGGCAATGATTGGGCTACGATTATGCAACGCTAGGTTATATTTCAAACCCCTCTGCATGAAAAATCCCGATGAGCGTCTGTGGAAGCCATTTACGGAGGAGTTGGTCACGTTGTACAAGGTGAATAATCCACGCATGGGCTTTATCGGATAGGGTATCTGTTATCTCTTGCGGGGTCATCCACAAAAATTGGGCGTGTTCGTCACTAATTTGAATGGTGGCATTTGGGTCACTTAGATGTGCGCCATAAAACACGCCGATGAGTTCATTATCGTCTATTGCCTCTCCCCGATAAAAATGGGTCGTGCCGATGAGCATGTCCAGTTGAATTTCTACCCCAATTTCCTCACGCACCTCACGAATAACGGCTTGCTCAAATCCCTCGCCTTGGTCAACGCGCCCTGTTACACATTCCCATTTGCCCGCGCCTACATCTTTGCTAGCAGACCGTTGCAACATGAGATACGTGTTATCTGCGGGGTTATAGATGAGCGCCCCAACCCCACCCAAAAATTTGCCGATGCTCATTCTGATGAACTTTTATCTGCCAATAAATTGCGGTTATATTGCTCTAATTCCGATTTTACCTTCTGCCTCATCGCCTCGTTAGATACCTTTCCAGAATGTGTTATGGAGACCCGAAAACAAATTCATAGGATTATGTCAATAACGCATCATTAAACGTGTTTTCACCCCACCCCCAA
>DAOTUO010000311.1:0-27989 GCA_034436595.1 Anaerolineae bacterium | reverse complement strand
GGATAAGGGGGCTGGGGGGATAGGGGTGCTTTAAGCTGATAATTGACTTGAAAATGCTTATCCATTGAAATTTGAAAATCATTTGAATTCAAAATAGTTGTTCCATAATGTGAGTTATGGATAAGGTATACCAGCGCCACATCAGGCGCACCTAATGGTGGATGGTGGCTGACTAGCAAAGCGTATGTCAGCCACAAAATGCCTTTTAAGCGATTATTGAAGGTGAAGGCATATCAGAAATTGGCAAAAAATTAGCTTTTTTTCAATCGGTTACACCTTTATAATAACCTGCTGATTAAAAAAATTATCACAGGATTCCGTCCCTATGCGCGTTGTGCTGTTCACCGAGACCTTTCTCCCAAAACGCGATGGCATCGTCACCGTCATCTGCTTGCTACTCGACCATCTCACCAAACGGGGTATCGAAACCGCGATTGTCGCCCCGTGTGTCGCAGACCATCTTGGCGAGAATGAAGATTATTATAACCAGACAAAAATCATCCGTGTCCCAGGTATGACCTTTCCGCTTTATCCAGAACTCAAAGCGGGTCCACCACAATGGAATACCTATCGGCAAATCAAAGATTTTCGCCCCGATATTGCCCATTTTATCCACCCTGTATTGATTGGTGGCGTGGGTATCCTCATGGCAAAGCGCCTCAATATCCCCAACCTGACCTCATTTCATCTCGATTTTGCGAATTTGGCACAACATCATCATCTGTTTAATATCAACTTGGGATTCATGAAGCCTGTTGTCAACCGTTTTACTCGTGTGTCTTTCAATATGGCAGATTACACCCTTGCCCCATCAAAACTCATCCAGAAGCAAATGATGGATTTGGGGATTAAAAATGTCGGCTTGTGGAAACGTGGGGTGGATGGTGAGCGATTTAATCCCAAATTCCGCGATGAAGCCATGCGCTATGAAATGTCTGATGGTCATCCAGAAGATACTTTGCTGGTGTATGTCGGCAGATTGAGCAATGAGAAGCGCATAGACCTGTTGCGCCCGTTGTTAGAGCGCCTGCCCAATACCCGCCTTGCGTTGGTGGGGGATGGTCCTGCTCGCGCCGATTTAGAGGAATATTTTAGGGGATTCCCCGCCAAATTCATGGGGCGTATGGTCGGTGTTCCCTTGTCACAAGCCTATGCCAGTGGCGATGTGTTCACATTTGCCTCATCACTAGAGACATTCGGGTTGGTGGTCGTAGAAGCAATGGCGGCGGGGTTGCCTGTGGTGTCGTCACGGGTGGGGGGAATCCCCGATGTGGTGGAAATTGGCAAGACGGGATATTTATTTGATGAGGGCGATGTTGAGGGGTTGGTAGACGGTGTGCGAAATATCATCACCGACAAGGAAAAAATGCGCCAGATGGGGCGCGATGCCCGTGCATATGCCACCACCCAGACATGGGATGCCATGATGGATGAGGTGATAGACCATTATCAACGCCTGATAGACCATCATTATGCTAAAATAGGAGGTCGGCGGATTTCCCCCCGATTACCATAGCAGGATATGAGGAGCATACAATGAATGCAGACGATTATTTTAGACGAGGGGTTCACGCATCTGAACACTATGGTGATGATGAAAAGGCGCTGGATGATTTTAGTGAAGCCCTGATGCTCAATCCCCGTTTTATAGATGCGTATATCAGCCGTGCGTTGATATATCGCAAGCACGAAAATCATAAAGCCGTCATCCGTGATTGCACACAGGTCATCAAATTGACGACCAAAAATGAATTGGCATATAGCCTGCGTGGACAAGCTTATTATCATCAGGGGCAATATGATGTCGCCATTGCCGATTTTGATAGTGCCTTAGCCATCAATCCGCAAACGGGCGATGCTAAAAAATATCGTGATTTAGCAATCGCAGAACAAAATAAAAAATAAGACATGCAGAGGCTATAAGCCCATAAATAGTATTGTGTATAGATAAAATGTGCTATAATCAAGGGGTGGAGGACTATAAACTTATGGGTACAATGGAATCTACTGTTAATGATGCTCTTGCTGGTTTGCTTAGAGAAACTCGTAAAGTTTGGCGCGAGTCAGACATAGTTAATTCTGAGAGAACTGGCATGTTGAAGGGAAGTTCTAAACGTCCCGATATCTTGGTTATTGAGCCTAATATTTCGCCAGTTGTTATTGAAACCGAGTTTTTACCAGCAACTAATGCTGAAACTGAAGCCAAAGCACGGTTAGGTGAACAGTTAAGACATGATGGAAGAAAAATACTATCTTGTATAGCGTTGCGTTTGCCCAAAAGATTACAAAGTAAGCATGGCTTAGAATTGAAAAATGAGTTATCACAGGCACAAGATATTGAGATGGCGCTATACACAGGTAGTAGCCCACTAAATGCCATGCGTTTTCCGAGCTTCGGTTGGATAAGTGGCACTATTGCTGATTTATCTATTTTAATACAAGATGCCTCTATTCCCCCAGATGTAATTGATGAAGCCGCTAATATATTAGTCGGTGGAGTTAGTGAAGCCGCCGAATTATTAGACCAAATGGTAGCTACACATCCGGATGTTAATCACTTTATTAGTGGGATGCTACATCAGAAAGATAGCCCACAAACACGTCGTATGGCTACTACTATTTTAGCTAATGCTTTCATGTTTCACGAAAGTTTGGTTGGATTATCTGGTGAATTTGGTCAAGTTTATTCACTTGAGCAATTAGAGAATTCTAGAGAAGGTCTCAATAATTCCACAATCCTTAAAGAATGGCGTAAAATACGAACAATAAATTATTGGGCTATTTTTGATATTGCTTCAGAAATACTTGCGACCATTCCGACTCAACATAGTAAAGATTTTGTTGACCGTTTAGCGGACACTGCTAAAAAACTCCTCAGAAATAATTTAATGCGCTCGCATGACTTGATGGGTGCAGTATTTCAGCGTTTAATTGTAGACCGAAAATTTCTTGCCGCTTACTATACTACACCTGCTTCTGCGTCATTGTTGGTAGGCTTGGCTATTAGACCAAATAAATTGCTATCGGGTGGAAATTGGTCATCTGAATATGACCTTACCAATTTAAAAGTTGCAGATTTTGCCTGTGGTACTGGTACGTTACTCTCTACGGCTTACCATCGTATGAGTCAATTACATGAAGTGGCAGGTGGTGATTCTGAAGCTATTCATCCCAAAATGATGGCAAGTGTTCTTGTCGGTTGCGATGTTTTGCCCGCCGCGACTCATCTTACTGCTTCGATGCTTTCTGGCGCGCACCCGACAATTAAATATGAAGGTAGTTCTATTTTGCATGTTGCCTATGGTAAGCAAGAGAATGAAATCATTGCACTTGGCTCTCTTGATTTATTAGATTCACAGGGAAAACTCCCTTTTCATTCTAGTACATCTAAATCATTAGATAGTACGGGTGAAACAAAAAAGGATACGTGGCTTACTTTTTCTGACCAATATTTTGATATGGTGATTATGAACCCGCCATTTACACGTAATACTGGTCATGAAGGAAAAAAAATCGGGGTGCCTAACCCTATGTTTGCCGCTTTTGAGTTTAGTACAGACGTGCAACAAAAAATGAGTAAGGCTCTAGAACGCCTTACTAAAGGTAAAGGTACTTGTGCAGATGGTAATGCAGGTGAGGCTTCTATATTTTTAGCATTAGCCGATAAAAAATTAAAGCAAAATGGGATATTAGCCCTCATAATGCCTTTAAGTCTTATTTCTGGCGAAGCATGGAGTAAATCGCGTACACTTTTATATAATAATTATAGCAATCTTATTGTTGCTTCAATTATTGGGGATAATACCGATAGTGATGATGACATTAGCGATATTTCTTTTTCCGCCGATACTGGAATGGGTGAATGTATTATTGTTGCACAGAAATCAATGACACTAAATAAGCGAGCGATATTTGTGACATTGAATCAAAAACCCAATTACCCCTTAATTGGAGCAACAATAGCAGAAAAAGTTAATAAATGTATAGAAAATAATACCATCCGCGCATTAGAAGATGGTCCTTTGGGTGGAACGCCACTCTATTTTGGTGATGATATCGTTGGTTATATTTTGGATGCACCCATCTCTGCATCTAGTGGATGGAATATAGCCCGTATAGCCGATATTCAATTAGCACAAACTGCGTATCAGTTAGTACATGGAAATCGAATTTGGTTACCAAGAATGAATAAATCGGAGGCTTTCAACATTACGACTACGACAATTATGGTAATTGGTCAAATTGGTCCATATCATTCCGATGTTGAAGGAAAAACAAAAAATGGAGGGGTTAGAGGACCCTTTCAAAAGATTAAATTAAACTCCAAAAGTGTACCTACTTATCCCATACTTTGGGGACATGATGCTAAACAGGAACGTACATTCATGTTTGGTGCAGATTTTGAAGGTCTGCCAATCCGAGGATCGAGTATCGTTGAACAAACAATGATAGATCGTAAGATTGAGAGTATTTGGAAAACAGCTTCATACTGCCATTTCAATCAAAATTTTAGATTTAATAGCCAATCTACTGCGATGCAGTTCACTCCTGAAAGAACTATTGGGGGGCGTGCATGGATATCTATTCAACTTTCATCAGTTGAACAAGAAAAGGCACTTGTTTTATGGGGTAACACATCATTAGGACTGCTTTTGCATTGGTGGCATTCTAATAAACAACAGTCTGGCAGAGGAAATATTGGTAAAACTGCATTACAAAATCTCCCCGTGTTGGATGTGACGGCGCTCACGGCAGACCAATTGGCAGAGGCGGGCAAATTATTTGATGAATTCTGCGAAAAACCGTTATTGCCCGTGCATGAGATGGTGAATGACCCTGTTCGTCAAGCATTGGATGAGCAATTTAGCACACGGGTGCTGGGGTTGCCAGCATCGTTATTTGCCCCGTTGGAATTACTCCGTCAAAAATTGAGTCATGAGCCATCTATACGGGGTGGCAAAAAATAATCAAGCGGGTGGATGACATATAGTAGTCCTCCACCCATGCCCTATAATCTCTAAAATCTATCGGGATAGACTTCTTTTGCCAATGCATCTTCTTGCTCAAGCAGAACGCTGATGGCATCCAAACCTTTTTGCCAGAAATGGGGGTCATTGAGGTCTACACCCACTTTGGCGAGAATTTTATCGGGATAATCGGAATTACCCGCCGACAAGACATCCAAATATTTCGGCGCAAACGATGCCCCTTGTTCCAGATAAATTTGATACAACGCCAACACCAATAATTCCCCAAACGCATAGGCATACACATAACCGGGGGTCGCCAAGAAATGGGGGATATAACTCCACCATTGGCTATATTCATCGCGTAAATTTACGCTATCGCCAAACATCGCCTGTTGGCTTTCCATCCAAATGGCATTGATGCGGTCGGTAGACAATTCGCCTTCGGTACGGCGGGCGGTGTGCAAGCCGTTTTCAAACCGATTCATGCTGGTTTGGCGAAATACGGTGGCAAACGTATCTTCGATTTTGCCCGCCAACATCGCCAAGCGTGCTTTTGGACGGGTCTCACGATTCATGAGGTCGCTAAAGACCAACATTTCCCCAAAAACAGATGCCATTTCTGCGGTGGTGAGTGGGGTATATAGCCCCAATAAGCCACTGGCTTTGCCCGATAGGTACATATGGATGCCATGACCCAATTCATGTGCCAATGTCGCCACATCCCGCGCCCGTCCTTCAAAATTGACGAATACGAATGGGTGAGCAGAAGGTGTCACAGGAGACGCATACGCGCCACCACGTTTGTTGGGCAATACCGCCGCATGAATCCAATTTTTATCGAAAAAATATCCCGCGACTTCTGCCATTTCTGGGCTAAAGGCATTAAAGGCGTTGAGGATAATTTCTTTGGCTTCTGCCCATGTGTAGCGTTCTTCTTCCACATCATCAAAGGGCAGGGGCGCATAACGGTCATAATCTGCCAAGTCATCCAAGCCCAATAGTACCCGTTTGAGGTTATAGTGACGCGACACCAGTTGATAATTGCTGGTCACACTGTTAACCAATGCGTCCACTATTGCATCGGGTGCTTTGTTATCCAAATTACGTGATGAAATCCATGTCGGATACCCACGCAATTTGTCGTTAGAGGCTTTGTCTGCCACGATGGTATTGTAGACATAGGTGAGTTCCATTTTTTTGGTGTGTAAGCCTGCTGTCATAGCATCGGCGGCTTTTTTGCGTGTTTTGCGGTCTGGCGAATACATCTTGGTCATGAGTTTGGTCTGGTTGAGTTGCTCACCATCAAAATCATAACGCATACTGCTGGTCAATTGGGTAAAAAAGCGCACCCATGCGCTATTGCCTGTGACCGATTTTTCGCTGAGGATGCGTTCTTCTGCCTCGCTGAGTTGATAGGGGGTATAGACTCGTTCTGCCTCTAGGTGATGGGCATATTTGGCGAGTGTTGGGTTGGCGATGAGTTTTTTGGTATGGTCATCTGGGAGCAAATTCCATTCCAGCATAAAAAAGAGCATTTGCTGGTTGATTCCAGCATAAAATTCGGTGGCTTTTTGCATCAATGCGCCCCGCTTGGGGTCTGCGGTGTCGGTGGAATAATTTAACGATGCAAACGAGATAATTTTCCCCGCACCATCATATAACCCCTCAGAGCGTTCCATCGCTTCGTATAATTCTTCTGGGTCGAGTTGCCCAACCTTGCCGCGATAATCGTTGGCAAAGGCTTGTACACGCCCCATATAATCGGTCATATCGGCTTCGATTTTTGGGTCATCTATGTCCACATATAGCACGCTCAAATCCCATACGACATTTTCTGCACCTGTTGCTTGTTTTTCCATACGATATAGTACCTCTATTTGAAAAAAATTAAATATACGACTATGGTAGCATTAAATGGTAAACCACACAATATTTTGATGCGGTTATCATCAATACGTGATATGGTGATATTGAGTTACAGCTAATCAAGGAGAAAGTTTTTTTATGTCTAAATACACAGCACTCACATTCACAGAACTTGGTGTTGCATTGACCACGCTTACTGGCTGGATTCCAGAAGGCGAAGCCGCCATCTCAAAAACTTATATCATGCCCAGCTATCTGGCGGGAGTCGCCTTTGCCAGCGCGGTGGCGATTGTGGCAGAAGCACACGACCATCACCCAGACTTGACCATCGGCTATAAAAAGGTGACGGTGCGCTTTAGCACACATGATGCGGGCAATAAAATCACCCAAAAAGATGTGGATACCGCCCTCGCCGTAGAAGCATTGGGGTATCCAAAATCCGCTTAAGATAAAATATGATTCATGGCGATATGGTTAGTTTATGTGCTTTGGTATCAGAAGAGTGGCAACTTTTGGTGTAAAATGAGCGTATATATAATGACATGAATCATAAAAATTATTTTTGGCACTCATTTGGAGACACATCACATGGCAAAGGCGCTTATCACGGGCGGGACGGGATTTATCGGTTCTCATATTGCGCGGGTATTGGTGGCAGATGGGCATAGTGTTCGTGTGTTGCACCGTGACCGTTCAAAACTCACCGCCCTAGACGGGATTCCGTTTGAATCTGCCATTGGTGGGTTAGGTGAGGAAGATATCCCCGCGCTTATCCGTGCCAGTGAGGGATGCGACTGGATATTTCATGTGGCGGCGGTTGCCGATTATTGGCGGGCAGACAAAGCGCAGATGTTTGAGGTGAATGTCGCTGGCACACGGCGCATTTTGGCGGCGGCGCGGACTGCGAGTGTAAAACGGGTGATATTTACCAGTAGCGCGGCGGCGGTGGGCATGAACCCCGATGGTCGCCCGAGTGATGAATCGGCACGATTTAATTTTCCGCCAGACGAATTTCCCTATGGCTATAGCAAGGTATTGGCAGAACGCGCTGTATCGGATGCGGTATGGCGTGGGCAAGAAGTTGTCACCATGAACCCTGTGGCGGTGATTGGACCGGGCGACCTCAATATGATTTCGGGCAGTTTTATCACCCAAATCAAAAAAATGGGTATCCTTGTGCCAATGACATCGGGCGGCATTGCCGTGAGCGATGTGCGCGATGTGGCGCGGTGGCATGTATTGGCGGCGCAACATGGACGGGTGGGGGAACGTTATTTGTTGGGGACGGCAAATTATCCCTATAGCCTGTGGTTTGCGATGATAGCAGAGGCAGTCGGTGTTTTGCGCCCACGCATTATGTTGCCCGATTTTATCATCCCCATTGCCGCCCAAATGATAGACTGGTTACGTAAGCGGGGCATTGATACCCCTGTAGATGCAGTACAGACACGCATGGGTGTGCGGAAAGCCTATTTCGATTGTCGCAAGGCGTGTGGCGAATTGGGCAATCCCCAAATAGATATGCGCCAAAGCCTGCGAGAGACGTATGATTGGTACAGTGAACACGGGTATTTGTAGCACGTCATCTATGCCACAGATTCCCCGTTGTTAATGGCGTTGATGGTCGCAATATTGAGCAGGTCAATATGCCCCCTAGACACACGCACCCATCCGTTTTTTCCCCATTGGCTTAGGGTACGGTTGATGCTTTCGAGTGTTGTCCCCACAAAATCGGCAAGGGCTTGTTGCGAGATGGCGATATTCAGCGACACGCCATCGTCAATTGTTGCGCCAAACTTTTGGGCATAGTGGAGCAGGGCGGTGGCGAGCCGTTGCTCTACCCGCTCAGAAAATTGCTTGGCGACCCGCGCATGGGCTTCATGCACATGCCCTACCAGCGCATCAATCACCGCCAGACCAATTTCGGGGTAGGTGAGGGCAAGGTGGCGCACAGATGCCCCATTAATGGCAAAAATTCGAGTTTCTTCAATGGCTTCTGCGGAGTGGTTATGTGGATATTGCCCAGAAATTGCCATTAACCCAAAACAATCAGTCACCCCATAAATTTTAATATGCACCGTGCGTCCCTCTGGGGTGTAATCTATCAACCGAATCCCGCCTGTGAGGATGATATAAAACGAGGTGGCAAGGTCTCCCTTATAGTATAGGGTTTGGTTGGGTGTTAACGTAAATATTTTGCCAATGGCGATCATTTCATCAACAGCACACAGGGGTAATTTTGAGAATAGCGGTAATTTTGATAAAACCGTGTCTAATAATAATTTTTGCATAGTAATCTCCCTCTACTTAACTATGCCCTACCTCATCATATCCCACTAGTGATGAAAATCATGATTCAAACTTGATTTATATCAAACACCGTCATGATTATTTTTGTTAATCTGGTACTAATCTAATTAGCTATATTGCGGAGATTGGGCATGATTCAAGAAAAAAAACGATCTAAACTGCCCATCAGCTTGTTTTTGGTCGCATTTGGGATGGGATGTATCTTGTTGGGATTGGGTGGATACACCTTCCTCTATGCCAGAGGCTATTCCTATCTCCTAGATGACCCCGCAGGCTGTGTGAATTGCCATGTCATGCGCGAGCAATATGACGCATGGCAACATTCATCTCATAAGGCGGTGGCGGTGTGTAACGATTGCCATGTGCCTCATGGGTCTTTTGCAGAAAAATGGTTTGTGAAAGGACTCAATGGGTTTAATCATAGTTTTGCGTTTACATTTGATACTTATCAAGAAAATATCACCATCCGAGATTTTAATGCCGATGTCGTGCGCGACAATTGTGTGGCGTGTCATGAGACCGCTATTAGCATGATTGCACCCACACACGATAACACGCCAGATTGCCTAACTTGTCATGCGGGCATTGGTCATAACACCCGCGATTAATTGTTTAGGAGTAGAATATGTCAAAAACAGCACGTAGAGCCATTTTTGCATTTGTCTTTTTAGGATTGGTCTTGGTGGGCGTGGGCATTGGTGCGTTGCTCGCCAATATCACCACGCGCCAAGTAGAGTCTTTGCAATATCCCTTGCAAATTGTCGCTATTGGCGAAAATGAGATAGACCCTGAAGTATGGGGCAAAAATTTTCCGATTCACTATGACCGTTTTATGATGACCCAACAAGATTATGGTCAAACACCGTATGGCGGGTCAGATAATTATAGCAAATTAGAGCGGTATCCTGCGATGATTCGCATTTGGGCAGGATATGCCTTTAGTATTGACCACAACGAAGAACGCGGTCACTTTTATGCCCAAACCGACCAAGAAAATAGTCAACGGGTGCAAGCCCCACGCAACCAACCTGGGGCATGTATCAATTGTCATGCCGCAGAAGCCCCTATCATGATTGCCGATATGGGATGGGAAGAATTTAACCGCACCCCCTACAATGAATTGGTGGATGACCTGCATACGGGTTCATCGTGTTCAGATTGTCATGACCCTGTAGATATGTCGCTACGGCTCACCCGCCCGGGCTTGATTAATGCGTTGGCGGCAAATGGGATTGATTGGCGCGATGCTACCCGTCAAGAAATGCGCTCCTATGTGTGCGCTCAATGCCATGTGGAATATTATTTTGCGGGTGACAACAAAATTCTGACCTTCCCATGGACAGAAGGCGCAACCGTGCAAGAAGGCACCAATCGTCTGCAAATCACGATGGAAAATATCGAGGCATATTATACGACAGTCGGATTTACCGATTGGCAACATGCAGAGACCAATGCGCCCATGCTCAAAATGCAACATCCCGAATATGAACTGTATAGCACAGGCTTGCACGCTCGCTCTGGTGTATCGTGTGCCGATTGTCACATGCCCTATATCCGCGAGGGCGGTATCAAAATTAGCGACCATTGGGTGCGTAGCCCATTGGTGAATATTAATGCCGCGTGCCAAACCTGCCATAATTTTCCAGAAGAAGATCTGATAGCCCGCATCACTACCATTCAAGACAACACCGCAACATTACTGCGTGCTTCAGAAGAAGCCTTACTCGATGCGATAGATGCCATTGTCGAAGCCAAAAATGCAGGCGCAACCGATGAACAACTCGCGGAAGCCCTCAATTTTCACCGACTCGCGTCCATGCGTTGGGATTTTATCTCATCAGAAAATAGCACAGGCTTCCATAGCCCACAAGAATCGGCGCGGGTACTCGCAGGTGCTATCAACGATGCCCGTCAAGCCCAACTGATTGCCGTGCAGGTGTTAAATAGCTTGGCAACAAACGAGACTGCCAGCACCGCCCCCTAAGTATTCGATACAACATACAGGTGTTAGATAAAAACAGGCAGGCAACTCGTGCCTGTTTTTTTATTTCATGAGCAAATCAGTGTAGAATAATGTGAGAACACAACCATGACATAAGGGGAATATATCGCATTATGACCGAAAAAAGTGAATGGATTAGTCTCAAACAAGCCGCCGAATTATTGGGTGTGCATCCCGCTACGGTACGAAATTGGGCAGATGAAGGCAAAATCGCCTCAAATCGCACCGCAGGCGGACATCGGCGTTTTTTGCGCGGCGATTTGACCAAGTTCTCTCAACCAGACCACATTCAGCCCATCGAGGTGCAACTCATCCTCCAAAATGCACTCGGACAAGCCCGTATGGAGGTCGGAGACGGTGCATTGGCAAAACAAACATGGTATACGGGCATGGAAGAGCCAACCCGCCACACCATGCGTATTTTGGGGCGCGAAATTTTGGACGGATTAAAAGGGTATTTGGCAGAAGGCGCAAAAGATGACCAACTCGCTTCTGCGATTCGTCTTGGAAAAGATTATGCATCGGCATTGAGCGCCGATGCCCTCACCTTGCCCCAAGCCATGCGTGGATTTTTTTATTTTAGCGAGTTTATCATCAACTCTGTCCTCACATGGTCAGAAGTGACCTTGCCACGCAGTCCACACGATTGGGCGACATTGCTCCGTCAGGTGAATACCTATATGAATGCCATATTGCTTTCATTAGCCGAGTATTATGAAGAGGAATAAAACATGGGCGATGCTTTGGTCGCATGGGTGGGGTTAAGCCTGTGTCAGGGGATTGGTGGGGTAAGATTACGGCGGTTACTCAATCATTTTGGCGATATAAACACCATTTTAGGTGTGTCGGCAACCGAGTTACAATTGGTTAATGGCATTAACGATATGGTTGCCAACAATATTCGCGCCATAGACCTTCAGGCACTTGCTACCGATATTCATCAATGGCAAGTGGCGGGTGTGCATATCCTCACATGGGATTCTGAAGCCTATCCACAAGCATGGCGGGAATTATCTGATGCACCACCAACCATTTTTGTGACGGGCAATCCATCGGTCTGGAAAAACCCCACCGCCTATGCGATTGTTGGGACACGCACACCACATCCCCAAAAACGCACCGAAACAATCCGCTTATCCCAAGAAATGGCACAGAAGGGGCATTTGGTTGTCAGTGGATTGGCAGAAGGCATAGATGCCGCCGCCCATCTTGGTACATTCACCATCACCACAGGGCGCACCGTAGGCATTTTGGGCAGTGGGGTATTGAATGTCTATCCACCCCATCATCACGCGCTTGGGCGGGCTATTTTGGAGCAAGGCGGTGCATTGATGTGTGAGGTATCACCAACCACAAATGTGAGTGCATGGGGATTGGTGGGGCGCAATCGGCTCATTGTTGGTATGTCTAAGGCGCTTATTGTGATGCAGACAAAAACCGATGGTGGGGCAATGCACGCTGTCAAGTTTGCTCGCAGACAAAATAAGCCTATTTATGCCGATGATAACCCCGCCACAGGCAATCAAGCCATTTTGAGCGAGGGCGGATATAATCTGGCGACACTCGCCCTATAATCATCCCTACCCAAACGGGTGGGCATCTCCCCCACACAAAGCATGATGTGGTGCATGGGCTATCTGTGGCATCCTAATAGATAGCGATTACAGAAATGGAGAAATATCATGAGTGAATTTTTTAAGCAACTATCAGACAGCATGGCGGATGTGACCGAAGCCACAGCCACAGGTATTGTCACCGTCGCAGGACGCAAGCGCATGGGCGCTACAGGCATTGTGTGGCGCGATGATGTGATTGTCACCGCCAGCCATGTCATCACCAAAGATGAAGGCATCAAAATTGTCACCGCCGATGGCACGACCCACGATGCCACATTGGTCGGACGCGATAATAGCAGTGATGTGGCAGTATTGCGCGTGAACGGAAAATTATCACCTGTCACATTTGGGACGGTGGCGCGTGTGGGGCAACTTGTCCTTGCCATTGGCAAACCCGCCACATCGGTACAAGCGACATTGGGTGTGATTAGCGCACTTGGCACAGGCGATATGGACGGCTTTATTCAGACCGATGTGTTGATGTACCCCGGATTTTCGGGTGGGGCATTGGTCAGTGGTGATGGGGGAGTGTTGGGGATGAATACCAGTGGGTTTAATCGTGGCGAAAGCATTGCGATTAGCACCGCCCGCATCCACACGATTGTTGACACACTCTTAACACATGGCAAGATGAAACGGGGTTATTTGGGCGTTGGATTGCAAGCTGTCCGTCTGCCTAGTGCCATTTCTGCCGTGTTAAATTTGGAGACAGGCTTAATGTTGGTGTCTGTCGAGACGGATAGTCCCGCAGAAAAAAGTAGCCTATTTATGGGCGATGTGGTCGTGGCTTTAGATGGTCATCCAACTCCGCATTTAGATGCTCTACACGCCGTTTTGAACGATGCAAATCGCATTGGCAAGACCGTGATGGCAAAGGTCGTGCGTGGCGGACAGGTGCAAGAAATTCCCGTAACTATCGGCGAAAAAGTCTAATTTGTAGAAATTGACTAATGGAAGCGCAAACACGGTTGTAGAAAGTGTCTAACAACCGTGTTTTTATATCTGAAACGTTTCCATTAACTATCGGCGTTTGTGCAATTTACACGGAATTTAAAGTTTTGTAGCAAAACATCATTATTTTCCCCAAAAATCTCCACAATTGATTTGCAGTTGTCACCAATTTGTGCTATTCTCTCAATCGCAATCAATGCAACATTCGTTAATGTGGCATTGACAGCAGGATAACAAACATATCCTTGATAAAAATTTTTTTGATTCTAGGAGGAATTGCATGAAAAAATTGTTCCGTATCGTATCATTGAGCCTAACACTCTCGTTGATGTTAATCATCGGCGTACGTGTTGTCTCTGCCCAAGAAGGTTCTACCATCGTTATTGGTTGGGAACAAGAACCCAGCTTGCTCTCACCTGTGAGCGACATGGCATTTGCCAGCTACTTGGCAAACTTCTATCAACGTGACATTCTTGCTTATTATGGCAATAATGCCGAAATTACCCCAGTCATGATTACCGAAATTCCTACCGTTGAAAATGGTGCCGTAGTTTCAACCGAATCTGGTTCAACCCAAGTCACCTACACCCTGCGCTCTGGTATGCTGTGGTCAGATGGCACCCCCATCACCACCGCCGACTGCGCGTTGGGTCATCGCCTCCTTACCGATGAAACCACCGGTGGTTTTCAACGTGGTACTTATTTGGAACAAGTAGACACCTTTGAAGTTGTGGACGATACCACCTTTGTTGTCACTTACAAAGGACCATTCCCCGACTACCTCGTGGATGCTACCCCAACCTGTGCTTGGCCCGCCCATGTCATCGCCCCATTGCTTGACAGTGGCTTGAAATTGGAAGAAATGGAATTTATGGCACCTGCTGGCGTAGCTGGCTTTGTTGGTTATGGTCCATACGTCTTCTCTGAATGGAACGTTGGTCAACAAGTTACCTTCACCCGCAACTCCAATTGGGGCATCAATGAATGGGAACAAGCCCCAGCCATTGACACCGTTGTCACCCGTTTCATCACCGACACCGCCCAAATGCGTAATGCGCTCGAAGTTGGCGACATTGACCTCGCTTTCAACTGGTCAGTTGACCAAGCTGGTGCATACAACGCACTTACCGATGTGACCACATGGTCTACCCCAGGCGTGTTCCAAGATGCCCTCTGGCTCAACTCCCTCCCCATCAACTCCAGCCCTGCTTCTCAAGCAATGGCTGATGTGAATGTTCGTATGGCGTTGGTTCATGCACTTGACCGTCAAAAATATATCACCACCTTGCTCGACCCCGATGGAACACTTGGCATCACTGTTCCTGCCAACTACATTCACCCCAACTGGGTGCCTGATGATGTGCAAGCACTCGCCTATGACCCAGACCTCGCCCTCGATTTATTTGCCGACGCAGGTTGGACCGATACCGATGGCGATGGTTTGCTCGATGATGGCGCAGGTAATCCATTCATCCTCCGTGGTTATACCACCACTGCCCAAATTCGTTTGGACTTCTACACCCTTATCCAAGCAGACTTGGCAGAAATTGGCGTGTCACTCCAATTCTTTGGTGTGCCAGCAACCGTCTTGTTTGCCGATTTTGAACAACGCGGTATTATCTCTACAGGCGATTTCGACATGACCGTGTTTGCTCTGAGCTTTGACCCACTCAGCCCCAACTTGGGCGACCTCTACTGGTTCGGTTGCGACAAAATTCGCATCCCAGGTGGTGGTAATGGTTATGGCTTCTGCAACCCAGAATTTGATGCGTTGGCAGAACCCATCGCCACAACTGTTGATGCTGCCGCTCGTGAAGAACTCTATTTCAGTGCCTCACGCCTCCTCAGTGAAGGTCAATTCTGGCACGGCTTGTTCCCACGTAACACCTTCTATGCCGTGAATAGCGCCAAATTCAACCCCGATTCGATGCTCGAAATGGGTGTGTTGACTGGCAACTACTTCAACCGTGTGGAATTCTGGACACCAGCCAGCTAGTTTTTGTGAAATATCAAAGGGGTAGGGAATAACCTACCCTTTATAGCATTACCCAAAGGGACACGGCGTTGCTGTGTCCTTATCAAATTAGAAACAATGAGTCTATAACCCGTTTATGATGAGGCACTAACTTATGGGACAGTATATTCTTCGCCGTCTATTACAGGCGATACCCCTTATAATTATTATCACCGTTATTGTATTCTTTTTGCTCAAAGCCGCTGGCGACCCCTTAGCAGAATTGGCATTAGACCCGCGCATCACCGAGTCGGACAAATTGTTACTCCGCGCTCAGTATGGTTTAGATGACCCCCTACCGATGCAATTCGTCCATTGGCTCATCGGTGATGATTGGTATACCCGTGAGTTGGAACTACCTGTTTCAGATACCACTATTGTCGCCCCTAACACCTGCTATGGTGTCGAAATCCCAGAAGGGGAGCGCGTCACTGTTGCATTATCCGATGGCAGAGAACAGACCACTCTGGTTAAAGACGGGCAATGCTATCGGGTGTTTTTTCAACAAAACAACAATCAAGGTATTTTGCGTGGCGATTTTGGCATGTCCATCGCACGCGGGCGACCTGTAATAGATGTTATTGGTGAAGCCCTCCCCAACACCTTATTATTGGGCATTAGCTCTTATTTGGTGATTGTTGTTGTTGCC
Organism: Anaerolineae bacterium; assembly: GCA_034436595.1. Classification (GTDB taxonomy): domain Bacteria; phylum Chloroflexota; class Anaerolineae; order Aggregatilineales; family Phototrophicaceae. Next base: position 11,611 of record DAOTUO010000311.1, on the reverse strand, counting down.
TTTAGTTTGGGCATCTTTCAGGCGATTCGCCAATATTCCATTTTTGACAATATCATCACGACCTTTTCTTTTATCCTTGTCTCGATGCCTATCTTTTTAGTGGCATTGCTGGCAGTTTATATTTTTGCCGTACAATTCCGCAAATGGGGCTTACCCTATTTGCCCGTACAAGGAATGTATAGCGTCAACACAGACTATTCCATTGGCGATTTAATTCGTCACATGATACTCCCCGTGTTCTGCCTTGCCGCCATCAGTATCGCTGGTTATAGCCGTTTTGTACGTGCCAGCATGTTGGAGGTTATCAATTCCGATTATGTTCGGACTGCCCGCGCCAAAGGTTTGGGAGAACGCCGCATCACCTATGTCCATGCCCTAAAAAATGCGTCTTTGCCACTTGTTACCCTCATGGCACTCGATATCCCCTTCATTTTGGCGGGGGCGGTGGTCACAGAGCAAATCTTCTCGTGGCCCGGTATGGGAACATTATATATTCAAAGCCTCAACCGACTCGATTATGCCGTTGTCATCACCTTTGTGTTGATGTTGGCGATTGCGGTTGTCTTATTTCAACTTATTGCCGATGTCTTATATGCGGTTCTCGACCCGCGTGTACGGTATTCTTAAGGAGCGACACCTATGACCGATGTATCTACAACACCAAATGGTATCGCCAAATTATCTTCAGAGACCAAACATGCCAAAGCAGAGTCTATGTCTAGCCTCATCATGCGGCGCTTTCTGAAGCACCGTATGGCGGTGCTGGGGTCAATCATTATGGGTAGCATTGTGGCATTCCTCATTATTGGGGCGTTTGTCTATACCGAGCGTGAAGGCAATACCCCAGACCCCACTGTGCCTTTTGTTGCGCCAACCCTCGAAAGCCTATATAACGAGGCTCCCATCTTAGAAGCGACAGAAATCCCCCTTTTGGTGGGATTAGTTGGCTATGACCAAGCCATTGCCTTATTGGATGAGGCGGTTTTGTATCAGATGATTACCGAGCGTGACCGCGACCTGATTTTGGAAGGCACGCCCAATTCCAATCGCTTTGATACCGCCACAGAAGATGAAGAACTGCTTCGGACGCTCAAAATTTTTGAAGGATTGCGCCTAACCCGTGTACAAACTGTTGGGGTGAGCAATCCAAACCTCGCCAATGATACGTTTTGGGTATCGTTGCAACGCTTTAATCCAGATAATATCTCGCGTCTCCGCGCACAAAATTCGGGTCGTGCCACCCAAGAATTTGGTGTCACCGATGAAGTCATTGATTTGCGTGTCAATTATTTAGCCGAATTTCGGGCATTGGGCGCAGACCAAATCATGGCAGAACTCGATAAATATGCCATTGCCGAAAGTCGTTTTAATCTGACCCAAGTCACATTGACCACAGAAGGCGTTTTTGAGCGTCTGTTGGAAATTTCACCAGAGACGGTGCAAGGGTTGGTGGATAAATCGGTGGAATTGGGTCTGTTGACCAGTGACCAAAGAACCACGATTTTTAATGGCGTTGAATCGGCATCGAAATATAACGACCAAGTGCCAGAAAATTTCCCGATTGAACAAATGCAATTGCTCACATGGATTGAGGGGATGCGTTCTTATGGGGTGTGGACGGACAACCTAGACCGTTACCCAACACCTAATAACCTCAATTTAGATACAGCCCGTAGCACATTCCCCAATTTGAGCGATGAACAAATTACGGCGCTGTCTAATTTCCGCAAAGAATTTCAAGATAGTCGTGTGCATCATGTCATCACCCGCCTCAACCAAATTGCGGTGGCAGAAGCCAGAGTCGAGGCATCGAATAGCTTCTTATCGCGTTTCCGTCATATTATGGGGACAGACCAAGTTGGACGCGATTTGTTTATCCGTATGGTGTATGGTGGACAAATTTCGTTGATGATTGGTATCACCTCGGTAGCGATTGCTATCTCGCTTGGCACAATCGTTGGGCTAATCGCGGGTTATTTTGGCGGTTGGATTGGCGCATTGCTCATGCGGATTGTAGAAGCATTGCTGGCGATTCCCTCGCTGATTTTGTTATTGCTCCTCTCTAATTCGCTCTCACGCAATTCGAGTACCATGAACATATTGGGGCGAGAGTTGAGTACGACGGTGATAGTCATCATACTTATCATAGGGCTATTAGGCTGGATGGGCTTGTCGCGCATTGTGCGCTCACTTGTCCTCTCGCTCAAAGAACAAGAATTTGTGGTGGCGGCAAAAACACTCGGTGCAAGCGATATGCGAATCATCTTTAAGCATATCCTCCCCAATTGTATCGCGCCCATTGTGGTGTCTGCGACATTGGGTGTCGGTGGGGCAATCATCACCGAAGCCTATCTCAGCTTTTTGGGATTTGGCGTGCAAGAACCGACTGCTACGTGGGGCAACATCCTCAACCGCGCACAGGGCGATATTGCCCGCTATTGGTGGATGTGGTTGTTCCCCGGAATTTTTATCACGCTCACAGTGCTATCCATCAACTTTATTGGTGATGGCTTGCGCGATGCCCTAGACCCCCGTAGTTTACGTTAAATATCCGATAAGGATTTATCCCTTATATGCAGAAGGGCGCATTTGGTTGCGCCCTTTGCGTGTAACCCAAAAACCTATGACAGAAAATAATCTCATGACGAATTCCCAAAAGCCACCGCATTTTGTGGTGGGTGTGTTTTATCTCGCGTTTCGTGCAGTTTCTGGCGCGTATGCCATGAGCATCCTCATTAGCTTGTTTATCCATCTGTTTATGTCAGAATCTACTAGCGATATTGTCGCCTTCACCAATTCCACCCTCTATTTTATGATGATTGGCACGTTGGTCTTGTTGCCAATATTTTTATTTCTGCGCCGATGGGGAATTGTTGCCATGCTGTTGCCCTGTGTCATCGCATGGGCGCTATGGACAATCCCCGCCATATTGCCAAAATCTGCGCCACCTGTCCCCACAGATGCAACGTCTATCACCATCCTCACTTATAATCTCTTGGCAAATGGCAGAAATCATGAGGGGGTTGTGCGGATTATTGATGAAGCCAATGCCGATGTGGTCGTGTTGCAAGAATTTGGCACAGATGTTGCAGAGACCCTCTCGCGTGAATTATCCGATGAATATCCGTATAGCGAATTTCATGCGGGTGGCATACCGGGCATGGGCATATTGAGTCGTTATCCATTAGAGGCGTGTCGCCTGTTTCGGGTGGTCTTTCAGCATCAACGCTGTTTGTTGCGGGTGGGTGACCAAACCGTTGTGCTGTATAACGTGCATACCATGAGTCCACTCACGGGGCGGGGATTTGCTTTGCGTCAACAAGATATAGATGCCGTTTTGATGCTGGCAGATGCCGATAGAGAAGCAGGGGAAACCATCATCCTAGCGGGTGACTGGAATATGACCCCTCTTAGCGATGGTTATGAGCAGGTCACAGCGCATTTTAGTGATGCCTATGCCCAGATTGGGCAGGGGATTGGGTTTACCTATCGGCTACATAATTTGGGACGCTTTCGTTTTGGGGAGGGGATTCCTATTGTGCGGATAGACTATGTGTTTTATAACGCGCCCCTCATCGCACAAGAGGCGCGGGTCTGGCATGAAAACGCGGGGTCTGACCACATCCCCGTATGGGTAAAATTGGCGTTGCCTTAAATTTCTATACGCTAACTTGCCCAGGGAACGCCCATTGCAACGCTTCTGGGAAAACGCTACGAAACGCCACTAGCCCGTGTCCACTGCCAATTTCGGTATAGTGATATGCCACATCATCGCGTTGGCTCAATACGGCGTTCAATACCTGTGAGGGCAATAAAAAGCGTGAGCGTGATTCATAACGTCCAACGGCGTGGAAAATACGCTCTGGCAATTTTTTGGCTTTTTCAAAACGGTCTTTATATTTGCGTAATTCGTCTTGGGCAATCCCTTTGCCCAGTGGGGGCGAAATCATGATGATACGCTCAAACACAGCCGGATTTTTGAGCGCCGCATGTGCCGCCGCAATCCCGCCCGCAGATACCCCGCCAATACCCAAATTGGTGGCATCTACCCGATAATTGGCTTGCATAAATGGCAATAATTCCAACATCAGATAATTATAATGCTTATCGTTGCTCACATAATTTTTAATGCGGTCTTGCTGATTGCCACTGTGCTTGCTCACAATGATGATGGGTTCTAATACCCCGTGTTTGATGAGTGCATCCGCCATTTGGGGAATTTGCAACGCCCCAAACATCCATTGACCATCTTGCAAAATCAACATGGGATACTCTTTATCAAACGTTTCGTCATAATCGGGTGGGGTATAGACCCATAGTTGACGGTCATCAAAGCCCAATTGCTTGCTACTGATGGTGTGGTTATGAATTTTTCCGCGTGGCACACGGTTGAGTTTGCTCCAATCGGGGAAGGGGCGGGCATGTTCTAGGCGCACCACCGACACATCGGCTTGCCCTGTGACAATTTTGGCGGGGTTACGCGGGTCGGTGCGCCAAAACCGTTCTATTCGCCGCACAATATCGCGTTCCTGGGCGAGTGGAGTCATGGGGTCGTTGACTGCCATCAGATAATCGAGCAAATCATCACGCTCAAATTGACGCGTGACATGAAACAGGCTTGTGCCTTCAAGCCGTTCTAGCGATGCAAACGGTGGGTCTGATTTAATGGTATCCAAATTGAGCGCAACGCGGACGGTGTTGGGCGCAGAATAGATGAATGTGACCATATTGTCATTCACCCAGGGCCAATAAATACGTTCTCGCAGGAGGGTATCTACTAGGGTTTGACGATGGTCGGTGGGCGTGGCATGTGCTTCTCTAAGAAATGCCTCGAAAGTTGTCCAGTTGGGCATTGGGGTTTCTCCTCGTTGTTGATATACCGTTATTATAGCATTTTTTAATCTCGACTTGCCACAAAGCCTAACCAATTGCATAATAGCAGGTGATTTATTGACGATTATCAAAGGAAGATTGTGTGATACTGCGTTATCATCATAGCATCGGGTGTATTTGGCTCATGAGCCTCTTTGCCCTTATCGGATGTTCTAGCGGGACGGCAACCCCACCGCCCATCACCCGCCCAGCAGAAACCTTATCTGCACAAGCACTTGTGCCATCGCTACCCCTCAATGCCAATGGCATCCCCATTGTGGCGCGTGTGAATGGGGAAGAAATCACTCAAACAGCATTTGACCGTGCCGTGGCGCGTAATTCGTTATTGGGTGCGACCACCAGTTATGATGCCTTTGCCGATTTGGTGCTAAATACCCTCATCGAACAAGCCATCATCAACCAAGCCGCCACCCAAATGGGCATCGTTGTCACCGAAGACGAAATTTCGGCAGAAATCGCTGAACTCCGTGCCTTAGTGCTAGATGATGTGGCATGGCAATCTTGGTTAACAGAAAATCAGTTTGAGACCGAAGCCGAGTACCGCCTCATTACCCGCGATAGCCTTATCACCCAAAAGGTGCAGGCACAAATTATCCAACCCGTAGTGGGCAGTGTGTTAGAAATTAACGCCCGTCATATTTTGGTGGATGAAATTGGTCTGGCGCAATCTTTGGCGACATTGCTCAGAAATGGCGATGCCGAGTTTGGGCAGATGGCGGCAGAATATTCTAAGGATGTGACCACGCGCGAAAATGGTGGCGACTTGGGATGGTTTACGGCGGATGTGCTGATTGTGCCACAATTGGCAGAATTTGCCCTATCCCTGCCACTGAATACGATTAGTGACCCCTTTCTGACTGAATTAGGGTATCATATAGTGGAGGTACTAGAAACTCGCACCCGTGCCGCCTCTGATAGTGAGAGTGTGCAAGAAAGTCGCAATCAGTTTGAAACTTGGCTCAATAGCCAATACACCGTTGCTGTCATTGAACGTTTTTTGAATGAGTAAGGGATTTTTACCGATGAAAAAAACACAAGTACGCCTCTATAACTTGTTGAGTATGGTCTTTTTGTTGTTGACATTAGGATGGGGTACTTTTGTTGCAGTACGCCTTATTTCGGGATAAATATCTATGAAAAAATCAAGTACCTCTGGAATTTATAATTTCCTCAGTTTTTTATTCTTTCTTCTCGCCATTGGGACGATTATTACGGTGGTGGTGTTGATGATTCAGCCTGCTCCAGTCGAAACGGTCAATCTTGCCTCGCTCCCCACGGCGGTTGTGTTGCCCACAGAGACCAGCACCGCCACCATTACCCCCACATTCACGCCTGCAACCCCACTTGCAGAGGTGTCGCGGGCAGTATCGGTTTATCGCCAACCCAATTTTTCATCAGACATATTGGGCGAGTTTTCTGAAGGCACAACCCTCGAAATTATTGGGGTTACAGTCAATGGCGATTGGTACGAAGTTCGTCTGCCCGATGGTGGGTCTGGTTGGATTCAATCGTCACCGACCTCTGCGCGTTTTGTGGGCGATAGGGCGGCGTTGCAAATCGTTGGCACGCCAACATTCACCCCAACCGCGACGGTAACACCATCACCATCCTTCACGCCATCGCTCACACCGACCATCACCAACACCCCAGGTCCTACCGATACACCCAGTATGACCCCAACCCCAGAAGCCAGCCTCACACCGATTCCCACAGAAACACCGAGTGGTCCAACTGCAACCCTACCACCGACCCTATCACCATTTTTGTTTGCGCTGCGGAGCGAAATCGAATTTGTCGCCAATGCCAACACTGCCGGATGTGCATGGACGGGTTTCAATGGCAGTGTGATGCAACAAGATGGGCAACCTGTGGTGGAGCAATATCGGATTCGCGTATTTAGTGATACGGGCGATTTTGAGCAAATTGCCAATACAGGCTCAAATACCCTGTTAGGAGACCCATCTGGTTGGGAAATTCAGGTCGCCAATATTCTCAGCACACGTACCTATTTTGTGCGCGTGGAATCGGCGGGTGGCACGGCTATTTCTGATAATATCCGCGTGACCTTCCCTGGTGATTGCGCCCAAAATCGCGCTGTTGTCCGCTTTATTCAAACCAGAGACCGTTAACCTATGGGTGATGATGATAACATCACGGGCAATATCCGCCGTGTTGGGCGCAAAGACCGTAAAAAAGAATTGGATAAACTCACCTCACTGTTCCCCATAGAGGGTGATAATGAGGTGGGTGATACCCGTCCCACAGAGGGATTGGTAGAAGATACTCAACTCAATACGCCAGAATTGCCTACAGAGCTATTTTCGTTGGATTTTGATGCCAATTTATCCGATTTGGCGCGTTTTGCCGATGAAGTGTTCGCTGTGGAAGATACCAAGCAAACATCAACCCCGCCTGTGGATATTCCAGCACCAACGCCTATGCCTGTTGTATCATCATCACCTAAAATGTCTCTCCCTAAAGTGGATACCCAAGAACGCTATCCATCATTGTCTTTTTCGCCTACTGCCACATCACCAGTATCCTCCGCGCCAAAAAATGCTTACGCGCCAACACCCGATATTGCCCCCAACCCCAAAAAACGGGAACGGCGCTATGGCAAGTGGTATCATGATATTTTTGCATTGATGTTTATGATAGCGACCATCGCGCTGGGCGTGGTATTTGTCAGTATTTGGCGTGACCCATGGTCATCGCTCAATCCATTGCCACCCGCGACGACCTTCATCGAAGTGACATGGACACCCGATATGGCGGCGCTATCGGCGTTTTATGCCAATCAAACCGCTACCGCGCAGGCTGAATCGAATAACACGGTTATCATCACGCCATCGGCGCAAAATGCGGTGGTTATCCCGCAAAACAATCAACCGATTATCGTCCAGCCGATGGATACCCCCACTGGTGATAAACCCTTCACTATTAGCGAGGCGGGTGTGCTATACATCCCCAATGCCAACGGACGCGGGTGCAATTGGTCGAGTATCGCGGGGACAGTGACAGGGTTAACAGGTGAGCCATTAGACGGGTATGCGGTGCAAATTGCCGATATAGAAGAACCCACCCGCCTCAATGTGGTGGTGAATAGTGGGTCATCGTTGAATTTGGGGGCAGGGGGATTTGAATTGGCACTGGGTAGCACACCGCGCATCCGTAGTTATCGGATTCAATTATTCGATAGCGCCAATAACCCTGTTTCTGAGCCATTCCAAGTCTTTACCCGCGAGGAATGTGACCAAAACGTGGCTGTGGTCAATTTTGTGCAGGTGCGTTAATCACTTTTTATTTGCCAGTTTTTCCTTAAATTGGCTTAGTGTGGTGGCAGAGGCATGAATATCTGCCAATTTCTTGTGATGAGCCTCATCTAACACTGCCTGATTATCATAATAATAGGCAAGCGCCGAATGGACTTCTGCGTAGGTTAGTTCATAATGCTCCATGACGGATGCAATCGGATGGTCGCCATCCACAACTATTCGCGCTACCATTTCTGCCTTCAGATAATCATGCCCCATAATATATGCCACAGTATCACGGACAATAATATGATTGATACCTTGCATGGGTTACATCCGTTTTTGTGTGGATTGATTATCATCGTCATTGCCTAACAATTCGTCTAGGCTCATGTGGTCTAGGCGAGTGCGAGCGAGTGCCACACGCATATCCTCGCTAATTTCGCCATCTGCGCCGATACTGGTCGCAATTTCCTTACTTCCCGCCTCATGCCATTTAAATTGATGTTCTGCGAGGGGCAAATTATCGCCCAGCACACGCAATGTCCATGTGCCACCTTTATCGGATGATTGGTCAATGGGCATACGGGCAGGGGGCATCATCAGATTTTCGCCCACCGATAACGAATAATCGCGCTCATAAAAAAAGACCATCGCGCCCATCTCATCACGAATTTCAAAACGTAGCCGTCCGCGTGCCGCCTGTTTGACCCGTAGATTGATGAAGGGTTGCAATGCCTCTGCATCATCACTCACGCGCCATGTGCGGTGAACGGTGGTTTCGTCACCATGATAGGCGACCACGCCAATATCAATCGGCATGATAGAGGCAGTTCTAGGATTAATTCCCACAGCACGGGCGGCGCTTATGGCATGTTCTTGGGCGGGTTCTTCTACGATGGGCATAGGTGCGGGTTGCGTGGTGACAGTGCGCGGACGTTGCCCTACCTCAACACGGCGTGACCGAGATTTGCCTTGCTCGCGGTTTTCTGGCGTGTTATCTGTCATCTGCGAATTCCTACGCATAGCATTGATGATCATCATAGTCATGATTGCAACTATGATCAGCGGGATAAATCCGCCTCTCAACAAATTCATCATGAAAAATAAGAAGAAAATTCCCCAGAAAAATCGCGCCCCGCCACTTCGTCCATTCCACCAAAAAAACCACATGCGGTTATTTCACACTCCCTTTTTTATCAGATTGCTGACGAATGAGGTCTTCTAAACTGAGAGGAACATCTAAATCATCTGTACGCAGGCGTTTTTCGGCACGGCGCATTTCACCATCCGATGGAGGCATCTGTTCATACTTATTGCCATTGCCAGACAACCGATGACGGCGTTCTGCTTCGGATAGGGTATGATTAAAATCGTGAACACCCATCAGCACCCCATCCACATACACGCGCAAACCCCAGCCACCCATGCCCGTAATATCGGGATTGTTGAACATCGGCAGATGATTTTCTGCGAGGATGTTCATATCGCCATCGCGCAAAAATACCCGCGTTTCGTGGATATACTGGTCTTTTCCGCTATGGTCGCTAATTTCGTAGCGAATGGTGGCTTGCCTATCTGCCATGCTTGAGGGGATATAGAGGATGATAAATGGACGGATGCCATCATCATCTTTAGAGACTGTCCGCGCACGGCGCATCGAGATACCCGCATCGGTGGCTTGGGTAGCGATAATGCCCACATCCATCATGCGAATGGACATCGGACGGTATTGCGGACGATTTTTGGCGCGGGCTTCGGCTTCTTGTGCTTGGGGTGTCTGACCAGACCGACTGCGTGCCACCCGTTCTTGAATCGTTCTAAGCGCCTGCTGTGAACTGGTAACATCCACCAATGTGCCTACAATGGCAACACCCAACGCTCCCATGAGCAAAATTCCCGCTAGTGGGCTGATATTGGGGGAAAGTAGGGCAAATACAGTGAGCATTCCTAGCCCCGCTAACCACGCATAATTTTGTTTTTTGACCTTAAAGCGAATCATGTAATGCGCCTTATCTTTTATATGAGTTTTCTATATCTCTATTCTAATTCATTATAGTATCAAATTTTATGTACATTTATGTACATGCCACTTGTTCAACGGTGTGACACGGTTTGTTCTTCTTGGGTTGAAACGGTGTCACACGCACAGGCATCATTACACATGCCTCTATCCCGTCTGCTTTCACATTCGGGACTACTTTTTTCATGATGTTCAATGCCCCATTCACATCGGCATTGATAAGTCGCCCATCACGCGCTTGGAATAAACCTCTGTAGAGGCGTTTACCCTTATATTCTTTGTGCTTCTGAATAGGCTCATCATCCAGAAAACTACATTTTGAGGTGTAACTTTCTTCAGTGAGAATCACCTTAATTCCCATCAATTGTGCCTTGTAGGTCAACATGGCAATGAATTGAGCATGGGGAATTTGTACGAAATTCTGATTATTACGCTTACCCAAGCCAATTTCTTGTTTCCACCCGTCATTTTTGCCAATGATGAGCATCCCTACTTTGTGCTGTTCCAAAAATTGGATAATTATTCTGCTTGCGTGATGCAGATAATTCTTTACACGCTGATTGCGCTTATCAGTCAATTTACCCATCTGTTCAGAGTAATATTGCCCTTTGGGAAGTCTACTTCTGAGGTCTGCCATGCGCTTATTGTAGAATTGGTTGATACTTTTTAGCGGTCTGCCGTTAACCAGAAGCGGATTTACAACCGGTTGGTTTGTAGTTACAGTCGCTAAGTTATTCAAACCAATGTCTATTGAGGCAATGCGATTTTCATCGGGTGATGCGATGTGCATCTCAACCGTATAAACGATTTCGACGATATAGTGGGTCTTTTTTGGGGTGATTCGCACTTGGTCAATGGCAGTTTTATCCGTTTTGACCTGTATACCGAGTTGAGACGGTTCGATTAGTCCTTTCTTTTTGAGGGCAATTTTGCTAATCGCTTGATCGGTATATATCAAACGGTTGCGTCCATTGGTTTTGTGTTTATAGTAAGGTGGTTTGGGTTTCCCTGTGTATTTGTGAGAATTTTTTTGCCACTCCCGCAAACTTGCCCAGAAATTGCTCCAATCCCCACAGACTTGCATCACGACTTGTTGTGAGACTTTGCGAGGTAAAGCACAATAATCGGGATTAGATTTCAACATTTCAGCCAACGTTTCATACGAATGGCTTTTGCCTGTGGCAAAAAAGTGCTGACGGAGGACGAACAGAGTGGCGTTATACAGATTTTTCGACAAGAAACAGGCAGTATCCAAGACAGAAAAGCGAGGGTCGTTTTTGGCGATGATATGTTGTTCTGTCAATTGCATTAGATTACCCTAAAAGCATATTTGTTCTGCATATACAATTGTATATAAAAATTCATCTTTGTCAATAAAATCAGTTGACATTACTTATACGTAAAAATCTCCTAAAACGTCTCATGATTGCCCATAAAGCAC
>DAOTUO010000310.1:0-17513 GCA_034436595.1 Anaerolineae bacterium | reverse complement strand
CAGTGGGGATAAGGGGGCTGGGGGGATAGGGGTGATTTAAGCTGATAATTGACTTGAAAATGCTTATCCATTGAAATTTGAAAATCATTTGAATTCAAAATAGTTGTTCCATTAGCATGGTTGCACTCGCCAACCCAATGCCTGTAGATGCGCCTGTGATGAAAATCGTCTTATCATTCATAGTGCGGTCTTATGCCTCTTTTAATATCCCTGTGATATAGGTGATGGCACACACGCCATAGCCGATTACCGCCAGCCAGATTTCCCCATTCACATAAAATAGGGTAGCACTGATAAACACGCTCCCAAAGAACACAGAACGGCCGGTATTGCGCGATTCTTTTTCGATTCGGCGCAATTGTTGGCGCTGTGCCACACTCATCTCGGCTATAACTCGAATTTCGCCCGCTTGCAACTTTTTCATGGTTTCATCAGTGCGGAGAATGGCGGGGAATACACGGCGTATCATTTCTTCTGCCAATGTTCGCAATGCGCGTGCGCCGTTGCCACTGAACAAAATTTGCAAGGTGTTGGCACTTGCCAGTGTGCGCGGGTCTATAATGCCCATGTTAGTATTTGTGCCAAGTGCTTTTTTGGATGTTTTGGGAATATCTATGCCAAAGCCCCGTGCCAGCAAAATATCGGTATAAGGGATGAGTTCAAACCACGGGTTATAATTTTCATCCAACAAGGTACACATACCTGTGAGGATACTCACCGTGCGCCCCAGATAGATAAAATCTTGTGGGATATAAAATGGCATGTCGAAAATGAGGTCGTTGAACTCATCGCCCAATTCTGCCAATTTATTAAAATCCATCGTGCGTAAATCGGACATGCTCAAACCCCAAATTTCATCGAATGCCGCTTGTGTGGCTTCGATAATGCGGTCTGTATCTGCCCCTGGTAGCAAAAATCCGAGTTTTTCGTAACTCTTGACCATCGCCCGCACATCCCGATTGAGTACGGCGTGCAGGGTGGTCACAAGTCCATCGGCAATTTCGTGACTTAGTGAACCCGTCATGCCAAAATCTATGAAAATCAGTTCAAACGGGGTTTCTTCGGTGGGGTCAGGGTTGGGCAGGGCGCGGATGAATAAATTCCCCGGATGCGGGTCTGCATGGAAAAAATAGTGATTAAAAATTTGGTGCAGATAGGTATCCATCAGGCGTTTGGCGACTGTTTTGCGGTTAATACCCGCCGCCTCTAGCGCGTCATAGTCGTCAATTTTGATGTTGCTCACATCTTCGATGGTCAGCACATGGTCGGTGGAGTGTGCGACATAGATATGCGGGACATACACACCCGCCATATCCTTAAACATGGCAGAAAATCGTTGGGCGTTGTAGGTCTCGTGCTTATACGATAGTTCTTCGAGTAGTACCTTGCCAAATTCTTCTACCAAACCAACCGCATCGGCACGGTTATAGATAAAGCGAAAGCGCATGGCGATAGTCGCTACAACACGCATGGCGGCTAAATCGGTGTAGCAAATTTCGCGGATATTGGGGCGTTGCACCTTCACCACCACTTTTTCGCCCGTTTTGAGCTTGGCACGATGCACTTGTCCTAAACTGGCGGCGGCGATAGGCTTTTCATCCACAAATTCATATGCCCCAATGCCCCCCAATTCACGTTCTAATACCGCCAAAATCCGCTTAAAGCTGATAGTCGGCACTTCATCTTGCAACGATTTCAGTTCATTGATAATCGCTTCTGGCAAAACATCCACACGGGTGGAAATAAATTGCCCCAATTTGATGAATACTCCCCCGCGGGTGATGGCAAATTTGCGAAATTCGCGGGTATAGCCCACCCATCGGCGTAGATTGGTCTTGTCTACCCATTTGGGGAAATAGCGATAGACATAGATCTGCCAAAACATCACGCGCAAAAACATCCATCCAGAAAAGACTAGGATGCGGAAATAGCGCCATTGCAAGCGCAAAGACCGCCCCTTGTGGGTGGGGTCTTGTACGGTGCTATCGGCAGGGGTGGGCGCGCCGTCAATTTTTGGGCGATAGGTGGGCTGTGGGACATATTCTGGCTCATCCAAAAAGGATGGGTCGGCAGAAGGGTCTATATGGATGTCATGTTGTGGGATACGCAAATAGACAGATGTGCCGTTGGGGGTCATATCTGCCATGAGGAAGGTCGGTTCTGTATCGGACGCGCCATTAGCGCGTCCATTAGCCGAGAAATTATCAATTTTTGCTGAATCGGATACAGAGGGTTGATTCTTCAAATTTGGCATCCGCAATCTCTAAGTCCCATAGGGCATAAGGCAGAACGATATTGCGCCGATAGGGTCCGACGCGCAAGGTGAGTTCATCGCGTGAGCGATATAAATCCATATCATCTTTATCCACAAAGGGCAGGGGGACGCGTAGGCTATAATTGCCGTCTTTTTCATCTTTTTCGATGCTGTGCGTTTTGCCTGTGAACATTTTGTCGGTGGGATTTTTATCCCCATAGAGAATTTCGCCCAATTCGCGGAGTTTATCTAACCCCGAAATTTCGCCACCAAAGAGGGGGGCTTTAACCATGGTTAACCCACCAAATGCTTCTTCGATGAAGGCGATATTTTCTTTCTGATGGGCTTTCCACATGGTGAAATAGGGGTCGGTCACATCATCGGGGATGATGCGATTGCAGATGATAGCATCGGTGGCATAGCCATAGAGATTTAGATAGGTATAGGTGCGTTGTGTCTCTTTGATGACCATCTTCTCTGGATTCACCACCAAGCGGATACTGGTGATTTCTGGGTTGGTCATGAGGTCACGCACTTTATCCAGCGTATCGAATAGTACCTTAACCTGATTCCACGCCTCATCGTCTGGCACAACAGGCATGGCACGCCCCATCACCCGATTAATCGGACGCATCACACGTCCAATGCCCCGTGTGAGCGATAGCACCTTCATCACCCACCAACGGGTGACATCTGGCAAACTGAGTAGGCGCAGGGTTTCGGCGGTGGGGGCGGCATCTACGATGAGGACATCGAAGAAATTTTCTTCAAAATAGCGATTAATCCACAGCAGATGTGCGCCTTCTTCGAGTCCGGGTAGGATGGTCACTTCTTCTGCGACAATATCATCAATGCCTTGCTTGCTAAACATGGCGACCATGTATTCTTGAAATTTGCCCCAATATTTTTCCATTGAATAGCGGGCATCTACTTCTTGCGCCCATAAATTGGGATAAATTTCGACAGGTTCTGGACCAATTTTCTTTTCTAGGGAATCGGCTAGGCTATGAGCCGTATCGGTGCTGATGACGATGGTCTTAAGCCCCATCTCGGCACATTTTAAGGCTGTGGCGGCGCTGATGCTGGTTTTGCCCACGCCACCTTTTCCTGTATGAACGATTACACGCATAATATTACTACTCCACAGTTTATATCCCTATTATACACAATGAGGGATTAGTTTGTCTCTATAGCTGTATATACGTTGGATGAGAGGTAAATGGTGCAAACTTGATATAGCATCTAATCGTTTATGATAAACATCTAATAGACTGAAAATTGAACATTTGATTTTTTTAGATAAAACGTGCTAGTAAAAATGAATTTAATGTACATTTTAATAGAACAATTGATTGTGTATATGGTATAATTCATTTGTTCGATAAATCCAAATTTTATACCAATTTTATGCTAAAGGATAACAGACCAATGACCAATGAAAATAATCCACAACCAGCCACACTGAATTTGAATTCAATCATGATAGGGACATCGCAACCCAAAGTGCTTGGCGAATTTTATGAGAAAGTTTTGGGCAAACCCGCTGACATGAGCGAAGATGGGGGATGGTATATGTGGCGAGTAGGGAGCTGTTCTTTAAGCATTGGCGAACATTCCGAAGTGACTGGGCAGTCAAAAGAGCCTGCTAGAATTATCCTCAATTTTGAAACAAAGTTAGTACAAGAGGAATTTGACAGGCTTAAAGGGATAGGGGCGACTATTGTTAAAGAGCCTTATGAAATGGACGGAGCATGGATTGCTACCCTTGCCGATGCCGATGGGAATTTTATTCAATTGATGACCCCGTGGGAAACCGAATAGAAATTGTGACACGACTATGATAAATGATAAGGTGGTTATTAAAGCCATAAATAGGCTCAATATGCCACCTTTTTGGCTATACGCATTATTTTTCGTCATCCTCATTTTCTCGTAACATGCCCGCATACACGCCAATATCAGAATTGGGGATGAGGGTTGCCCCTGCGATTTTGGTATAAAAATCGGCGGGACCCACGCCCCCAATGATGGCATAGCCATAACCACGCGCCCACATATCATGAAGACATGCCAGTAATAATGCCGCGCCTGTGCCTTTTCCGCGACCAGCCTCACCAATACCCGTTGGACCAAAAAATCCGAGTTTGGTGGCATCGTAACAACCAAATCCGACCAGTTCACCGTCTTTGACTGCCAAAAAACTGCTCACAGGGGCGCGAGAAAAGGTCACATCGGCTTCGCTCACCCAAATATCTATGAAATGGGTTTTTATCCACGCCAAGACGAGATGTTTTTCTGGCACAAGTGCGCGACGAATGGATATGCCGTGTTCGGTCTGACGGGCGATGTGGGGGGCTAATGGGGGAAGTTCATAGAGTTTTACGAGCATGTCGGGCATGAGCTATTTCCCTATTTTGTGATAATGGTTAAAAATTCGGACGCAGTGACGATAAGAATGCCTTGATATTCTTTGAGGACAAGCAAATCATTATCACCTGTGATGATATAATCGGCTTGCCCACCAACGGCGCAGGCAATGATTTTGTCATCTTTCAAATCTCTGACGGTTCCTTCTGGAACTTGGCTAGGTTCAATGATAAGCGTGTGACTCAAATGTAAATTTATAAGCTCATCAGGTGTTTTTTGGATACGATTGAGATGCTTTTTCATCTTTTCTCTTGATAAGACATCTTTGAGTTCTTCAATCAAAGGCTCACTTGCTATCACTTGTATTTGGTGCTGATATGCCAAAACTAGCATGTCATGTGGCAATCCCATCCATAACATTCCAGAGATAATCAAGTTTGTATCCAACACAATCCGCATCATGAAATTTTATTTTTTTCCTGTTCAGCCCGTTTTTCTGCACGATAGGCTTTAACTTCTGCATCTACAAATGTCATAATACGATTGTCCAATTCTTGGCGCAAAACACGCAACATCGTGTCTGGATTGAGCATGTCAAAATCTTCTGCATCGTGGACAAAATCAGCAGGCAATTTGAGCGTTATTTCAATTGAATCGGTCATTGCAGTATCCTTTTCTTATACCATTTTCCCTATTATAACCTTATTCTTGTCGCTTAAAGCAATCCATCGTATGGTCGTTGACCATGCCGTGTGATTGCATCATGGCATAGCAAATGGTTGAGCCAACAAATTTGAATCCCCGTTTTTGCAGGTCTTTGCTCATCGCTACCGATTCTGCCGTCTGGGGTGGGATTTCGGATAAACTGTTCCAGTGATTAATAATCGGTTGTCCGCCCACAAACTGCCATATATAGCTATTGAATGTGCCAAATTCGGCTTGCACACGCAAAAATGCTTGGGCATTGCCGATGGTGCTGATGATTTTTGCGCGGTTGCGGATAATGCCCGCATTGCCCATCAATGCCTCAATTTTGGCTTGGTCATAGCTTGCCACGATGGTGGGGTCAAAATTGTCGAATACCTGCCGATAGGTCTTGCGCCGTTTGAGGACGGTTATCCAACTAAGACCTGCTTGTGCGCCCTCTAGTGTGATTTTTTCAAACCATTGACGGTCATCATGAACGGGGATGCCCCATTCGGTATCGTGATAATGCACATAAAGCGGGTCTGTCCCACACCATGCACAACGGATTAGGGTGTCCATATCTTTTCTCCAAAATGTGCGGACGACAAGAATGTCGTCCTAGATAAACATCCGCAGGCGTTGAAAATCTTTTTCTAGGGTAGCGCGTTGGGTGGGGTTGTATAGCACCACGGCGGGATGATAGAGGGGCATGATAAAAAGTTGCCCATAAGATAGAGTGGTCTGCAATAATTTGCCCCGCAATTGCCCAATTTTTTTGCCTTTTTCTGGCAGATTAAATTTGTTCAGGGCATATTCCATCGCCACACCACCCAGTGGCACTAAAACACGCGGTTGGATGATGGTCAAAATTTCATCCAGATAAGGGGTATAGTAGGCTAAATCTTGTGCGGTGGGTTTGTTATCCACAGGACGGTCTAAAATGGCATTGGTGACAAACACATCTTCACGGCGTAGGTTGATGGTGTTGAGCATGGTCGCCAAGACATCGCCAGAGGGACCGATGAAGGGTCTGCCTTGTTCGGCTTCTGCCTTGCCGACATATTCCCCAATGAATACGATATTGGCATCTGGATTTCCGTCACCCAATGCAGGGATATAATTGTTTTGGGTACGATAGGCAAATAGGGGCGAATCGGTCGCACCGATGAGCTTAAAGCGCAATTCTTTGAGCGCATTCGCCTTTTTGCGAACATCCTCTGCATTGGCAGGTTCTTTGCTATAGCCATCGGCTTCGGTGAGTGCTTGACGTAACATCCCCACCAAATTTGCGGTATCATCCCGAAAATGAGCGTGACGCAATTCTATCGCGTTCTGATAGGCGAGTTCTTTTATATCGTCTGGCAGGGCGGTGGCTTTGGGCATTTTTGCGCCTTTGACCAATATGGGAAAAATCCGCTTGCCAGAGGCTAATGCCGTGCGGATTTCGTGGCGCACCATATCGTCTGGGTCATCCAAACGGCGGTTGCCTCTGTCGTCTGTTAGCGATTCCCAATGTGTGCCAATGACCACCAACATCACCGAACACTCGCTCACGGCTTTATCCACCGCCCGCACAAAATTGACCCCTCTGGCGACATCTTGTACATCCAAAAACAGGTCATCCTCAGAAAAATGACCGTCCCACAAATGGAGATGGTCATACAACCGACCTGTTTCGCCTTCACTGTCTTGTCTGCGATAACTGATAAAAATGCGTACACTCATATCATTCCCCTCATTTCGGTGGCGGATTTAGGTTACAAGCCGGATTTTGGGTGATGTCGCAATCAACAAACCACGCATCAATATTGAGAATATTGAGTTCAATCACTTGCCTATTTGGAAAACGGGCGAGGATGCTCTCACGGATAGTCGCATTATCGGGGGCATAATTCCACGCCGCGATAATATCCCCCTCCAAATAGGGATCTGTGAGCGCCATGACACTCCCAAAGGCACGCCAGCTAATTTCGCCACTTTTTCCATTGACCAACACCAAAATCGGGCGGTCATCGGTGGCACGGGCGCGGATTTGCTCGGTCATATAGGGACTCACATTATTGAACCGATATAGAGCATTGATACGCGGGATGCTGTATAAGTACATGCTCCCCAAAAGGAGCGTAAAAATAGTCGCATAGCCCACACATGTCACGATAAATCGTGCGCCATCGGCTTTTTTGTCGAATATCCAACCGACCAATTGGCGTGTGCCGTGTAAAATGCCATAAAATCCCAACGCACCAATGAGGGCAAAGGCGGGTAATGCTTCGGCATAATAGCGTGTGGTATAGCGTTGTGACCCAACCCAATACGCCAAATGCCAGCCGATGAGCGATACACATACCGCCAGCAATAACCATGTCCACAGCGCCCAATCGAAACGGATAACCCGTTTGGGGCGCATTTTGGATGAATACATCAGGATAAATATCCCCAGTGGGATGAGTATCCAGCCCAAGCCGATGAGCAACCATGCCCAGAGGGTGGCTTCATCTTTTTCTAGCCATGAGGCATTTTGTACGAAAGGGGTTAGCAACCAAAAGAACCCGCCCAATAACCAGAGTCGCATCCACCACAGCCGAAAGCCGATGAACAAGCCAATTGGCAAAATAAATAGACTCAACCCAAATACAGGGTAATAGGCGCTACTCTCCAACAGATGTTTTTGGATGGTAGGATGACCCACATCGGCAATTTCCCAACCAACATTGGTGAATCGGTTATTGGCAGCACGCGGGCGTTGGATTGCCCATCCAAACAGGTCACCCGCCGTGAGCGATAAATCGTAACGGGCATGGCGCACGCCTTTGGTGATGGTATGCCCATTGCGTCCATAGCCGTCGCCAAAGCCGAGCCTATCATAACTCCACACGCGCAAATACAGATTTTCGCTGGCATTGCCTGTGGCGGTAAAATTGAAGATGGGCGTGGCACGGCTAAATGCCAACGCCAACACCCCAATGCAGGCATAGGGTACTATCCATTTGGCGGTGAGGCTCATCCGCCACAACTGTCTCCATTGGGGCATGTGCCACGATTTTTTTTCTGTATCTAACCAATTATCCAATGAGAGCAACACACGCCACCCGTCTAATACAACGGCACGCGCTGTTTTTATCCCCGCCCACAGGATAAACGGCAAACTTACCGCCACTGATGTGAGGGGACGATTGATGATGAATAATCCGAGTGCCAGCCCCGCCATAACCCCCCAACGGATGGGATAGCGACCTTTTTCTATCCATATAAAACTGTAGAGAAATAACACAAATAGGGTGATAGCAGGGGTATGTGACATCATCGTGCCAGAGAGCAATAATGCCATTGGCGAAAAAGTCATGAGGGCAGAGGCAAATAATCCGATTTCTGAATTAAATAGCACCCGTCCAATTTTATACACCAGCCCAACCGATAGCATGGATGAGAAGGCATTGATGAGCCATATTCCACCCAAATGGATGCCAATGGACATGAGCGCGGGGTAGCCCATCGGGTATTTGCCAAATTTTTTGCCTGTTTGGTTATCGGTGAGGACAAACGGTTGCCAATAGGCGAGGGCAGGGGTGGGGGTATCGAGTAGCAATTCACCTTGTGCAAAGACTCTTGCCTGAAATAAATAGGCGATTTCATCTTCTAAATGGGGTAAATGTTCAAACACACGGTCATTGACAAGCCATGTGGTGATAAAGCTGGTGAGCATGAGCGCCACAACCAACCATTGATGAATGGAAAAGCGTATTTTTGGTTGTGATAAGGGTGGTAATTTTTGCATGGTAATCTCTATCGTTTTTGGATATAATTAGCACCTATCCATTTTAGCACAGTGTCATGGTATCGGTAAAATCATAACTGAGTCTTGGTCTATCTGCGCTATTGCACTATAATCGCAAAACTTTCGTCTATTATGCAGAACACCTCGCCTCTTTCGATAGAGGCTTTGATATGTAAAGGAACTTAATCATGAAGGTTATTCTTCTAAAATATGTGTATAAGCAAGGCGTTGAGGGTGAGATTATTAACGTTGCCGATGGCTATGCGCGTAATTTTCTTATCCCACGCGGATTAGCCGCACCCGCTACGGAAGGTGAATTGAAGCGTGCGGCAAAACTGCGCGAACAAGCGGTTGTCAAGCGTGCTATTCTCGAAAATCAATTGAACACATTGGCAAAACAAATTGACGGTGTGGAATTAATTTTTGGTCGTCGTGCCGCCACCACTGGCAAATTGTTTGGGTCTGTTACCACACAAGAAATTGCCGATGGTCTCCTCGCCAAAACAGGTGTGGATATTAATCGCCGTCGTGTGAGCCAACAACAAATTCGTGAACTTGGCACCCATGCTGTCCCCGTGCGTTTGGGCAATGAAACCTCGCCCATCCTCAAGATTATCGTTGTGCGCGATGATGAATTGGTTGAATACCTCGCCAAACGTGAAGCCGCTACCAAAAAAGCCCAACAAGCCGCCGAAGAAGCGCCTGTTGTGCAAGCTGTGGCAGAGGAAGTCGTCGCAGTCGCAGAATAATTTCGTGAGTTATAGGGAATCGTTATCATGTCCCTATATCATTCATATAGATGCAGGTGGTGATAAGGGCGCAATCCGTTGCGCCCTTATGTGCTACTTGTAGAGATTTGCTATTGCTATCGTAAAAATGACCGTTGGGGGCATTTTGTTGAGGAAGATGTGGATAGTTACTCACTAGGGCGCTATCTTCACGATGCCCGCGAGCAAAAAGAACTCACCTTAGACCAAGCCACTGCTACCCTCAAAATTCGCCGTAAGGTATTAGAGGCATTCGAGCAGGGCGATTTTAGCGTCTCTGCCGATTTGTCGCAGGTGCAAATTCGCGGATTTTTGCGGAATTATGCGCGGTATCTTGGGCTAGATGAAGATGTCGTGATGACCTATTACGATTCTGCCCAAAACCCCAGAAATCGGCGTGGACACAAAGCTAAAGGCAAGGGCAAAGGCAAAAAAAATGGCAAGTCTGCCCGCCTCACAAACCAACCCACCGCGCCCGTACCACTCGCAGACCCGCGCAAATTAGCGTCTAGTATCCCGCAAAATCAGCAACACCTCACATTATCGGATGAGCGTGATTTGGCGCAACAACGATTTTTGCGGTTTATCAACCTCATGGCGGTTATCGTGGTCAGCCTCATTGCGATGGGCGTGATTGTATTTGTTGTGATGCAATTGGTTGTGCGTCCCACAGATGAGACCATCCCCCAAAGCGATATTCTGGCAGAATTGCCCAATCGCCCTACATTTACCCTTGCGCCGACCTTTACACCGCGTTTTGAGGCGAGTCCATTGCCCCAATCGGTATCACAATATAATGGGGTGGGGGTGTTGGTGGTGATGAGCGCCCAAAGTCGTACATGGGTGCGCGTCACGGTAGATGGTGCAGAACAATTGGCGCGGTTGTTATTGCCCAATGAACAGGTAGAATTTTTGGGCATTAGCGAAATTATTGTCAATGCCAGCAATGCCACCGCCTTAAATGTGATATATAATGGGCAACAACAAGGGTCTTTTGGTGGACGCGGACAAGCCGTGCAAGTCACGTTTAGAGATAGAGGCAATCCCGATATTCTCACGGGTCCTGGATATGACCCCACATCGGCATTTACATCTACCCCCACCGTCACCAGTGACTTATTGGCGCTCACGCTCATCGTGGCACGTACACCCACCGCTACCGATGGTCCAAGCCCCACGCCAACCGATACCCCAACGGTGACGAATACGCCGACCATCACCAATACACCCACAGAGACATTCACGCCATCGGTCACGCCAACGGCATCGGATACGCCGTCTGTCACACCGACAGCATCGGATACACCGCCACCGAGCGCCACGCCGACCATCACGCCAACGCCAACGGTGACGCTCACACCGAGTATCACCCCAACCGCATCATCCACAGCGGTATTGCCCCCGCGCAATACACCATCTAATCCAATACCGACCAAATCACCATAAATATCATCGTATTGTTAGCAATTATAAGAGGCATAATTATCGTTTATGAGTAAAATCAACGCAAAAATCAAAGACAATTACTATCTGCTCAGTTTGGGATGCTCCAAAAACACGGTAGATTCCGAAAGCATGGCGCAGGTATTGGGGCAAAGTGGGTTACGTGGTGTTGGCGACCCCAATAAGGCAGAGGTGCTGATTGTGAACACCTGTGGCTTTATAGATGCCGCCAAAGAAGAATCTATCAATGCGCTCAAAGAATTGGTAGAGGGCAAAAAGGGCAATCAGATGGTGATTGCGGCGGGATGCTTGTCGCAACGCTATGGTGCAGATTTGGTGCAATATATCCCTGGGTTAGATGGGGTCATTGGCACACGCCGTTGGATGGATATTTTTGACCTTGTGACCCGCCTGCGTGACCGCAAACATCCAGAACCGCTTTATCACCTGCCCACCGATGTTAAAGTGGTGGGGTCAGATGAACGCGGGGTGATGCGTGCCAGCGTGCAAGGGGCGAGTGCCTATCTCAAAATTGCCGATGGCTGTCGCCGTCCATGCGCGTTTTGTGCCATCCCAAAAATTAAAGGGACAGCCGTGAGCCGTCCAGTGGAAAATATTGTGGCAGAAGCGGTGCGCTTGCAAAAAATGGGTGTCAAAGAGGTGTTGCTCATCGCCCAAGATACCACCGATTATGGCTACGATTTGGGGTTTAAAGACGGATTGGCGCATTTGCTCAATGAAATCGTGAAAGCCGCGCCAGAAATTCCGTGGATTCGGGTGATGTATGCCTATCCGGGGTATGTTACCGAACACCTCATGGAAACAATGGCAAAGCACAAGCAAATTTTGCCTTATCTCGATATTCCTCTGCAACACGGACACCGTGAGACGCTCAAACGCATGAAACGCCCTGCGAATATTGAATGGGTGTATGAGACAATCGGCAAATTGCGGACGACCATCCCAGAATTAGCCGTGCGGACGACGTTCATCGTGGGCTACCCGGGTGAGACCGATGAGGAATTTGCGGGACTCATGAAATTTGTCAAGGATTTGGAATTTGACCGTGTGGGGGCATTTAAGTATAGCTACGAAATTGGCACACCCAGCGCCGATTTGCCCAACCATGTGCCAGATGATGTGAAGCAAAATCGTTATGACCAATTGATGGAACTCCAACAAGGCATTAGCCTCAAGAAAAATCAGGCGATGATGGGCAAAACCACCCCTGTCTTAATTGAAGGGTATGGCACGGGTGAGGATGAAGATGGCAACGACACAGGCGATACACTTAGTTTGGGGCGGAGTTATCGTGATGCACCAGAAATTGACGGTTATGTGATTATTGAGGGTGAATTGCCTGTGGGCGAAATTGTCCCCGTGCGAATCACAGGGGCGACCACCTATGACCTCTTTGCCACTGTGGATACAGGCGCTCCGCAAATTGTCGCAGGGCAGAAATATGGTGAAGGCATGATTGACTTGGGCGATATTAACTAGGTTCAGTGTTGTTTAAATCGGTGGAGGACATTTATAGTCCTCCATTACACTATCCGCCCTAAAAAATACCCTTGTTATTTATGAGATAAGCCAATTATCACGCTTATAACCGATGATTATTGTGTCATTTTGGAAAATGTCAACACATCCTAATCTCATTCTTTGCCCTCGCGCTCATTGCCACGCTTAAAATTGCCTGTCACACGCGCCATGACCAATTGTGCCTCGTGGTCATCGGCACTTTCGACCTGTGACACAAATTTTTCGGCTTTTTTGCCACTCAAAGTCGTGACATGCTTGCCATGCCAATAAATGAGGACTAACCCCGCTTTGGTCAGGTCGTAGGTGAATACTTCTTCATCAAAAACACCGCGTTTATCTTCATTATCTGCCATGACACACCTATTTTTCGCTAATAATCGCATCTACTTCAATTTCGATCAATAAATCCGGTGAAATCAGTCCCTTCACCTCGACCATGCTGGATGCGGGTTTTATCTCGCCAAAAAATTCGCCATGTACCCGTCCCACCGCTTCCCATTGGGTGATGTCTGTCACATACATGCGTGTGCGAATCACATCACCCATAGTTGCCCCACATGCGATGAGTGCCTTCTCAATTTTTTGGAGGATATAACGGGTTTGTGCCACAGCATCACCCGCACCGACCAATGTGCCATTTTCATCCACCGCCGTTGTGCCAGAAACCGCGACCCAATTGCCGATTTTTACCGCCCGTGAATAACCGACCAGCGTTTCCCATTGTGTGCCTGTGGTAATATTTTGGCGGTTATTCATTTTCATTATCATCCTTATCAATTTGGGCGACAATTTTGCTCAATTCGCCACCGCGCTTCATCTGAAAATTATCGAAATCACGAGCGACATACGTATTGGGGAATATTGCCCGTGCTTCATGAATTATATCGCGTTCTCGATAGCGCCCAGAGATATGATTGAGTATGAGCGCCTTCACACCCATTTCGGATGCGAGAGTGGCGGCTTGGTGGGAGGTGATATGCCCGTATGCCTTTGCTTCTTCGGCTTCACTTTCTAAAAAGGTGGATTCGATGATGAGCGTATCGGCATCTTTGACATGATCGCGCAAATTATCGGTGCGCCCTGTGTCACCGATATAGACCAATTTTGCCCCGCGTGTTATTTCACCTAGCACCATATCGGGGGTGATAACGCGACCATCTTCTAGCGTGATACTCTCCCCACGCACCAATTTGCCCCGTTCTGCGTTGTTGGGGATACCGAGCGCATCGGCTTTTTCGACCAAAAACGGGCTACGGTCATTTTCTTGGAAGATAAATCCAAAATTCCCGCTACCCCGATGGGTGACAGGGAAGGCGGTCACGTTAAATTCTTTGGCGCGGAACATTTTCCCTTCGCGCAAATCGTATAGATGAATGGGGATGGGCGGCTTTTCATCGCGTAGCACCACCTGATAGATGAGGCTTTCTACGCGGTCTAGGGCGGGTTTTCCGCCCCATATTTCGATTTCTTCGATACTGCCCCAGCGTACAAAGGTCGAAAGCAATCCGCCCAATCCTAAAATATGGTCAAGATGCCCGTGTGTGAGCAAAATGCGGTTCATGCGCTTGTATCCCAAGCCACTGCGTAGCAATTGGCGCTGTGTGCCTTCGCCACAATCTATCATGAAGCGATATTCCCCCGCCAAAATGACGCATGAGGGCAATCCACGATGAATGGACGGCGCAGAGGCAGATGTGCCTAAAAAGAGAATTTCAAACATGCCAAATTACTCCGATGTGACCATAATATTGCCCAAAAATAGGCTGGTGGAACGTGGTATGCCGTCTTGTAAGACATCTAAGCGGATGCCAGAGGTGTCTTGATACCCCCCAATAGAGAGGATATATTCGCCTGTGGGGAAATTATCGGGCAGGATAACCTTGGTGGCTTGCACAAACACATCCCTGTCTTGCAAGAAACGGGCTTGCAGATTGAGAATATCGGTATTGGCGGGTGGACGCGCCCCAAAATCAATTAATACATGGGTAAAAAGGCGTAAATCTGGTGGGACAGTACCTTGTGTGCGCCAATAGGTGACAACACGAATGGTCTCTGATGGGCGATAGGTCATGTTGGTCGTGTCATCGAGCAAATAACCGAGCAGGGTGAGATTGCCACCAAAGCTAATTGGGGTGTATACGGGGTCACTTTGGGGCATATCGCCACTAGGGGCATAACTCACCTGTGACCCATTTTCACCGACCAATTGCCCCAAACGGTCTGCGAGGATTTGCTCTGCATCAAACACAAACAAGCCATCTTGTGGTAGGTTGGGGTCGTCTATGGGTTGAAGTTGAAACAGCCACGTTTTAATCTCTTCATCCGCCGTATCAAAAATAGTCGTGTTGGGGATGATAACCTCTTGGCGAGCGCCACCGTTCATCATCACAAATGCCATGTTGCAATCCAGATAGCGCAATGCTGTGCGGTCTATGCGGTTGAGATGCAAATTGATGATTTGCGAATCGCTTAGGGTGGGGGCGCTAGGCGATTGTCCCACCTCAAAGCCACAAATGACCATTGGGGTATTGCCTCCACGGTCAATATGCGCCGCCAATTGCCCTAAGCGGGTGGCGTGTGCAGTCTGAATGGGCGGTGAATTTTGCCAGTTGGTAAAAAGGTCATGATACGTCCATGTGCCATGTGCTATGACCAGTGCCAAAATACCTACCCCTGCGAGTCGTTGGAGGGATAGGCTTGGTAAATAATAGACAATCATCTGCGCCCCTAACCCAAAATAGAGGGCGATAACAGGCAACATGGTGGCGATATTGACAAAATTAGGTGCTTGTGGCGAAAACAAATAAATTGGGCTAAGAATGGCGGTGGCAATGAGCAACAACGCATAGCGTGGTTGTCTGTGACCCCAAATCGCCACACCCATACCCACCAGCAACAAAATCGCTGTGAGCGGGTCTATCATCGGGCGGGCGGGTAGGTTGATGAGGGCGTTGCTATCGCCAATGCCGACCAATCCGCCCAATGAACGCAACATATCGGCAAAAATATAGCCCACCTCATTGCTACCCAAGCGGTCGAGTCCGCCGAGTTGTGGTCTGCGGATACTCGAAATAATATAGGGGATAGACATGATAATGAGGATGAGCAAGCTAAAGCCGATATAGCTCAAGCGTCTGCGCGACATACTACGGCGTGAACGGAGCATATAGATGATGAACAACAAGCTCACCAGCAAAATAAATAAACCAGAGGGGTGAATATAAATGCCAAGTCCCAAAAAGAAGCCTAACGCGGCGGCAATAATTGTATTATCGCCACGTTGCCACCGTCTGCGATAAACAGGCATGGTCATGGAGAGGAGCAATAACACACCCGATGAAATAGCGGGGAGCAACATCATGGGCGAAATTTGCCGAGATAGCACGATGGGCATAAACAGCACTGCCGAAAGCGCCATCGCGCCTAGCCCAGCTGTCTCGCCAAAGAGCCGTCTACCCACTGCATAGGTGGTCGCCAGATAAAATAACCCAATCCACACGGAAAAAATGCGATAGCCCAGTGTGCCTTTGCCGACTAGGGTGGTGATGAGCGCCAGCACAACATGATAAATGCCATCGCGCCCTTCATTGCCCAAATTGTAAAATACCTCTATATTGCCTTCGCGTGCCGCTTCGGTGATGCGAATACTGATGATTTCCTCATCTGTATAGCCTGCGGGGAGCGTGGTCAAATCATCAATACGCAGAAAAGCCGCCCCAAATAAGATGATAACAGCAAGGACAAAACTGACACGACTAGACAAAATGATTATCCTTCAAATAATGGGAAGTCCAAAAAGGCGGTTGCCTTAAACATATTATTTCATGAGGATAACAAACCTAACCCCTATAGTCAATGTTTTATAACGAGCCTGCCCATGCACTCAAGCCTAAAACACAAACCCCTAGCCCAACATTGAGCCATGTGAGCCGAATTTCGCGCCGTCTGAGCGTTTGATAGGTGGCGGGGTCGGTTTTTTGCCGTTCCAATAATAGTGTCGTGCGTTCTAATGCGGGAAATATCACCGCTTGCAAAATCACCCCACTGATGACCATGCCCACAATCGCCAAATGTTTGATGAGCATGACCCGACTCCACTCATTTTCAAATGTCATTAAGCCTTCGTAGTTGGGGTCTAATGACATTTGGATGAGTCCAGTTGTGATGAGTACGGCGAGTGCAAGGTTGCTCATGGGGGCAAATTTTTTGCGGAGTCTGCCCAAAAGGGTATAGAGCGATGGACTCGATTGTAGTGTATGGCGCATTTCGGGCCACACCAGCAAGGTTGTGATGAGCAATCCGCCAATCCATATCGCGGTAGCGAGTAGGTGAAAAAATAGGCTAATGGCAAGTATGGTGCTATTGGGCATAGCGATGACCTTATGTAATGTAAGTGTATGGGACGATATTTTATACTATGGCAGATATACGCGCTTTGCGTTAGGTTCTGTTGATATTTTTTGCAAAAAAGTATTTTTCGGGTGCTGTTGGACGGCATATAAGGCTTGTCCGTAGTTGTTTTGATGATTTTGCGTAGATATGGCAGGCGGTGAACCACCTACATATATGACCAAAACCCCATAAATGGGGTTGGTCTGCCGATTTTTAGGGTCAGATAGGCATGATGTACGGGTTTGCCATGGCAAACCCCCCGCAACCAACCGTAAAAATCGGGCTT
>DAOTUO010000309.1:0-5605 GCA_034436595.1 Anaerolineae bacterium | reverse complement strand
CCATGGCAAGCCCGATTTTTACGGTTGGTTGCGGGGGTTTGCCATGGCAAACCCCTACATCATGCCTATCTGACCCTAAAAATCGGCAGACCAACCCCATTTATGGGGTTTTGGTCATATACGCAGGTGGTTCACCGCCTGCCAAATCTACGCAAAATCATCAAAACAACTACGGACAAGCCTTATAGCGCGTCCTTTTTGCCGATGGGGGTGGACGCGCAGAAGCGCATCCGTATAGGGTGGAGGCATTGCCACGTCCCGTTGGTGGATATATAGCATGACCTTCATATAGATTTATCCATATTGGGGTTATAATGGGGTTTAAGAAGCATTTATTTGCAATCATCGCATACTGGATACCATCGTGACTATTGAATTTTCTTTCGATGATGAATTGCCACAGGTGTTTGTCGTCATCTTCAAAAATGGATGGCGATGGGCAGATTATCACACAGGGAATCAAGCCTTCCTTATATATCCGCCCAACGTGGCTATCCCAGAGGGCGTGCGCGTTGACCAAATCGTGGATTGGCGCAATACCGCCACCCTACCCCCCGATGGCATTGGGGCAATCAATGTCAAAATCGGACGGAGTAAGACGGTGAATTCGCCCTACGATATTCCGCGCAACGGGGGTATTACCGTTTATTTGGGAAATATGTCATTTATCGGGGCGATGTTGCGGACATTTGGCGTGCCACTGGACAGACAGACGGCGCGAGAACACATTGTCTCTAACATCGAAATGGCACGGCAATTGATTGTGGATGCCCGCGCAAAATCTGGGTTGGTGGAATAATGGTGTGACAAAAATAGCGCCAACATATAAACGGGACGAGGCGTGCCTCGCCCCTACAATCATGCGGGAATCTGCTTACGGCTCAAGTTGCATCTGATCAGGAGGTGGGACAAAGCAGTTAGAGGAAATTCTCTGGGACAATATCACCAATTGGAGCTGAATCTGTTCGCGTTGTCTGATGCGTTCTCTGGCTTGTTCTGGCGTATCCATCCACGGATAGTCTGTTTGCGTTTGTGCATAACTCCCTTCTACGATGCGATATTGCTCATTTAAGGCGCTACAATCGGCGTTGCGCGTGCCATCCAAACGATTGCTGGCGGCATCCATCAACGCCAATGTAAAATCGAGTGTGGGTTGAATGGTGAGTGAGGGCATCTGGAACGACAGCGGAATATCTTTGGTGGTTTCATCCAAAAAGTTGATGATATCAACCACTTGTGCTTGATATTCAATGATATCGTCAGTGGCATAATAGACAGGTGCAGACAATAGCAGACGGATATTATACACATCAAACGACAAAATTGCCTCCAGCGGGGCAATGTCGGTCATCGTACCCCATGTCTGGACAAACGGCGCATTGTCTAAACTCATACTCCATAGACGCGGGTTGGTCATGGTATATTGCAAACGTGGACTCACACCACTTAGGGTGAGGATGCCATTTTCGCTGTCTATGACTTGCCATTCACCAAACATCGCCGACTGAAAATACAATTCATTCGGAATTAAGCTGGCATCTTCTTGTGCAGATACCACCCCAGTCAGCGATACCAGCAATATCACCATCAAAAATCGTTTTATCATCAAAATTTCTCCTGTAGAATCCATTACTATCAACATTATACCAAAAATCAACAAATTCTCGCATAACCTATAAACATTTTTTTAGGATGGTTAACAATTAGCAGAGAGAGCCTATCTGCCATAGCCATTTAAGCATGTTAATTATTTATCCCTTGACTGTATGTAAAGGGATGCTGTATACTTTTAATGTATATAAAAGCCATTTGGGGAGGAAGCATTTTGTATGACAACAGAAGTGATAATCATGAATCGGGAAGCGGTGGCAATTGCAGCAGATAGCGCAGTCACTATACAGAATCGTAAAGTCTTAAATACGGCAAATAAATTATACATGCTGGCACCTGGTCATGCAGTCGGTGTAGTGATATTTAATAACGCATCTCTTATGAGAGTATCTTGGGAATTGATTATCAAGTTATATCGAGATGATTTGCAAAAAACTGGCAGACGACCGAGTCATTTGATTGATTATGCGACCGATTTCATGAATTTCGTTCAATTAAATTGCCAAGATTGGATCTCAGAGGATGAGCAAAACAATTATATGAACACCCGTATCGAAGATTTGATGCGTAATGGTATAGAAGAGATGATTAAACAAGATGTACAAGCGAAAATATTACGCGATGCCAGACCTGTTTCTAATCATGATATCTCAGAAATTGCGAGAAATGTTATTAACAAAATTTGTTTGCCATGGGAGAAACAACAAAATTTATATGAAGGTGATGTAGAAAAGGTATCGAGGATTAAACAATCACTTTTTGATAAATATTATCTCACTTTTGAGAAATTATATATGCAATATCTAGGTAAATTTAGTCTTGAAGAAGCAGTTAAAAATCGTCTTTGGGATCTTTGTATCAACTGGTTTATCAAAGATGAATGGACTCATTTTTCGGGTATAGGATTTGCAGGGTATGGAGATAATGACTTATTTCCGTCTATCGTTCAGTATTATGTTGAATTATATATGAATAATATACTCAAATTTTCGCAAAGGGAATATAACTCCGGAAAAGATGAAGTCGGCATTTTTCCATTGGCACAAACTGATGTTATTGACACACTCATATCAGGAATTCACACTGAAGGATTACATTCTCTTCAAGGCATTTTTTTAGGTCAAATTAGTAAAAGATACGAGCAACTTCTGGCATCTAGCAAACCAAAATCATCAAAAGAAGCTATTCATAAGCAAGCATCTGAAATGGCACAAGAAGATTATAAAGTCTTAGCAGAATCACTAAGAAGTGCGGTATTTGATACATACACTTTGCCTATAATTCTGATGGTTCAATCGTTAACAAAAGACGAATTGGCGCTAATGGCAGAAACGCTGGTGAGCCTGACTTCATATATGCGAAAAGTCAGCCCGAATTTAGAGACGGTGGGAGGTCCAACTGATGTTGCTGTCATCTCTAAAAAAGATGGATTTATATGGATTAAACGCAAACATTATTTTAATCCAGAGCAAAATTATCACTTTTTTAATAAGGATTAGCACAATAAATTTTTGCACAAAAATTAGGAGGCGTTATGAGCGAGAAAAAGCAACAATCAAAAAAAACTGGGAAATCAGAAAAGAACTATACTTATCCTGAATTCTTGCGAGAATTTTTCCCAAACACAAAAGACGAATCCAATGCTGATAAAAAACTACCAGCCATTAATAAAGAGGATTTTCTGGATATTCTTGAAGAGATAACCCTTGCAAGAAAATCGAAAACACATAAATAATTCGATTATCATGTAGAACGAAGCAATGCTGGGTCTAGTTCATCTCCAAATAGGCTCTGACCTTCATTCAGGCGGGTGCGAATGGAGTAGTGCATCCGCCAAGCCGTTTTATAGGTCACATTGGCTTGGCGCTGAACATCTTTAGCAGATATTTTGCTTTGTGTCATAACCATCAGGTAAATCACATAAAACCAAGTGGTGAGGGGGGTGCTGGATTTATGAAATATGGTGTCTGCTGTGGGGTGAACATGATGCCCACACGATTGGCAGGCATACGATTTTCGGCTAATAATGAGGTAATGCGAGGTAATTTTTCCACACGTTTGGCAATGAATACCATCTGCCCAACGTGTTTTTTTTAACCATTCCAAACACGCAATATCATCGGGGAAATCTTGTATAAAATCTTCGAGCGTATAATATGGTTGCGGGTCTGTTGGCATCATTTTTTATCTCAGTTTTTATGTTCAGTATAAGAAAAAAATGACGTTTCGTCAATTCGGCAAAGGAGACGATACCTATCCATGCACGACCAATTACCCGCGCTCCATGCGCTACAAAAACCGATTGTCGCGCATGATGCCCGTTTTAAGGTGCTGGCATGTGGGCGACGCTTTGGCAAGACGACACTCGCTATCACAGAAATCCAATCGGCATTGCAACACGGCGCACAAGTCGCCTATTTTGCCCCCACCTATCGCATGGTCAGCGAGGTGTGGCGGATTCTCAAACGGCTCAACAAACCCCACACGGCGCATCGCAGTGAGGACGAACACCGCATCGAATTAATTAACGGTGGGGCGGTAGAATGTTGGTCGCTTAAGGCGGTGGATACGGTGCGCGGACGGGCTTATGACCTGATTATCATAGATGAAGCGGCACAATTCCCAAATTTAGAGGACGCATGGAACGGTGCCATCCGCCCACTGCTCACCGATAGGCGTGGACGGGCGATTTTTGCCAGTACCCCGCGTGGTCGCAATTTTTTCTATCAGCTATACCTGCTAGGGGAAGATAGCACCGCCCCCGAATGGGCATCGTTTCATGCGCCGACAGCGGCAAATCCGTTTATCGCGCCCAGTGAAATTTTATCCGCCCAAAGCACCATGCCCGCCCGCCGCTTTGCACAGGAATATCTGGCAGAATTTTTGGCAGATAACAGCGAAGTTTTCCGCAATGTGTTGGCGGTCAGTGTGTTATCGCCTGCCCTAGCATCCGATTTTGCCGATAATCCGCGTTTTGTGGCGGGTGTGGATTGGGGACGGGCGCACGACTATACCGTCATGTGTGTGATAAACGCCGATACCCGTCAAGAGGTGGCGCTAGACCGATTTAACGCGGTGGGCTGGGAGGTGCAACGGGGCAGAATCAAACAATTGGCGGATAAGTGGCGCATTGACCATATTATCGCAGAAGCCAATAGCATCGGTGAGCCGAATATTCAGGCGTTGCAGGCGGAGGGTCTGCCGATTATCGGATTCACGATGACCGCCAAGAGCAAATCGCCGTTGATAGAGGCGCTGGTGCTGGCAATCGAAAAATCGGATATACAGCTCATTCACGATGCGGTTGCCACAGGCGAATTGCTGGCGTATCAGACCGAACAGCTCAAAGGCGGTGGTTGGCGCTATGGTGCGCCCACAGGCGGACACGATGACACGGTAATTGCGCGGGCGTTGGCGTGGATGGCGGTGCATGACCATCTGCCCATGCTAGAAATTTCGCGGGAAAATATTTTTCGGCGCTGGTAGATTAAAAGCGCCCTATCCCCCTGTGGGACGGCAACTTATGGAACAACTATTTTGAATTCAAATGATTTTCAAATTTCAATGGATAAGCATTTTCAAGTCAATTATCAGCTTAAATCACCTCTATCCCCCCAGCCCCCCTATCCCCACTGGGTGGAGAAAGGAGGAGAAACCAATTTCTAGGCTTAGGGACGCGATTAAAGGCTTGTCCGTAGTTATTTTGATGATTTTGCGTAGATATGGCAGACGGTGAACCACCTGCGTATATGACCAAACCCCCGTGAACGGGGTTGCTTTGCCTATTTTCATCACAAAAAATGGGTATGGCGTAGGGGCTTGCCATGGCACGCCCCTACATACCCGTGTTAACGATTTTCACCCTCTTTCTCCATGCAATGGAGGGTCGGTCAAATAAGAAGACAATGCTAAGGTGGGTGAATCTTAATGCTTTGTTTCTGGGTGCGTTGAAGAGCATGGAGGTTAATCAGAATATAAATCAAGCGATTGCGTC
>DAOTUO010000308.1:0-2990 GCA_034436595.1 Anaerolineae bacterium | reverse complement strand
CCATCTGATTTTGTTAAGCGATAAATCTCATGAATCCAGCTAAAACACCACTCTATAT
Organism: Anaerolineae bacterium; assembly: GCA_034436595.1. Lineage (GTDB taxonomy): Bacteria > Chloroflexota > Anaerolineae > Aggregatilineales > Phototrophicaceae. The sequence continues at coordinate 2,932 of DAOTUO010000308.1, read as the reverse complement.
AAGACTCTAAAGACAGCGATTGTTCATATTCTTTGCCGATATTATAAGGTGGGCTTGTGACGGTTAAATCAAGGCAATTGGGGGGTAATAATGGCATCAACTCTAAGCAATCACCACAATAGATAAGGCAATCAGGGGCTTCATAAAAGGGATTACCGAGATATTTTTTTATTTCAGAAGATGCCATTGTAAATTCTCCAACTATATCATCTATGAATAGTATTCGTGTTTTTGGTGCGATTGTCAATTGAATAATGCTTACACAGCAAAAATGCGCTATAATAACCATACATTACATTTTATCTGCACAGGAGAGTTTTTATGGATATTGCAGAAATCGCACTTGGTGGCGGCAGTATCGCCGTTGGCATACTGAGTTGTTTTTTTGGCGCACGGTATTTTCGCCCTGTGTTGTCACTGACAGGGTTCATCATTGGCTTATTTGTGGGTATTAGCATTGTTGCCGCCAATAGTGGTATCAATCCCACCACAGGCATCCCGCCGATTGGGTTTGGTGGCATCGCGTTGGGTGTGGTCATTGGGTTGGTGCTGGCGCTCATCCTCTATTACCTGTTCGATTGGGGTGTTATCATCGCAGGGGCATTTTTGGGGATGGCGGTGGGCTTCTTCATCATCAACCTCGATTTTGTCAATATCGCCCCCAACAGCACAGTCGCATTTATCATCATTGTGGTGTGCGCGGTGATTGGGGCAGGGCTTGGTTATGGTATCCGCCGTCTGATTATCGTGGTCGGCACCGCCTTTAATGGGGCGATGTTGATTGTCTATGGTCTGACTTTTTTCATCCCCAGCATCAATTTTGTCTTGCGCTTCCGCACGCCTGCCCAAAGCACCACCACAACCCTCGCCTCTGGCATGATTTTGGTCATCGGCTTATTGGGTGTGTTTGTGCAGTGGAATATCACAGGCAAGCGCCTCCGCGACCGCTAATTATGGCGCTCACCTTATCCATAGTTACCCCGTCTTATAATCAGGGGATGTTCTTGGAGCAGACGATAGGCTCGGTGCTAAACCAAGCCTATCCCCACCTTGAATATGTGGTGATAGATGGTGGCTCGCGTGATGAAAGCGTTGCCATCCTCAACCGCTATTCAGACCGCCTCACATACTGGGTATCTGAACCAGATGGTGGTATGTATGACGCGCTCAACAAAGGATTTTCCCATACCACAGGCGATATTATGGCGTGGATTAATTCCGATGATATGTATACCGCATGGGCATTTGCGGTAGTGGGGCAAATTTTTGAGCAGTTGCCCCAGGTCGAATGGCTTACCACCAGCTTACCCTTGTCGTGGGGAGAAAATAGCACCCCTACAGGGGTATCTGTCTCACGCGGGTATAGCCAGCGCGGATTTTATGCGGGTGAACATCTGCCTTATGCGCGGTGGTATGCCGATAAATTTATTCAGCAAGAATCCACATTTTGGCGCAGAAGCCTGTGGGAAAAAGCGGGCGGTGCGTTGGATACAGTCTATCCACTGGCGGGTGATTTTGCGCTGTGGGCGCGGTTTTATCAACATGCACCCCTCTACACGATACAATTGCCACTCGGCGGATTTCGCAAGCATAGCTATGGGCAAAAAACATCGGCATTACAAGATTATATAGCAGATTGTGAACGTGCCTTGCACGATATGGGTGGCAAACCCGCAGGACGGGTAAAATCGGCTTGTCGCAAATTATCAGCCCGATTTATACCACATGCCCTCAAACCTATCACCGCCAAAATTGGCATGAGTTACCCCGCGCACGGTTGTGTGTGGGATGAATCGGCACGCCAATGGGCGGTAAAATCGCGGTTTGTATGACAATCCAGACCCGCCTTATGCCACTGGATTCGCCCGAAAATAAGCGACTGTCTCGTAAATTGCCACATCCAACGGGGTTGCCATTAGTCCGAAGGCTTTTTCGGCTTTGGTGCTATCCATGATGAAGGGTTTTTCAAATTCATAGAGCATCTCAATGACTTCACGCACATTTTTATCGAATAAGCCCATGACCCGCAAAATGGGACGTGTCCCCACGCGCATTTTGAAGGGTTGCCCCGCTTCTTTGTATATCATGGTGATGAGGTTGCGTTGGGTGATAGGTGCAGGACTCGGCGCAAACCACACCTGCCCCAATGAGGCATCATTTATGCCCAATGTGGCAAGCAATGTCCCAAAATCGCGCACATAGGTGAAGGTGTGGGGCATATCGGGGTTGCCAAGTGCATTGGCGGCTTTGCCTGCGAGTGCGGGACGGTAGGTTTGCCCACCAGATACTTCATCTTCTGGACCAAAAAAGTTGCTACCGCGCCCAATTGCCACCCGTATTTTGCCCGATTTGTGGGCATCTAACACCGTCTGCGCCATTGCCGCCCGCACTTTGCCCTTGCGCGTATGCGGATTAATGGGTGAATTTTCGGTGAGGGGTTTGCCGTTGGGGTCGCCATACATATACAGATTATCGCCCACAATCAATTTTGCCCCAGATTGGCTCACACCTGTGATAATCGCATCTTGCAACGGCGGAAATTTTTCTGCCCAGTCGTAATAGTGCGGTTGGGCGCATTGATACACACTTTCTGCGCCTTTGGTGAGGCTGGCGACTTGCGCGGAATCATAGGCATCGCCTTTGACGACTTCTACCCCTTTGGGCAGATTTTTTGCTGTGCCACTGCGGTTCACCATCCGCACCTGCGCTCCGTGCTTGACCAATTCTAACATCGTGCTTTTGCCCAACGGACCCGTTCCAAAGATGACGTGCAATCCAGATGATGACATACTATTTTTCTCTCTTTATCACTCATGCGGTGTTATCCGCTTATCTTGTTAACACTATAAACAGTTTACACTGTTAACCATGTTGTGTCAATACACCAAAATCAAAAAATACGCACAATGGCGTATTTTGGTGGGGTGGAAAT
>DAOTUO010000307.1:0-4616 GCA_034436595.1 Anaerolineae bacterium | reverse complement strand
TGTCATAAAGCGATTTTTGACGAAGAATGTATCTGCCAAAACATCCCGTATGCGCTCAAAATAGGTCGGGTCTTGTTCGGTCAAAAAGAAATTGCGTCCCATGCCCATCGCTACTTTGCCCAATGTGCCACTGCCACCGAATGGGTCAAAAACCAAATCACCCATATATGAATAAAACCCAATCACCCGCCGACACAATTCGGCTGGGAATACGGCACTATGCACCTTATCAAATGTGGGGTCTATATGCCAGACATTGCTGGTCTCATAATCCCCTGTGATTTTGCTCTCGTTGATGACTTGTTCATCGTATTGGCGCATGTTCCAATCAATTAGTTTGTCGGTTTTTTTGCGATATACCATCAAATATTCGGTGATGGTGTTGGGTTTATAGCCTAATGGCTTGCGATGTTGTAAAAATCCACCATTACGATTTTTGACGCTGGCTTCTGGCTTGACCCATACAATATCATCCACAAATTCCCAGCCAATGCCCACCAAACGGGCATGTAAATCGAATGGGATGGGGTAGCGCACACTGGCATGGGCGCGACTCACTCGTGGCACAATCACAGGCGATGTATTCACCACCAAAAAGCGCCCCTCTTTGGTGATACGGTGTGTTTGGGCGAAAATATCGGTCAAAAAATCGAGATAGGCGGTATAACTGGGATAGATGGAATAATCCCGCGCATTATAGTAGGGGGGCGATGTAAAGGTGAGATGCACCGCTTCATCTGGAATATGGGGTAATGTTTGTTGAACATCACCAAATATCGCCAGATTATGCATCCATTCGGGTGATAGCGAATGGGGAATAGTCGTTTTGGTGGTGGATTGCCCTAATTCTTTGGATACAAACGCGCTCACCGTCTCATTGGGATGATTGCACAGGGTTTGTAATTTGGTCATGACGGCGGATTGTGATTTGAAAATGACCAATCCGCGCACTGCTTGTAGCACGATTTTGGGGTCTGGGTCATCGCAAAAGGATAACAACATTGGCACACACCGCGCATCGCGCATTCTGCCAATGGCAGAAACGGCTTCTCTGCGGACTAATGAATCGGTATCATGTATGGCACTTTGATGAAATGGCTCAAGATATGCCATATCGGTCAATTTGCCGAGATTTTTAATCGCCAATGCGCGAACATCGCTGTTATCGTGTTCTATCAGTGATAATAAGACCTGACCATCAAAGCCATCTGGCAGATGTCCTAAATTTTCGAGTAAATGCACACTATCTCGCGCCGATTTCGCGCTTCTAATGGCTTCATAAACCCGATTGAGGTTGGTGGTCTTAAATGCTTCAATTTGAGCTTTGGTGAGTAGCACGGCAAATTCTCCCTATCATCAAATTATATTATGCCATGCGCCCAAATCGCCTGTAAACGGCTCATCGGCGGGCAATCTTGCCTATCGCCAGCGCCCACAACAGATAAGACGCATAAAATCCAACGGCATACAGCGACCACCACGGCAGGCGTGTATCGCCCAATCTGACCACGATGCTCAGATATAGCGTTAACCCGATGACCGACACCATCAATATCCCCGCATCGCGCCACCCGCTATACCGAAATACCAACCAAAATACCAAAAAGTAGGGTGGCATCCCCGTTACCCACAAGGTAGACCCTACCAAGAGTGCCATGATAAGCGTTGCCCCATAGCCCAAATCAAACCCACGTCCCATATCGCGCCCGTGCCACAATGATATGCCGTATGTCATGACGATGGTGAATATCATCACCCCATAACGGGTAATTTGGAACAGCGTATGGTTCACCACCAACGGCTCAATTTTCTCATGCTCTGTAAATAAGCGCGATGCAAATCCTAAGATAGACGAATTTTGAAACGACCCGCCCTCTTGCCCATAGGCAAATAGTGTTAGCATCACCTGAAAGGCTTCTATCATCATATCTATCCCAGAAACAAGTATCTGGAATATCCCCAATGCCACCCCGCCGATGACCACCCCACGCACTACACGCCAGTCGCGCCGTAAAATGAAATACAACACGATAAATACGGGGAATACCTTTATCCAGCACGCCAAAGCCAGCCACATCCCCGCCCGTATGTGTTTTTCTTGATGATAATCATGCCATGTGAGCATGAATAAAAAAGCGAGAATGATGGTCACTTGTCCAAGATATAACGTATTGGTGATGGGGAAGAATATCACAGGGAACACCCATAGCCAAATATGATGTTGCGGTGCAGTATAACGGCGCATGAGCAAAATGATGCCGACAATACACCCCACATTGAGCCAATACCACAAACTGGCGGTGGATGGTTCTCCGAGTATGCCGATGAATGGCGCTAAGAGTTGCGCTAATAGGGGTGGATAGAGATACAAATGTCGTTGGTCAAATTGTGGGCTATAAGGCGATATGCCATCTACCAATGCTTGTGCGCCTTTGGCATAGGCAATAAAATCGTAGCGTCCAAACGCGCCTACATCGGCAAAGGTGAATAAGACCCAACTGTTGACGATGAACACCATCCATAAGAAGATGACCAATCCCCACCAAACGCGCCTCATCTCGCTGAGTGATTTATATATCGTTGTCAGTGTATTCATCGTTATTATCGGCTAACCCATTGAGTAGATTTTGTTCTTGTTGTTTTTTTAGCTCCACCACCCGCATGATTTGCGTGCGCGATAAAATCACTGACGAATCTTTTTCTTGACGCAATTCGTCTGGGATAGGGATATTGCGTTTTTCTAAGAAGTCCTCTATGGCATCGCTGATAGTATGCGAGGGCGAATAATCACCGAGTTGCTCACGCAAATCACGCAGATGGTCAACCAGCCATAGGTATAAATCGGCTTCGGTACGCCCACCCAAAATATCAGTCATTTCGTATTTGCGGATGAGGGTGATAGCAGGGCGATAGACGTTATCATACCAATGAGCCGCCGCCGCAGGCAGGTCTATATCGGTATTTTGCTCATGCGATAACAACGCCTGATACAAAAAGATATGCCCTAGCAAATCGGCATAACGTGACCGCTCGCTCAATTTGAGGGGTTGATGATGCAGACGTGTTTTGGGGAGACTCGTCTCTTCTAAAAATGCCGCATATGCCACCGCATCATCGAGGTCGGATGGCGACATATCGGGACGCAAATCTATGGTGGTGGGCAATTCGGTCACATGCCCCTGAATGGTCTTTGCACCAATTTGACGCGCCACCGACACGCGATGATTGCCATCACGCACAAAATAGAGGTCATCCACCTTATACACTTCTATCGGCGGAAGCCCTACGAGGCTATTGGCTTGGGCATAAACTCTGCTCCAACGTTCTTGCAAGCCAGCACTTTTTGGCAAAAAGTCACGGGTAAATTCGCGGTAGCGTCCCACGCTCCCCACAATTTTATCTACAGGAATATCTTGCAAGCCCTTATAACTCTCTTCACGCAGACGCAACCGACTGCGAATATCATCGAAGCTCAATAACTCCATCGGCTTTCCGCGAATGAAGTTAATCATTTCTTTCCAAAAGGCACGCGCCCGCGCATTATTAAAGCGGTTTTTGCCTTCTAGTAAACTCATTCTAAAATTTTGGTCATCGGACATGGTGGCTTACTTTCTTCACCGATGGATATTTGAAATGGGAATCAAACTTCTTATCGAGATATTCCCAATTTGATTATAGCCGAAATCCGATTAACATTTGTGGGTAAATGTTGATAAAACCGATAAATCCAATATTGGAGTGTTTGAACATGAGTTATATTTTAATTACAAACGATGATGGTGTCCATGCGCCCGGTATTTTGGCATTGACCCAAGCCATGAAAAAATTTGGTGAGGTGCAGGTCATTGCCCCCAAATTTAACCAAAGTGCTGGTGGGCATAAAAAGACGCTATTCACCAACATCCCGTTTGAAAAAACCCACATGGCAGATGGCACAGAAGCCTTATCTATCAGTGGCTCACCCGCGGATTGTATCGCCCTCTCCGCATTAGGCGCGATGCCGTGGCCCCCACGGCTGATTGTCTCTGGCATCAATAGAGGGTCTAATATGGGGCAGGATGTGACCTATAGTGGTACTGTCAGCGCCGCCTTAGAGGGGTCATTACACGGGATTCGTGCTATTGCCTTTTCGTTGGATGACCACAATGCTAATTCGGTGGAAGATTATCAAATTGCCGCCCAAGTCGCACAACAAGTCGTGGAGTGGGTGTTTCGGCGTGAATTTCCGTTGCATACGATTCTCAATGTGAATATCCCCTCTGGCGACAAACTTAAGGGGTTACGGGTGACTCGGCAGGGTATCCGTGAATATCTCGATGCCCTAGAGCAAGACGGTGATGTGTATCGGATTGTCGGCGACCCACCCGCAGGCAGGCTCGATGAAGTGGGGACAGACCTGTGGGCGGTGCATAACCAATATGTGAGCCTCACGCCCATTCATCTGGATTTGACCGCCCATCACTTCATGGCAGAATTGTTTGCGTGGGATATTGGGTTATAAATCTAACACCTTTTGGGTTATGAGGTCTATGGCATTAATTTGCGCTTCTGCCGATTCTCGTGCCAACCGCCTCATCCCACCAATGCCCCCTTTAATTTCGGCTGTCCTGATGAAT
>DAOTUO010000306.1:0-7528 GCA_034436595.1 Anaerolineae bacterium | reverse complement strand
AGCCACAAGGTGACATCGTTGGATGTGGTGGAGGTCAATCCCATTTTGGATATTAGCAATCAAACCGCGATGACGGCGGTGGAATTGGTCTCCGGGCTGATGGGTCAGCGTATTTTGTAATGGGGTAGGTGGCGGATAGGTACACCTATCCGCCACTATTACTGCCTTATCTAAATTTGGCAGAATTGCCTGTATCCACATCATCTACATCTTCCACATCGGATATTCCCGCCTATTATGAAGAGACATTGCCCAATGGGCGGGTGATTCGGCTCAGTCGTCAGGTCGTACATGACTGGATGGCAGAGAAAAATGTCGGCATAGATGAGGCAATCAGCGCCCTCATGAACCTTAAATCAGACGAGTGAGACCACCTCGCGCAGATGCTTCACCACATTAGGCGCGTGGAACATCTCTGCTGTGCGGAGCGCATTTTGCACCAAGCGCAGGCGCAACGCCTCATCGGTTGCCACGCGGGTTATCGCCTCGCGCACAGCCTCAATGCTCGGTTCTGTGACCACATAGGCGCAATCGTGTTGGCGCAAAAAATCGGTGAGGAACGCGCCTTCTGGCGTGTGGGCGATGATTGGTTTGCCACAAATAAGGTATTCGATGACCTTTGTCGGGAAAATCGTTTTGATTTCATCGGCAGATGCCCCGCCCACAAACCCATGTGGCAATAGCACCATATCGGCATGGGGTAATTGCACCAATAATTCGACACGGGGCAGGATGGTGATGGTGAATTTATCCCCTACAAACCCCACAGTTGCCAGATAATCGCGTCCCACGCCCGTATAGACCATCATATGCACATCCATCGCGCTCACCGCACGGGCAATCCGCCCCGCAGAATCGGCACAATAACTGTTGATGCTCCCCGCAGATGCCAATTGTAACGGTGTTTGCACGGGCGGGGCGCTGGTGGGGATGGGCGGAATATCCTCATTGAAGGTGTGTACCAACGGCGAAAAATTCCCCACAAACCTTTTTTCTTGTTGATAATAATCTGCCATACCCGCGCTCATGGTGAAAATATGGCGTGCCTTACGAAAAATTCGCGGTTGCAACCATTTAGCCAGTGGCATATACACAAACCCCACCCCGATATTCTCTGCATACAGATTATGAAAATAGGCATATAGCGGACGGCGCGTGAGGGTTGCCAGCAGATACGCCACCAGTAGATACACCTCATTGGGATACACCACCAAAATCGCCTTGCACCCGTGACGGCGGGCAATCCACCACGATTTGAGGAACAGATACGGAATCTGTGCAAAGCGCAACCAGCGCGCTCCACGTTGTTTGGGGTTGATATAGCGCGTGCCAGTGAATAATTTTGGCAGGTCGTTGCGCCACTGTAGGGCGGGGGCGTTGGGTTGATTTTCTCCGATGATGACCATTTCATCGGGCGTGAATTTTTCTGCCAAATTGCCGAGTACAGTGGCAGACCCACTCACGGCGGGGGGGCGTGACCAGCTCATCATCAAGAGTTTGGGTAGGGGTGTTGTGGTCATATCATCGTTCTCCTGTGAGTATATGCCGATAGACCTGCAAATAGCCGTGTGCATCGGTCACGACATGAATATTATCAGATGTCACCCCATCGGCGCGAATTTTTTCGGCAATGTCGTCAGATAGCGCGATGTGCTGGGCAAATAACCCCGCCACTGACCGCCAATGGTCGCCAGAACGGTCTTCATCGGCATCATAGCGCGTAGATACCCGATGCTCAATATGACCCCACCGCGCACCGAATCCGCCAAAAAAATCGGCAGGGGCTAAATGTGTATGCACAATATCGGCATGGCGCGACTGAATAAATTCTGTCACTTTGAGGATGGTTTGGGGCGTGGTCGGATGATGCAGGTCATCTATATGCGCCAATTTTAGCCCATACATCGGCACACCACCGCGTTTCATGCCTGCCATGACCACAGGTGACGGTGGATGCGCCCCAAAAATGACCAGCAATTCGGTTTTTATCCCCAATTGTCGCAATGCGGGGAGCAATGGCAACACATGATTTTGTGCCACAATGTGAACAGGGGCAATATGCAAGACGCGCATGGGATTAATTCTGGATTTCTTGTTTGGTATCTATAAAAATATGTTGTTTAGCGCCCATTGTCATCATAATATTCCTCACGGATGATAATCCCTTTTTATACCATTTTACCCATATTTTATGAACCTCCTCCCCCCCGCCCCCCTTCTCCAATCTGGAGAAGGGGGAGAAAACCATTTTGTAGGTATTGGACGCACAGAAGCGCGTCCGTACAAGTCCCCTCTCCATTATGGAGAGGGGACTTAGGGGTGAGGTTATGCTTATATCACATTTGATGCGCTTACACTTCCAGCCGTGTGAGCCATGCCCGATAAATTTCTTCAAACGTCACATCAATATCTTTGGTGATGTCCCAATTGGGATAATGCTCGCGCATTTTGGATAAATCGGAGATATAGCAGATATGGTCGCCCTCACGATTTTTATCCAGATAGTCGTAATTCATCGGCTTGCCACTGAGCGCCGCGATTTTCTCAAATGCCTCTAAAATCGAAACGCTGTTATTGCGTCCACCGCCCAAATTATACACCTCGCCCGCACGCGGATTGGCATAAAATTCTTCGATAAACCGCGCCACATCAAACGAGTGAATGTTGTCGCGTACTTGCTTACCCTTGTAGCCGAAAATTTTGTATGTCCCGCCGACCACATTTACCTTAATCAGGTAGCTCAAAAAGCCGTGTAATTCCACACCCGAATGATTCGGTCCCGTCAGGCAACCCCCGCGCAGGCAACAACTTTTTAACCCAAAGTAGCGCCCATATTCCTGCACCATCACATCACCCGCCACTTTGGACGCGCCAAAAATGGAGTGCTTCGATTGGTCAATGCGGAAATTTTCTTTGATACCGTTAAAATAGTCCGCATCACCATAATCCCAACGGGTGGCGTGTTCGACCAAGTTTAGCTCATTGGGCGCATCGCCATAGACCTTATTGGTGGACATGTGGACAAAAACGGCTTCTGGTGCATATTGGCGGGTGGCTTCGAGCATGTTGAGTGTGCCGACCGCGTTCACATCAAAATCATCGAATGGACGACTTGCCGCGAGGTCATGACTCGGTTGGGCGGCGGCGTGGACGATGAGGTCGGGGTTAAGTTGTTGAATCGCCTCCAGCACACCCGCCCGATTGCGAATATCCAGTTCATGATGGGTAAAATTGTTGGATGTCGCCACCAGCCGTTGCTGATTCCAGCGTGTATCACCATTTGCGCCAAAAAAATCGGCACGCATGTTGTTGTCTATGCCATGTACTTCCCAACCGAGTGCATCGAAATGCACCACGACCTCAGAGCCGATGAGTCCGCTAGAGCCTGTGACGAGAATTTTTTTAGCCATGATTTCCTCTATATGACAATGATTTTGCCCATGCGTATGACATGGGTATTTTTTCACAAATGCAGACCATCATACCGCAATTTTGGCGATCTTCACAGTGAATATCACGGATGGTTTGGTCTGGGGTGGAGGTGTGCTATTGCCCGTGTCGCCATTGCAACACCTTTAGCCCTTTTTCAGAATCGGCGTAGGCGCTGGGATAGTCGCGTAGCATCTGCAACGGGAACTCGGTTTGCCAGCGCCCCACCACACGGGTCTCATCGTCTCTGTCGGCATCGTCCATGAGGATACGTGCGCCATCTGCCAGATACGATTGGAGCAATGGCAACGCGGGATAGCGCGTCATGGCGTGTGGCTGATTATATTGGGGCGGACCATCCACCAACAACAGATGAATCATCAGGTCAGATGGCAATTTTGCCGTGTCATACCACTGCCACGTCTCATCCCCTAGCCGATATTCCTTGAGGGGCGCATGGATGACGGTGGCATACGCACTGAGGTCGTGCTTGGCGAGATGTTGTTGGGTGAGGGTCGCAAATTGTTCTTGATGGTCTACGGCAATCACATGACCCGTCCCATTTTGGCGCAGGGAATGGGCAGAAATGAGGGTGGAATAGCCACCACCCGCCTCGAAAATGGTCTGTGGTTTGTGGTCGAGGATATGCGAGGCGAGGACGGCTAATAAATCTGGTGAGGCAGACCAGCCACGCAATCCGAGTAGGGGGGCGCTAAAATCGAATTGGTGATAGAGCGCAAACAGCGCCTCTAGTTGCCGATAGAGAATTTTCTGCTCCAATAAAAGGTGATGCTGATTTTTTTCGATTGCCTCTAGCTTTGCCATGAGGGTGTCGAGGGTGGTCTGGGTCATAAATTAGCCTATCTGATAAATTGCAAGATAATAATAGCAATAATGCCCTTTTGGGTGGCTATTTTACCACCTATTTCCCATACAAATCATGCTCCACATAATCCCACACGGCGCACAGGGTCTCGTAGATAATGGGGCAGATGGTTGCCCCGTCTATCATATCATCCAACATCCACCGAAAATCGGGCGTGAATACCGGATAATCACGGCAGGTCTGTGGGCGATGCTCATACACGGTGCATTTTTTGTCTGATAAAAACCGACACGGCGAATGGGCAAATCGTCCCCATTCCCCCACAGCACGCGCATCACGAATGGTATCGGTGAGCAAGGTGGTGAGGGGGATATGTATCCCCACAGACAGCCGATTGGCATCGTCTGGTGTGAGATACACATCCAATTTATGGCAACAATTGCCACACAGCGTACAATCTGTTTGGGCGATAATCGGTGTGGCGATAGCGGCTATTATCGCATCGAATTCGTCATCCAAAATATCGTCATTGGCGATGAGCTGATAGCGCATTACCTCAAAATCATCCTGACGGGCATGTGCCAATTGGGGTAGGGTGGCGGGGTCTATCATGGGATACCCCACAAATTCAGATGCCCGTTACTGCCCACACTAGCGACGATTGCCCCATCCCGTGACCAGCCCACATCCACAATATACTCACCATGATTGAGCGTGTGCAATGGCAAGAGGCGATCACCGGTGGCATCCCAAAAAATCAGATAATTATCCCAACTGCCCGTGGCGAATATTGTCGCATTGGGGTTATAGGCACTCTCGATGACATCGAGCGTATGTCCGCTAAAAGTGGCGATTTGTACACCGTCGGCATTATACATCGCTATAAACCCGTTTGACCCCGTGGCAATCATATTGCCATTGGGCAACGGATTGATTGACCATGTGTTATTATCGTATGGAGTAGCAATCACATCAAAAGAATCTCCCCAATCCCAAATCGTAAAACCCACCCCATCAGAGATGAATAGGCGCGTTCCATCGGGACTAAAAATGACATCATGGGTGCTGGATTGCCCAAAGGTGCGTTCTAATTCATCAAGTCGCACCCCATCATTTTCTGATACGGTAAAAAATTTCACCGTATCGCCACCCGCATAGGCGATGATATTGCCATCTGGCGAATAATTGCATTGCGTGGCTGATAACCCCGTGTCTACCTGTGCTAGCACATTCCCCTCAAAATCGCTTAGGGTGAGCAAATTATTCCCCGCCACACAGGTAATCAGGCGGTCTAAATACGGATGAAATGCCACATCCCACATGGATTGTGTGCCATCTGTCCGAGAAAATACGGGTTCATGGTTGCCACTCCGCAGGCGCATAAAGTCGTAAAATATCACTGCACCCGCATTATCGCCCACCGCGATATACCGTCCATCGGGCGAAAAATCCACTGCCACCAAGCCATTGCCCGTGGGGACAACCCGCCCCAATAGGGTCACTTGGTCAAGATTATTTTGGGTGATAAAGGTGCGTCCCGATGTGGGTACAAGCGGAATCACATCGGATGTGGGAAAATCATCAAAGGTAGGTGTGGCGATAGGCAATGTTGGGGTGATGGTACGCGAGCCAGTGGGGGTGATGGTGATAGTGGGTGTGGGTTGTAGCGGTGTTGGCGTGGGCGGTTTTGGCGGTTGGGCATAACTTAGTCCCGTTGCCAATAGGCTCATGGTGAGGAGTAGGGTGCAAAGCAATAGGGCACGTTTCATGAGGATATGCTCCGTATCAGAAAAAAAGATGTATCTTGATAATAACATGGTTTGATTTATTGGCACAAATGCCGTTGGCATTAGACATTAGGGCAAGCGCATCAAGCGCGGGCGCTAAAACCTGCCACAAAATGGATTGACAGCCGATAAACATGAAAATAGCTATTGGCAATTAGTCTATAATTACAAGTATACTTTATGACTATTTTATTAAATTTACGCCAATTAAGATCAAACCGAGCGCATTTATTTCTACTTTATGGCTTACACTATAATTACCTATCGTATGATAGTGCCGTAAAGGAGTTATAGATGGAAACCTTAACATTAGACCAGATAAAGAGCTTGGCACAACAAATGCAAAGCCCAAGCATCTCGATTTTTCTGCCGACTCATCGTGCGGGACAGGATACTCTGCAAGACCCCATTCGCTTCAAAAATCTTCTTAAAGAAGCCGAAAAGAGCCTTATGGCGCGTGGGATGGGTCCCCGTGAAGTGGAGGCGTTATTGCAACCCGCGCAAACATTATTGGATGATGGGCTATTTTGGCAACATCAACGCGACGGATTAGCCGTATTTATCGCGCCCGATGATTTTCATTATTATCACCTGCCATTTTCGGTAGAAGAATTGGCGGTTGTCGCCCAATCCTATTATGTGAAGCCGATTTTGCCATTGTTCACCAACAATGGGCATTATTATGTCCTCGCAATCAGCCAAGATGAGGTGCGCCTCTTTGAAGGAACACGCCATACGATTGGTCAGATAGACCTACCAGAGGATACCCCCAATAGTTTGGATGAAGCACTGCAATTTGATGACCCAGAAAAGCAATTACAAATGCATTCTGGAGGATCAAGCACACCACATGCTGGCGGACGGGCGGGCATGTTTCATGGTCAGGGACCGGGTGGTGAGGAACAGAAGGATAGACTTGAGCGGTATCTCAATTTATTAGACGCGAGCCTAAAAACATTTCTTGATAAAGAAAAAGCACCGCTTGTTTTGGCGTGTGTGGACTATTTGTTGCCCATTTATCATAAAGTTAGCGACTATGCCCATATTATGAAAGAGGGCATCACGGGTAGCCCAGAACATCTGCGACCAGAAGAATTGCAGGAACAGGCATGGCAGATTGTAGAACCGTATTTCGGTCAGGAGATGGAAACGGCTATTGGGCAATATCACCAGTTTGTCAGCACCGATAAGGCAACGGATAATGTGCGCGAAATTATCGCCGCCGCATTTTATGGGCGTGTAGATAAATTATTTTTGGTTGCAGATACGCAGATGTGGGGCAAATTTGACCCAGAGACGGGAAAAGTGCTTCAACATCAAGTGGGGCAAACCACAGAGGATGATTTGGAGTTGTTAGATTTTACGGCAATGCAAACCCTGCAAAAAGATGGACATGTCTATATGTTGAATCAAGAGGAAATGCCAACCGATTTGCCTGTTGCCGCCGTTTTGCGCTATTAGCGATGAGTTTGGTAACAGGGATGTG
>DAOTUO010000305.1:0-48266 GCA_034436595.1 Anaerolineae bacterium | reverse complement strand
GGATAAGGGGGCTGGGGGGATAGGGGTGATTTAAGCCGATAATTGACTTGAAAATGCTTATCCATTGAAATTTGAAAATCATTTGAATTCAAAATAGTTGTTCCATTAGATATATTGATGGATGAAATCCGAAAATTATCACAAACTGAACGCAATCATTTGGTTACGTTCATTACACAAATAGACTCGGTAACACCATTATCACAACATGAACGTATTTTAGGTCTAGGAAAAGATGATAGCGGTTTTTGGATAAGTGCTGATTTTGATGATGAATTACCAGATAGTTTTTGGTATAGTGACAACGATATTTTGTCCTCAATAGAATAGAGGATTCTTTGGATATTTTACTAGATAGTCATGTTTTTTCTATGGAGTATCTATAGGTTTGCTCCACCGTTTTAGCGTGGCAAGCGTATTAGCAAGGCTGAATAAATTCACGGTGGGGATGGTCGCAGAATCTAAAATGGCAATTATGTCATCCACAATTCCCGCCACAGCGTCTATTTGCCGTGTCTGATAGTGGTCTTTGAGTGTATTAATATGACCATAAACCGTCTTACGGGCTTCATCTGGCAATGTGACCGTCTCCATAACGGTGCGTAACGACATCAGCGCAATGGTCAATTCTCCCAATGTGGCATAACTTTCCAGTGGGTTTTTCATGATGATTGCCCTATGCCCCTATTTTGCGCGTTGCCAATATCACCAAACATCATTATGATTTTCCTCATGACGATACTTTACCATTTATTCAAGATTCTAGCACATCATTGGCATTGGGGAATCCGTTTTGCCATCCTACTATTTTTGCTATCACAAATAACCGCGCCCCGTTTGCGCGTGATGCTCGAAAATCCGCCTAAGACGGTGCAGACCACCCAACCCAAAGTATGTATGCATACCGATTTAGTTCATGAACCGCCAGAATCTGCCATTCAGATGAGCCTACAACTCATCCGCGAGATGGGCGCACCGACCATCGTGGAATTTTTCCCATGGGCATATATTGAGCGTAGCCCCGATGTGTATGACTGGCATCAGCCCGACCTCATCCTCAAACATGCCCAAAATCAGGGTGTGCGCGTGATTGCCCGTATGGGATTTGTGCCACAATGGGCGCGTCCAAAAGACACCTCATTTAATTATATAGATGAAGATGGGCTTACTCATTTTATCGAATTTTTAGTGGATTTTGCCACACGCTATGCAGGGCGCATTGACCATCTCATCATTTGGAATGAGCCAAATTTGGCGTTTGAATGGGGATTTTTGCCCACGGACCCTAATCGCTATGTGAATATGCTCAAAGCCGTATATGAACCCCTCCACCGCGCCAACCCCACTATTACCGTTTTGGCGGGCGCACTTGCCCCCACGCTAGAGCCAGAGGGGAGTCCCAACGGGCTAGATGACTTGCTCTATTTGCAGGGGATGTATGATGCAGGCGCACAAAATTATTTCGATGCACTTGCCATTCACACCTACGGCTTTATTACCCCGCCAGAGACCCCACCAGACCCACGCCTGCTCAATTTTCGGCGGGCAGAACTCATTCGGGAAGTCATGGTTGCCAATGGGGACACAGATAAACCCACATTCATCACCGAAAGCGGGTGGAATGACAATCCCCGTTGGACTCAAGCCGTCCGCCCATCGCAACGCATTGCCTATACCCTATCGGCATTTCGGATTGCAGAAGGGTGGGATTGGGCAGATACCCTCTGTTTGTGGATTTTTCGGCATCCCACCCCGCGCAATACCCACCGCGATAATTTTACGCTGGTGACACCGTTTTTTCAGGTAAAGCCGATTTATTACGCCATCCAAGCCTATGCGCGTGGATTTGCGATGGAGGGGGCGTTATGGCTCAATCCACCAGAAGAATAATTATAGGCGCAGTTGTGGTCGGGATTTTGGCGATGATACTCTTGCCACTGCTTAATCCATCAGAAAAAACACCCGCATTCCCGCATGGGATGCTTCGGATTGCCACCGATACCAGCTATCCACCCTATTCGCGGGATGTGGACGGAGAACTCATTGGGGTGGATATTGCTGTTGGGCGTGCATTGGGTGAGGCGTTGGGATTGCCTGTTCAGTTTGTGCCATTAGGCATAGATGCCCTATACGATGCACTCAAAAATGACCGTGTAGACCTTATTATATCCGCGCTTCAGCCAGAAGATATTATGCGGTCAGAAGTCCGTTATACACTGCCATATTTTGATGATGGCTTGGTGATGGTGAGCAATGCCGATATGCCTATTACCACATGGCAACAACTCGAAAATGGCGCAATTGCCTATGAATTTGGTGCATATGCCGATGAAATTGTGCGGGCATGGTCTCGGCGGGTACTCCCATTTGATAAAATGCCCTACGAATTGCCAGAATACGCGCTGGATGCCGTGCGCTTGGGATTGGCGCAAAGCGCATTGCTAGATATGACCACGTTGGGGTTGTATCGGCAAAATTACCCCGATTGGGCGATTCACGCGACATATATCACCCATAAACCCTTTACGATTGCTGTGCGGATGGACAGAGAAAACACTTTTATCGCCACCAATGACAAGCTCAAGGAATTGTTGGATAATGGCACAATTGCGCGGATATTAAATGAGTGGATGGTTTATGATGATTGGGATTGATGCCCGTTTATTGGCATATCGTACAGGCGGGATTAGCACCTACATACGGCAAATGGTCATCACCCTAAGCGAAATTGCCCCACCCGATGCCATCGGCATTTTTAATCATCGCAAAGCGTCATCACCAGTCGCTACACCGTTTCGGTCATATCGGTTATTCACCCCGCCCCATCATCGGATTGAACGATTGGCATTAAGCGCAGAGTTGATGCACCATCGGCTAAAAATTTGGCATAGCCCCGATTTTATCCCCCCCTATCGTGGCGGGAAAGCGCATATCATCACGGTGCATGACCTCACCTTTTTGCATTTTCCCCAACACAAAGATGCGGATGCAGTGCGCTATTATAATGGGCAGATTGAGAGAGCAGTCCGCCAAGCCGACCATATTTTATCCGTAAGTCACGCCACCAAGCACGACCTCATGACCATGCTCCATGTGCCAGAAGAAAAAATAACCGTGCAACCCAACGGGATAGACCAATATTTTGTGCCTATCAGTGATGATGAAAAAGTATCATGGCGCACACGGCTCAATTTACCACAGGAATTTATTTTGTTCGTTGGGACATTAGAACCACGCAAAAATATCCCCGCTTTGTTGGATGCGTATGCGATGATGCACAATCCCCCGCCGTTGGTGTTGGTAGGACGTATGGGGTGGTTATTTGATGAGACACTCACACAGATTCATACGCTCCAAGCACAGGGAAAAACGATTATTTTGCGCGATGATATTGATGATGTATCGCTCCCCGCGGTGTATGGGTGCGCCAATGTTTTGGTCATGCCTAGTTTTTATGAGGGATTTGGCTTGCCCGCATTAGAAGCGATGGCGTGTGGCACGCCTGTGGTTGTGAGCGACAACTCATCCTTGCCAGAAGTGGTTGGCGATGTGGGATTGCTGGTGAATCCGCACGAGCCAGAGACCATTCGTATCGCGCTGGAACAGGCACTCTCCGATAGCACATGGCGAGCCGATGCCATCAGGCGCGGAATTGCCCGTGCGCGGGGATTCACATGGGAAAATTCGGCAAAAATTGTTTGGTCAGTCTATCAAAATATGCTATAGTAGCCCTCATGGACATCTTATTCATCATCACATCCCTACCCTATCCACCCAATACAGGGGGCGCAATCCGCGCTCATGGCATTATCGAGGGTTTGCGCCTCGCAGGACATACCATCACCCTTTTATGCTTTCATGAAGGCGATATTCCCGCCGATTTAGGCATTACCATTCACGCCATACCTGCCCCTCATCGGAGCAAATCGGCACGGCTCAAAACATTGCTATCCACCCGTCAAGCCGATATTGCAACACGGTTTTATAGCACTATATTCGCCCAAAAATTAATTAATTTACTCACACAACAGACATTTGACCTCATCCAATTTGAGGGGATAGAAGCCGTGTGCTATTTGCCACTTGTGAAAAAAAACCAGCCTAGCGCCAAATTGGTCTTTGACACCTTTAACGCCGAATATATGCTCCAGCGCAATATTTTTGATATTGACCGCAAACATATCAAGCGTCTGCCGATAGCGGTGTATTCGTACATGCAAATTGGGCGTATTCGGCGCTATGAACATGAAGTATGTCAGATTGCCGATGCGGTGATTGCCGTATCAGAAGAAGATGCGGTACTATTGCGCCCATTGGCGAGTGCAGATAAAGTTCATGTTGTTTCGAGTGGGATATGGGTCGCACCCTATCTACAGACCCCACCACCAATAGACATGCACCATCCGAGTATTGTCTTTACGGGCAAAATGGATTATCGCCCCAATGTGGATGCCATGTTGTGGTTTGTAGGCGATATTTTACCCCGCATTCACGCCAAAATGCCGTCTGTTCATTTATATATTGTGGGGCAACAACCTCATGCCCGCCTAGCGGGGCTAAAAGCACATCCCCACATCAGTATCACAGGCAGAGTAGAGAGTGTTTTGCCCTATTTATATAGTGCAGATGTTTATATTGCCCCGTTGCGGATGGGCAGTGGCACACGCCTTAAATTATTAGAAGCGATGGCGTGTGGCTGTGCGATTGTTGCCACGACTATCGGTGCAAGTGGTCTGAATCAGCAGGTCAAATCGGCGATGATTTTGGCGGATAGCGAATCCATCACTGCACAAGCTATAACGGATTTACTCAATCATCCACAAAAGCGGGATAATATGGGCGCATCGGCACGCGAATATGTACAACGCTGGTATGATTGGTCTGCAATTTTGCCCCACCTTATCGAGGTGTATCGAACATTGGGATTAGAGGTATAACGATGGATAAAGAAGCCCTCGTGCTACGCAACCGAGCCATGACAGAAGCCTTCCATGCTATCCCACTCAAACATCGTGTGCGCCATTGGTTATTACGTGGGGCGCGGATAATTCCTACTTTGCGCCAAAAATCTCCTGATAAAGAACGAATTTTACTAATACGTCCCGACCATGTGGGCGATATGTTGTTGACGATTCCCGCCATACGCGCCCTCAAACAGGCAAAACCTCATGCCGAAATTCATGCCCTCGTGGGGGGATGGTCTGCAAGTGTGTTATCGAATATCACCGAAATTGATACTGTCCTCACGCTAGATTTTCCGGGGTTTACACGCAATGGTAGCGGAGGAACAGTCTCGCCTTATCAACTGGCACTCAAAACGGCACGGCACTTGCGTCAAGTGGGCTATACCAGCACCATCATCATGCGTCCAGACCATTGGTGGGGAGCATTGGTGGCATATTTGGCGGGGATTCCAGAGCGTATTGGTTATCAGACCCGTGACGTGAAGCCGTTTCTCACCCACCCCATTCAGCTCATCCATCAACACGCGATTTTACAAAATCTCCGTCTGATAGAACGCTGGACAGGCGAAATTAAACATGAGCAGGTGCAGTTTAGCTACCCATTTGACGAAGCCGATAGCCAATTTATAGATGGCTATTTGGCGGAGTGTGGGTTATCACCACAAGCCCGCATTTTATGTATTCATGCGGGAGCGGGGACATGGGTCAAGCGGTGGGACGAACATAACTGGGCGCAAGTAGCCGATACCCTGAGCGAACAACTTAATTGCACAGTAGTTTTCACAGGGGGCGGTCATGAATTGGGGATGATACGGACAATTACCAACGACATGCACACCAACCCGTGTGTGATGGCGGGGAATACCGAAATTGGGCAATTAGCGGCGTTATATGCCCGTGCCTTAGCCGTGCTTGGTCCCGATAGCGGACCGATGCACCTCGCCGCCGCCGTAAATACCCCCACAGTCACCCTTTTTGGTCCCGCCGACCCTGTAGAATTTGCCCCATGGGGGGCGCGTGACCAGCATTATATCATCACCAGCGATATTGGGTGTCGTCCGTGTCGGGTGTTGGATTGGGGCAATGACTCGCCAGATTTTCACCCGTGTGTGCGCGATATTACGGTGGGGCGCGTCTTAGAGACGACCAGACGCGCCGTACAAGCCACTAATCGGGGATGACCACCGCATCTAGCCCAATTTCTGGTTGTGGATATTGCGGATTCATCGCCTCTAGCGTCTCCACAATAATTTTAGTGATGGTCAATGTACGATACCAGCGTGTGTTGCTTGGTATGATATGCCATGGGGCATATTCGGTATTGCAGTGGGTGAACACATCCTCAAATGCACGCATATAATCGTCCCACTGCTCGCGCACGGGCAAATCGGCAGAAGAAAATTTCCAGTGTTTGGTGGGGTCATCTAGGCGTTCTTGGAGTTGTTTTTTCTGCTCGGCTTTGCTGATGTTCAGATAAAATTTCACAATGCGCGTGCCGTTATCCGACAAAAGACGCTCAAAATTGTTGATATGTTCATATCGCGCCCGCCATACGGGTTCTGGGACGATGTTATTCACCCGCACAACCAAAACATCCTCATAGTGACTGCGATTGAATATACCAATCATCCCTTTTCTGGGGGCATGGTGATGGATGCGCCACAAAAAATCATGCGCGAGTTCTAGCTCAGTTGGTTGCTTAAAACTTGTGACCTGTACCCCTTGTGGATTCACTCCCTCAAATACATGACGGATGGTGCTATCTTTGCCCGCCGCATCCATCGCCTGCAAAATGATGAGGAGCGATTGCCGATTTTCGGCATAAAGCCGTTCTTGCAATGAAAACAGGCGGTCTTGTAATTTAATAATTTCAGTTTGAGCCGTCTTTTTATCACCATCAGAATATTCGGGGTCATATTTGTCTAAAGTGACTTTTTTGCCGATGGGTGGAATAAATGATTTTTTTGCCATGATAATAACGTCCTTTTGATTATTTGGTTAAAAATACATATCCCCAAAGAACTATTTGAGGATGTGGTTGGGTAAATTTATTCTATCATGCTCATGAATGTGGCTTCATCAATAATCGAGACACCCAATTGGGCGGCTTTTTCGGCTTTACTACCCGGTGAATCACCCATCAGCACATAACTAGTCTTTTTGCTCACACTGCTACTCACTTTTCCGCCATGTGCCTCAATCAGTTCGGTGGCTTTCTCGCGGGAGAGTGTGGGCAATGAGCCTGTGAGAACAAACGACTTGCCCGCCAACGATTCGCCTAATATCACCCGTTCACCAGCCTGCATAGTCACACCCGCATGGGTCATTTTTTCGATGAGGCGTTGATGATGTTGGTCATCAAACCATGCCACAATATTTTGTGCCAACACATCCCCAATACCATCAATTTCTTGGATAGCGGACGCATCAGTATCCATTAAGGCGCGGATGGAACGAAATTTATCTGCCAGCGATTGCGAGACGGTGCTACCCACGCCATCTATCCCCAGTGACGCGAGCAATTGTGCCAATGGGCGTGTTTTTGCCTTTTCGATGGATGCCAGCAGGTTATCCACTTTTTTCTGTGCAAACCCCTCTAGGGTGAGCAATGGCTCTGCGGATAATGTAAAAATATCGGCTTCATCGCTGATAAATCCTGCCTCAATGAGGGCTTTCACGGTCTGACCACCCATGCCTTCTATATCCATCGCCCCGCGTGAGACAAAAAATTCGATGCTCCGATACACACGCTCTGGGCAAAAGGTGTTGGGGCAAAAATGGTCTACTGCACCCTCTGGCTGAATAATCGGCGTATGGCACACAGGGCAATGGGTCGGTGGCAAAATCGGTTGTTCTGTGCCATCGCGCAAATCTACCACAGGACCTATCACATAGGGAATCACATCACCAGACCGTTTGATAACCACCCTATCCCCAACACGCACATCGAGGTCTGCGATAAATTTATAATTGTGCATGGTGGCATTGCTCACTGTCACCCCACCGACAAATATCGGCTCTAGCGAGGCTGTCGGTGTGATTTTTCCTGTGCGCCCGACATTAGCGACCACATCGCGTAATTGGGTGACGGCTTCTTCTGCGGGAAATTTATAGGCAATTGCCCCGCGCGGGTCTTTGCCAGACACACCTAATTCGGCATAAATTTTGCGGTTATCAACCTTGATAACCAACCCGTCAATCTCAAAATCCAACGCATGGCGTTTTGCGCTCCATGTGGGAATCTGTTGGATAATGTGGGAAAGCGTGGGATACAAGTGGGATTCTGGTGGGATAAAAAATCCCATATCCCGCATATAATCCAACATTTGCTCTTGGGTATGTAGTCTAATCGGTTCACCGTTTATATCGTCATGGCTCATCTCGATAATGTCATATAGATAACATATCAACGGACGCGAGGCGGTATTCCGTGAATCTTTTTGTTTGAGTGTGCCAGAAGCCGTATTCCGCGCATTGACATAGAGGGGTAAGCCTGCCTCGCGTTGACGCTCATTGAGCATGGCAAAATCGTGCTTAAGAAATAAGACCTCCCCGCGTACAGCCATATAACGGGGTGAAGTAAGGTTGCCACTGGCAGGAATCCGTAGCGGGATGGTGCGGATGGTGCGGACATTAGCGGTGACATCATCCCCTACCCTGCCATTACCCCTTGTAGCGGCTTTGACCAACACGCCATTTTCATAATGAATGACCACAGTCAGACCATCCAGCTTTGGCTCTAACATATAAGACAATTGTGTGCCTGTGGGCAATAATTTGAGTGTGCGCTCTTCCCATGCGATGAGGTCTTGTTCAGTAAAGCCATTCCCCAAACTAAGAATTGGGGCAGGATGCACAATTTTTGGAAAATCCTCTGTCAGGTCATTACCTGTGCGTTGGGTGGGCGAATCGGATGTGATGAGGTGCGGGTAGTCTGCCTCTAGGATGACTAGTTCCCGATACAACACATCATATTCTGCATCGCTAATGGTGGGCGCGTTGAGGACATAATAGCGGTGGCTATGTTCATTGAGAATTTGTCGTACTTGTTGAGCGCGAATTTCTGGCGGGGTCATTATCAACCTTTTGCAAATAAAATTGCATAAAATCATATTTTCTATTATAGTCTAAATACAACTTTATCGGTACAAAATTAAAGGTATATTCTGATGAAAATTTCACTTTTTGTTCTAATTATTCTGCTCATTGGCATGATTAATTTCTCGCCTGTTGCCTCATTATCGGCACAAGGTGAGTGTTCTGCCACGCCCATTAGCTCACAAAATATCAACACACGGGGCGGTCCAGGGACAGATTATCCGCGTGTAGATTTTCTTAATACGGGCGATTCTATACTCGTGACTGGTCAACACAATGGCACAGATGGCTTTGTGTGGTGGCGACTTTTTTCTGGGGGATGGGTACGGTCTGATGTCATCAGTCTAACGGGCAATTGCGATGCGATTCCATTGGTAGATGCACCACCAGATTATTGCACCACGCGTACCGAATTGAGCCAACGCCCTGTTTTGAGTGGCACAGAACAACGAATTGGTAGTGCGCGGTTTGTGGTACATTACACCACCACAGGCGAAGATGCCATCACTGAAGAAGTGGCACAAATCGCCGTTGATACCCTAGAAGAGGCACTTGATATGCAAGTGGATGTTATGGGTTGGCCCATGACCCCGCCCGATTGTGGTGAGGGTGGTGATGAACGTTTTGACCTGTATATTTATCAACTAGAACCGGGTTTTGCGGGCTTTGCCGTCCCCAATCATATCATCGGGGACAACCCACTTTCGCCAGAGGTAGAGCAATATGCCGCCTATGGGCATTTGGAGGTCTCTAACGACTTTTCAAACTCTGCCGACCCCATTGGTTATATGAAAACCACCATCGCCCATGAGGTGCATCATAATATCCAATTTACATTTGATGTCGGTGATGCCTTTCGTGGGTTAGATGAAGCTGGCGCAACTTGGATGGAGACGCAAGTATTTCCAGAAAATCAGGATGCGATGCAATATGTAGACGATTATGTCTATTTTCCAGATTTGTGCTTGGGGTATCGTGAAGAAGATAATACCTCACGTATTTATGGCGAGTGGCTACTGATTGATTCGATTGTGACAGATTATAGTGCGGACTTTTTACATCGTACCATGTGGCGTTATCGTGCCGATTATGAAGGCATGGAAACATTTTATTTGGCATTTGAATCGGTAGAAGACGATGCCTCGAATATCATTTTCCGCGCAGGGGTCAGAAATTTGCTCCGTTCTTACACCCTCTCCAATGAATCTATGTATCGGGTATATGTGGAAGGTATCATCAACGGCGCTGGCACATATGAACCCCGTCGAGATGGTGTGCAGGAATTGGGCATAGATTATGTCAAGATTGCCGATTTAGGACAACATGAATACGCCGTATCTGGAGGTGATTTATATTTGGCGATAATAGGTATTCGTGGGACAGAGGCAGATGTTTTTTATATTGGTGAATCTGGCACGGTGGATTTGACCCAATATAACGATGCGTATGCGCTGGTCATCAACATGACCCGCCGTAACGACACCGACCCCTGCCAATTTACAGATTGGCAAATTGATGTGACACCCGCCACTGGCAATATCATCCCCGCCGACACCGAAATCTGGGATGCGACCTTCTTTGAGCCACCTGTTCAGTTTATGGGGACAGAACGGTATATCGGCACAATGGATGATACCAGCGATATTGCCGAATATCGGTTATTTTTACAAGCGGGTGATGTTTTGAATGTATATGCAGGCGTGACTAGCGGTGTTGTAGACACCTATATCTACCTTGCAGACCCCGCACAAACAGAACTCTATATTGAAGATGATGATAGTGGTGGCGATTTGAACTCATTTTTCTCCTATACCATCGAGGCAGAAGGTGAGTATGTTTTATTCGTGCGACCAATCGTTCCCCTCAGCGAAAACTCGGACTATGAAGTGATTATCGCCATCAACGAAGACCTATAAGGTAAAAATACTGTGCAGACGGGTTATGTTGCCAGCCTGCACAGTATTTGGTATCACCCACATCAGCAAGGTGACACCGACTATCCTCAAGCCCTCACTTTCTTTATTTTGGGCAATCGCGTGAAGCGTTGGTGATAGCATCTTGGATGGCTTGAATCCGATTTTCTGGATTTGGATGGGTACTAAAAAATTCGGGTTGGCGGTTGCCACTACTGGCTTCTGCCAACACTTCCATCACGGCAACCATCCCTTGTGGATCATAGCCAGCATCAATCATCAAACACACACCAATACCATCCGATTCTAATTCATCATCACGCCCATACTGCATATTGACCAATTGACCAATCATGGCGGCAGTTTGGGCGGCAGAAGCATCACCAGAAGCAACACCCACCGCGCCAACAATGCCATTGGTTAGGTTACTTTTGGCAATGCGTTGGGCGCTATGCCGTGCCAAGACATGCACAATTTCGTGCGCCAAAATCCCTGCTACTTGGTCTTCTGTATCTAAACGCGATAGCAATGCTACGGTGATAAATACCTGTCCACCGGGCAACGCAAAGGCGTTGATGGTGGTAGAATCTGCCAAGACATGAAATTCAAACCGCCATGAATTGTTATTTGCAACACTGCTATTGACCAACCGCTCACCAATAGCATCTATGTCATTTTGCACTGATTGGTCATTATATAACCCGCCAAACTCACGTATCATCTCCGGGGCAGCTTGCAACCCCAGCGCAATTTCTTGTTGTACTGTAAGGCTCACAAACTGATTTTCTCCTGTGACGGGGTTAAATTCTTGTGAGCCAAGATAACTGATGATAGAAAAAACAACGAGTGCCAAGCCCATCAATACCCGCACACCCAATCCACCGCCAGAGCCACCCGCCGCTTGTCTAGTTGTTCGCATCATTATCTGCCTCTTTCAAGAGTGGTAAATCAAAATGGTCAAACAGTTCATATATCCCACCTGCCACCATCCCAAATACGATATGACTGATGAGCAATAAAGGTGTGTTGATGGCAAAGAACCATGGGAAAATGGTGGTTAGGGTATATAAGTTGATGCCATAAATCGCCAATCCCAAAATTCCCCCTCCCACAATGCCTACCAGCAACCCCCACCGATGGACAACAATCGCCACAATCAGGCTAAATAGGAGCGATAACGCAAAATGGACAATAACGCCCACAATGAGCGCCATTGAATTATTATCAACCAAAACATCACTACCCATCACCAATGAAGCGATATAGCGCAATAGCAAGTTTGGGGTGATATCGGGAGCAAAAAAACTGTTTAGGGCAAAAAAAACGATGCCAGAGATAATTCCGCCCAAAAGGACAGCTCGCCACGTCATATTTTTTTGGATAGACTGTATCATAAGGTTTCCTTACTCAATAATGAATCAATCTTTTATAACTTGATGATAGCCTGTTTCTGAGAATGTGCAACACAAAACAGGATGACTTATTCATAAACAAATTAAAACTCTATTGGAATACACCCAATATAATTGACAATTCATCCTTTAGCATGAGATGATAATAAACGGAACATAGTCCGTTTTATAAATTATGAAAGATGACAATAATGACCACATTTCGCATACAAAGCACGCAAATAGCCGATGGATTTGTACAAAATAGTCCCTTTCAGCATTTTTCTGCGGATGTATTTCCGTTTATCAACCCCATTCACTGGCTACATTCGCATTTTGCGGTGGGCGGATGGAGTCCCTTGCAACGCCTAAGTGGGATGTTGACCGCACACATGACCCATATTGCCCCGCGTAACGGGTTTACATGGCATCCACATCGTGGGCTTGAAATTTACACATGGGTCTTAGAAGGGAAGCTATATCATGAAGATACCACAGGCGGAAAAGGTATCTTGGAGGCGGGCGATTTGCAACGCATGTTTTCTGGGGATTATATCGAGCATCAAGAACTGAACTCCTGGGATGAACCCGCGCGGGTGATTCAGATTTGGTATATCGCTCAACGTCATTATCAGGGATTGCCACCCCACTATCAACAAGTTGGTAAAGGACAATTGCCCAAGTATCAGGTCGGTAATGCCGATGTGTATCACCTTATTGGAGCAGAATCGCCGATGGATTCACATATAGAAGGTCGGCTTACAGCGACATTTGTCTCACACAATAACACAACCACACTCGAAGCGCCCGATATGGGTGAAAGTCTGTTTTTATATGTGACCGATGGGGAAGGGATTATGACCTATGACGGGCAAGACATCCCTCTCAAGCAATATGATGTGGTTTTGGCGCGTCCCGATGTGGAAATTGCCAGCATACGCGGGACATCTAACAAAGAATTATCGTTCATGAACTTTTATCTGCCCGAATTTTTGGGATAGTTCAGACAATCGCCTGTATGCCCATCACACCTGCCACAACTGCGAGTGTGAGACAAATGCCCCATATCAGCGCCCCAAGCACCATCGCTATAATCAGGCGATAGGCGGGCGCACGCATCATCACGCCAAACGCCGCGCCAATTTGTGACCCCACAGTCATCGGCGCGGCAAGCCCCAACCCCCATATACCATATCGCTCCCATATCGCCAGTAGGTGTTGATTCGGCTTTGGCGCATCATCGGCAATATCGGCAGTGGATTTTTTACGCCGAGACATCACCCATGCGCGGATTTTATCCCCAAAAAACACAACCAACATCACCCCACTGGCATAACTCATGACAACCGTGACAATAACCACTATCGGATTTAACCCCAACCCCACACCTAACGGAATTGCCGCCCAAAACGAAAAAAATGCCACCCCAAACACACTGGCACATTTAGAAAGTTCTATCAAAAAAATATCCATGTTATTTTATCCACCGTTAAAAGTCTCTATATAGTATCCACCCGATTATGACGTAAGAAACAGACCTAAATCTTTATCAGTAAATGAGGATTTATTGAACAATATCCATATATCCGCTAGGACATGCTAATTATTTTTTGCTTTGGAGGGCGATTATGTCAATACACCCCCTATTTACACCACCCCGCCATTTTAGCGAGGTGAAATTTGAAAGACATACCAAACAGTCAATTGGCTGGCTAGAACTTTTTTATGACCTCATCTATGTTAATTGAACATCCTACGAAAGCATTACGCTTCTACTATGATTGCCCTACGATACTAAAAATCTCCTTTTGAATGACATCTGGGGCTTTATCTTTTGTATAAACAATTTGTTTTGCCAACTGCTGATATGATGAATGTGTGACCAGCAGCGTTGTACTTTCTTTTCACTCGCCAAATCTGCATCAAATCGCTGTTTCAGCCACCTGTTGGGCAATCGGTTGCAACTGAATACCCGTTGGGGCAATCAAAACAATATGATGGGGCATGTTTACCTAGCCTCCAATACAATAAATAATGACTTTATTGTAACAATATTTGGGCTAGGTGGAACTATCATCACGAATCTTCTCATGTTAGGATGTTCCTAGTGAAACTATGACCAAATTAGGAGAGGGATTTTACCGATGGCAAAGTATTATGAAAATATCACCCCAGATTTACAGGAATTTATCACCAAGCAACATCTATTTTTTGTCGGTAGCGCCCCGCTATCAGCTGATGGTCATGTGAATATTTCGCCAAAGGGGTTAGATAGTTTTCGTATTTTGAATCCGATGAAAGTCGCTTATTTGGATATGACGGGCAGTGGCAATGAAACCTCTGCCCATATCCACGAAAATAAGCGTATCACCTTCATGTTTTGTGCATTTGAAGGCGCACCACGTATTTTGCGCCTGTTTGGGCATGGACGCGCCGTTTTGCCCAATACGCCAAAATGGGATGACCTTATCCCAAATTTCACACTGCTACCGGGCGCACGCCAAATTATTGTGGCAGATATTCAAACGGTGCAAACCGCCTGTGGGTATGCTGTGCCATTATATGATTTCAAATCACACCGTGACACATTGATTAAATGGGCAGATACCAAAGGCGCGGATGGCATTGCCGAATATCACCGCGAAAAAAATATGCAAAGCATAGACAAATTGCCAACACCACTAGCAATTGCTTATGAAGGATAAGGACACTGTGTTATAGTCTCGCCATCGCTATAAGATTGCATTGCCACACGATAACAGTTCTAAGATATAATGAGTTAACGACAAAATATGTTTTCTGGGAAGGTTGATGAGTTATGGCTGAATATGTTGCACTAGACCCAAACGCAGAGGTGTTGGGAATCACTATCAATGCCACATTGAGCAGTATGGGTGACCCGATAGAGATTCTTAAAAAGTATGACCTCTACCCCATAGTAAATGATGTGTGGTATAACCAGCAAAAATGGCTCAACGCATTTAAGGAGCTGGCACAGACGAATTTTCTCAATTTAGTCGCCATTGGGATGAAAATTCCAGATTTAGCCGCTTGGCCCCCCAATGTCGTCACGGTGCATGATGCACTCGCATCTATTGGTATGGCATATCCGATGAATCATCGTAATGGCGAAATTGGTAGCTATATATATACCCCAACAGGCGAAAATTCGGGGGTAATGGTTTGTGCAAATCCATATCCAAGTGACTTTGATTATGGACTCATTTATCGCACTGTCCAAAAATTCAGAGATGCGTCGTCTACAAAGCTCATGGTCAAGCGCGATGAAAGCAAACCATCCCGCATAGGTGGTGGCGAATCATGCACTTTTTTGGTTGAATGGTAAAATATCATCTATAGATGATATTTTCGGCGCATTTTCTCTGCACTAAAAACACTAAGCAACAATACATTAAACATAGTGAGGGGGATAAATGAAAAAACGCATTGCGATAATTGGTGGTGGGATTTCTGGTATTGCCGCCGCGAATATTTTACAAAAAGATGGGCATACCGTCACTGTCTATGAAAAAAACGCCAAGATTGGCGGGGTATGGGCGGTCTCTTACCCAAATGTGCGCTTACAAAACACATGGCATCAATATGGATTAGCCAATTTTGCATGGATATCCAAGCCAGATTTGCACCCCACAGCGACACAAATCCTGAGTTACATGGAGGAAGCCGTCACCCATCTCAAGATTGATGTTCGGACAGCGCATGAAATTATCGCTATGGAAGAAGAACCCAATGGGTGGCAATTACATATTCGCCATCCCAATGGGGAAGACAAACTCTCATTCGATTATGTGGTGATTGCGGCGGGTCAATATACAGAAGGCAAATATGTCCCCCACTTTCCAGACCAAGACCGTTTTCTGGGGCAAGTGCTAACCGAGCGCGATATTAAAGACCTCGAAATTTTTAGAGATAAACAAGTCGTGGTGGTTGGCTTTGGCAAAAGCGCACTCGACATGGCAACTTTTGCGGCGACATATGGTGCAACGGTACATCATGTGTTCCGTTCCCCCCGTTGGGCAATTCCAGCTAAAATCTTTGGCATCCACTATAGCTATCCACTTTTTGCGCGATTTAGCTCTGTTATGATGACCAGTTGGGCGCATCCCTCTGGTGGAGAGCGATTTCTGCATCGGCGGTTGGGCTTTGTCGTGAATGGCTTTTGGCGTATGTTGGCGCTGGTATTTGGATTACAAATCAAAGCACATGGAGTCGGCAAAGGCACAGAAGCCCGTCAGCGGTTGCGGACAGTCAAACCCAAGCATCCCCTCTTGCCCGATTTGCGCTCTGCTATCGCACTTGCCCCGCCACGCTATTATAAGTATGTGGCAGAGGGAAAAATCATCCCGCATCATAGCCCTGTATTGGGTTTTTCAGAAAACGGGATACGCCTTGCGGATGATGACATACAGGCGTGTGATATAGTCGTGTTATCGGTGGGGTCACAAACGCCAAAATTCCCCTATATGCCTGCCCCATACCGTGAGCTATTAGAACACGAAACAGATGGTGTTCAGCTTTATCGGCATCTTATCCATCCACGCATACCCAACATAGGATTTGCGGGATTTAATCACGGCTTTATGCACATTCCATCGGTAGAAATTGGTACCATTTGGCTATGCGCCCTTTTGGATGGGCATATTCAATTGCCCAGTGTGGATGTGATGGAAGCCAGCATTGAGCATATCCGCCAGTGGAAGCGCGACCACATCACCTATGAGCCGTCACGGTCAATGGCAGTCAGCACGCGCTATCAGCAGTATATTGATATTTTGCTCAAAGACCTCAAATTAAGCCCCTATCGCAAAGGCATCAATGTATTTGCAGAGGTATTTATGCGCTATGGGTCAAAAGATTATCGCAATGTGTTGGGGGAATATCAAAAACGGGCATCGCAACAACCAGAATTAGCCCCTCTGCCACTGGATACGTAATTTATTTTATCAGAGACAAGTAACAGTTGCTTGCCTCTGATAAAAATGCATTATCCACATTAATCCGATTTTTTGATGCTATGCCCGCCGAATTGATTCCGCATCACAGACAATAATTTGTCGGCATACGGTGCATTTTCGCGGGAACGGATTCGCCGTTCAAGTGCCAATGTGATAATTGGCGCAGACACGTTAAGGTCAATCGCCTCAAACACTGTCCAACGCCCTTCGCCACTATCTGGCACAAAGGCGGCAATGTCGTCTAAGGTTGTGTCATGGGCAAGTGCCTCTGCGGTCAAATCCAACAACCATGAGCGTACCACACTCCCATGTTGCCAAATTTTGGCAATATCGCCCATGTTCAGGTCAAAATCGGTCTTTGCCTGCATAATCGCAAACCCCTCTGCAAACGCCTGCATCATGCCATACTCAATGCCGTTGTGAATCATTTTTACAAAATGTCCACTGCCCACAGCACCCACCCGTCCCCACCCTAAATTGGGTTCTGGGGCGAGTGTCTCAAAAATGGGGCGCAATTTTTCGATGATGGCTTCATCGCCACCAATCATCAAGCTATAGCCATTGTCTAATCCCCACACACCGCCACTTGTTCCCACATCCACAAAATGAATATCTTTGGCGGCGAGCATCTCGCCCCGACGCACACTATCCTTATAATTAGAATTGCCACCGTCAATGATGATATCGTCTGCGCTCATCGTGTATGCTAATGTCGTGACCATTGTTTCGGTGGGTTCACCTGCGGGAATCATCACCCATACCACACGCGGGCTAGGCAATTGACCAATCATATCCACCAAATCATGCGACCCAATCGCCCCCAAATCCACAGACATTTTTACCGCCTGTGGATTCACATCAGTGACCACAACCTCATGACCACCCCGAATCAGGCGTTGGGTCATGTTTGCGCCCATTTTACCCAGTCCA
Source organism: Anaerolineae bacterium (assembly GCA_034436595.1). Classification (GTDB taxonomy): domain Bacteria; phylum Chloroflexota; class Anaerolineae; order Aggregatilineales; family Phototrophicaceae. Next base: position 29,994 of record DAOTUO010000305.1, on the reverse strand, counting down.
ATCATGCCAATACGCATATTTATAGCCTCCAGTTTATTTAGCCAAAATTGCCCCCTGCGAGGCGATAATATCCCGATACCAATAGGCAGAATCTTTTAGTGTGCGAATTTGTGTCTCATAATCCACATGAATCAGACCAAACCGCTTGCGATACCCATGCGCCCATTCATAATTATCCATGATCGACCAGTAAAAATAACCTGCAATGGGGATATTATCGTGGCTGGCACGCTCAAATTCGCGCAAATAACGGGTGATAAAGTCAATACGGTTGGCATCGTGTATCGCACCATCCACCGCTATCCAATCCATCGAAGCGAGTCCGTTTTCGGTAATGACTATGGGAAGCTGGTAGCGGTCATAAATATACTTACTGCCCCAATACATAGATTCTGGGAGCATAAGCCAATCCATCATGGTCATGGGATGCCCTTGTTGGGGATTTTTCAGCCCATTCACATCGGCATACGATCCAAAATAAATATTCAGTCCCACATAATCGAGTGGTTGATGAATTTGCGCCATATCACCCGCTTGAATGGGTAGATAATCGCCCCATGCTTCCATTACATCGGCGGGATATTCCCCTTTGAGCATCGGGTTTAACCATAAACCCGCATTGCGTTTGCCATCGTAGCGGATGCTCCAAAATAAATCATGGGCAGTTTTGGCGCTGGCAGAGGTATTATCGGTTGGCACGATGGGATACACATTCATCGCCAAACTAACCGATGCTGGCTGTGGACTATTGGCACGAATGGCTTGCACACTTTTGCCATGTGCCAATTGGGTATGATGAATAACCTTCATGAGTGACATATCACCCAATCTATCACCAGGGGCAAGCCGTCCCTTTTCGTGTCCGCCAAGTGCAAAGGCGGGTGGCTCATTAATTGTAATCCAATCTTTTACACGGTCACCAAATTTTTTTACCATGAGGATGGTATAATCAGCAAACCAATCGGCACTATCCCGATTGAGCCATCCGCCACGCAGATATAATTCATAGGGAAAATCCCAATGAAATAGGGTCACATGCGGGGCGATATTCACCTCTAACAGTTTGTCTATCAGACGGTCATAAAAGGCGATGCCTGCGGGGTTTATCTCCCCCACACCGTTGGGCAATACCCGTGACCATGAGATAGACAAGCGATAGGCTTGTAGCCCAATTTGCCGCATGAGGGCAATATCTTCTTCATAGCGGTGATAATGGTCACAGGCAATATCACCCGTTTCGTTGCCCCAAATTTTATCGGGGGTATGGCTAAAAACATCCCAAACCGATAATCCCCGACCATCTTCCATCGCCGCGCCTTCTATCTGATAGCTTGCCGCCGCCCCACCCCAAATAAATCCTGCTGGAAATGTCATTTTGCCTCCTGAAATTGTGATTTTGCGTTATAATAACTATCTTAGCCGTTCCTAAATGAGCCTATTCCCATGTGTATTCTAATTATTGATGTTGGTAGTTCATCCGTGCGTGCCTTATTATTTGGTCATGAGAGCGCTCTCATATCGGATGCTATTGCTCGGCGGGAATATCATTTCGATGCCAATGCGACAACCGATGCTCACCAATTGCGCCAAATGGTGGAAAGTTGTATAGATGAGATGCTCATTCACCCTTCTAGCAGAGATATTCAAGCCGTTGGCATGGCGACTTTTGTCGGCAATTTAGTCGGCGTGGATGAAAACAATCATCCGCTCACACCGCTATATACCTATGCCGATAATCGCAGTCGTGATTCTGCCAATATCTTGATAAATCAGCTGGATAACATGGATGTGCATCAGCGTACAGGCTGTCGTATCCACACTGCCTATCATCCTACCAAATTACACTGGCTCAAAAATAGCCAACCTGCCCTATTTGCCTCTGTGACAGACTGGCAAGATTTCGCCACCTATTGCTATCGGGCATGGTTTGGGCGCGATATGCCATGCAGTTATTCGGTTGCATCGTGGTCTGGTTTGCTCAACCGCGAGGCGCTCTCATGGGATGATATATGGCTCGATTGGCTTGGCATAGACGAAAACCAATTGCCACGCCTAGCTAATTATAATGATACCCAACTTGGGCTAAATGCGCCATACGCTGAACGATGGCAGGTGTTGCATGATGTGCCATTTTACTTGGCAATTGGGGATGGTGCGGGGGCAAATATCGGCTCTGGGGGAATTTCACCAGAATACCCTGTGCTAACCGTTTGGACAACATCCGCCATGCGAATTATCACCCCACAAAACAAATTACCCCATAGTGGGTTATGGTCATATCGGGTGGATGCAGGTCATCATTTGGTCGGTGGCGCAACCAATGAAGGGGGAAATATTTTTGCATGGGCAAAATCTGTGCTTAATTTATCACTATCCGATAGTGATGAGACACTATTACACCATGACCCCGCTTCATATAAAGTCATCGCGCTCCCCCTGTTCAATGGGGAACGTAGCCCCAATTATAACAATTCCACCACAGGCACATTACACAGAATTGGGCTTCATACCACCGCGCTCGATATGCTCCATGCCCTGTTGGCGGGGGTGGCATTGCGTATCAGGATCATTTTGGATGTGTTAGATACACCAAGTGACTACATCCTTGCGGGGGGTGGCGCGTTATATCAAAGTGACGCATGGGCGCAAATTTTTGCGGATGTTCTGGCACGCCCGCTATATGTGCTATCTGAACAAGAAGTCACTGCACGCGGTGTTTATCTGCTCATCAAACACGGGGGTATTCATAATATTCCCATATCAGCTATGCCCGATAATAAACAATTTTTCCCACGAACACACCATAGCCAATACTATGCCGATTTGCTCATCCAACAAGAAATTTTATATAAAAAACTCTATAACACCATACTATAAAGGATAATCCATGAAAAATATCGTCAAGCACATCGAAAATATCCCTATTTTGCCCAATAGCCTCGCTATCTGGGGATTGGGTCAAATGGGAATTATTGTCAAAGGGAGCGATGCTATCCTCTATATTGACCCATGCCTGAGTTATATCATCGAAGCACGGGCATTTCCGCCACCGATTTTGCCAGAAACCATCACCCATGCCGATTATGTGCTGTGTAGTCATGAGCATATAGACCATTTCGATGCCCAAACTCTACAACCCCTGCTCAAAGCCAGTCCACAGGCAAAAGTCGTCACAACACGCTGGTGTATGCCACAAATTGAAGAACTGGCACTATCAACTGACCGTGTAATATTCCCCATCGTGCTAGAACCGATAACCCTGCCAAACACGACCTGCAAGCTAACCGCCCTACCTGCCGCTCATTACCTGCCAGAATATGATGCTGATAAGGGGTATCGTTGGATGGGATTTTTGCTGGAATGGAACGGAGTCACGCTGTATTTTGCGGGGGATACCATCCTCTATAATGGGTATATAGACATGCTCAAAAAATTACCCCGTGCCGATATAGCGATGCTACCTGTCAATGGGCGTGATTATTACCGTGAGCAAAAACATCTCACAGGCAATTTGCATCCCAGAGAAGCCTCACAATTGGCACGCGACATGAATTGGGATTTGGTGCTGGTGGGGCATAACGACATGCTCCCCGCAAATACAATTCCGATGGGCGATATTGCACAGGCATTTGCGGATGATTGCCCCCGACAAGCCTATAAAACCTTGCAGGCAGGTGAATTGCTCTATTATGTCGCCCAACGATAAAATAGAAAGTCCCCCATTATAGGGGACTTTCTGAGGTTTTACCCTTCATAGCATCTATCATTTAGCTTGCAGGCACAGGCTCACCTACTACCTGTATATCTAACTGAACACCCTTTGACCATTTGGGTTGTCCGCCACCTGCATAGAGGGTAAATGTGCCTGTTTCTAATAGGCGTTCACCAGTGTCGGTGATGCGGTCAAATTGTGACGCAGAAACCTCTATGGTTACTTTTTTGGATTCATTGGGTAGCAAATGGATGCGGGTGAAACCCACCAGATGAATTTGTGGATACCCCTCACGGTTGGCACTCGCATAAATTTGCACCACTTCATCACCTGCTACTGCGCCGACATTGCGAACAGTCACCGATAAAGCCAGCGTATCGCCATCAGAAATCTGATTTTTACTAGATAAAATATCAGAATATTCAAATTGGGTATAGCTCAGTCCATAACCAAAAGGATAAAGTGGCTCACCAGTAAAATAGCGATAAGTGCGCCCCTGCATAGCATAATCCTCAAAGGGTGGCAAATCCTCTATGGAACGATAGAATGTGACGGGTAGCCGTCCTGCGGGGTTATATGCCCCAAAAAGGGCTTCTGCGATGGCTGTGCCACCTTCTTCGCCCGGATACCACGCTTCGAGAATGGCGGGGACATGCTCACTCGCCCAGTTGATTGCCACGGCGCTTCCGTTTAATAAGACAAGAACAATGGGTGTGCCAGTTTCATGGAGTTGTTGCAAGAGTGTTTCTTGAATTTCTGGTAAGTCTATGCGGGTGCGGTCTCCCTGGCTAACGAGTCCTTCTGGCAAACCTTCTTTCTGACCTTCTTCACCTTCTATCGCCTGACACAAACCACCGACAAAAATCACCACATCGGCAGTTTTGGCGAGTGCAATAGCTTCTTCAATATCACGATTATCTAGCTCAAACACGCCACAGCCACGCGCATAAGTGACTTGTGTACCAGCTGGTGCTTTTGCACGAATACCATCGAGGGGAGTCACACTTTGCGAGGGTATGCCGTTGTAATTGCCTAACAATATTTCTGGGTCGTGTGCGTTGGGTCCAATAACGGCAATACGGCGTATCGTGTCAGAAAGAGGCAACTGGTTATTCTCATTTTTCAACAAGACAAGCGATTCTTTGGCGACTTGTAACGCCACTGCACGATGTTCTGCGGAGTCATTTACACTATATGGAATTTGTGTGTATGGCACTTGTTCAGGTGGGTCGAACATCCCTAGCCGATAGCGCCCTACAAATGCCCGTATAAGGGCGCGGGTAATGGTCGCCTCATCAATTAGCCCTTGTGTTACGGCATCGGATAGGGCGTGATAGGTATCGCCACAATCCATATCACACCCGTTGTTAACTGCCAATGCCGATGCTTCGGCGGCGGTTGGCACAACCTGATGAAATTTATAGATATTAAGAATCGCGCCACAATCGGCAAAAACAAAGCCGTCAAAACCCCATTCATCGCGTAAAATCTCATTCAATAAGCGATTGCTGGCACAACAGGGGTCGCCATTGAAACGGTTATATGCCCCCATGACCGATGCGGCTTTGCCTTCGCGGACAGTTGCTTCAAATGCAGGGAGATATGTTTCGCGCAAGTCACGTTCATTGGGGTATACATCAAAATAAGCGCGGGCATGTTCTGGTCCGCTGTGAACAGCAAAGTGTTTTGGGGTAGCAACGACTTTTAGATAGGTGGGGTCATCCCCTTGCAAACCAGTAACAAAAGCGACCCCAAGTCGAGCAGTGAGAAATGGGTCTTCGCCATAGGTTTCTTGTCCACGTCCCCAGCGCGGGTCACGGAAAATGTTGATGTTGGGGGCCCAAAATGTGAGACCCTTATACATAGATGTATCACCTTGACGCACAAATTCATGATGTTTGGCGCGGGCTTCATCGGCAATAATGGTGGCGACACGATGATGCAACGGAACATTCCATGTTGCCGCCAGACCAATTGCTTGTGGAAAAACGGTAGCAATGCCAGCACGCGCCACGCCGTGTAAAGATTCATTCCACCAGTCATAAGCGGGTATGCCGAGTCGCTCAATGGCGGGTGCATCATTCATCATTTGGGCAATTTTTTCTTCCACCGTCATTTGCTCAACTAGTTGGCGGGCGCGTTGATTAAATTGGTTCATATCGTTAGTCATTAGGTGTCACTTTCTGAAAAATTGAGGATGATATGGTGTTTACCACGTTCAAATGAAATTGGCTTGTAATGAGCGCTATAATAAAAATAAATAGTGATGTGTTCTTGGATACTGAACATCATCTAATCGCCCCACTAATCGGGAATATCACCGCGCAGAGTATCTTCTACCGACATCAAATGGTCTGTCATCCGTTGGCTTGCCATAATGGGGTCATGTGCTTTAATAGCGTCCAAAATACCTTCGTGCATCCGAATGGCACGTTCAATGCGGTGTACACTATACCCAATATCACTGCTGGCGGTGCGTTGGCTACTGGCGATGCTCATGCGTGTCAATGCCTGCATAATCCGCGAGAGAAGTGCATTGCCAGAAAATTCTGCAATTTTGACATGAAATTCAATATCTAGTTCTGGAAAATCTTCGGGATGTGTTTGTAAGCAGTCCCTAGACCGTTGTAAAATTTTTTCCAGTTGAAGAATACCGTCATCGGTGATATGTTGCGCGACTAACGCGGTTGTTCCGGGTTCTATCACCTTACGCGCTTCGACTAATTGAAGAAATGAATGCTGTGTCAATGAAAACACCAACGCAAAATTTTCTACCAACAAATTTGGCTCTAGTGATGTCACATATGTGCCAGAACCATGTTTGAGTTCGACGACATTCATCATTGCCAGTGAGCGCAACGCTTCACGCAGTGTTGCCCGACTGACCCCCAAAGACACCGCGAGGTCGCGCTCTGGTGGGAGCTTATCACCGGGTTGCAACCGTCTTTCTCGAATGAGCAATAAAATTCGGTCGGTAATTTGGTCAGAAATTGCTTCTCTATGAACTGCCCCCAAAAAAGGGTTGGTTAAATCATGCGATGACATCTATTATTCCAGTCGGTTGTTCAATCTTCATCATTTTCTAAGCATAAAACGATATGCTTTTTGCACAGTGACCAGCCTTCAAAACATAATCACTGTGCAATCGTGTTATCTCCGTAATGACCATGAGTATCTCACAGATATTACGGAGACGCATTGCCTATAACTTGCGATTAGCGATTAGCAAGCCATTCATCAATTTGACGTTGCATTTCTTCACGAATGGTCTCAATACCCGCGTTTTGTAATTCTTCTTGTAGACGGGCGATGCCTTCATCCACATCAATCAGACCACTACCCATAGGACTACCAAATTCCTGAATGACAGCAGAGACCGATGCAATCTGAGTTGCAACACTAGCACTATCAAATGTAAAACCAAGAATAGGTGATGGGCGGGCATTGCGATTGAGTTCGGCAGTTTCAGGCCATGCACCGACTTGCGTAATATCGGTATAGTAGGCATTAAAGACATTGCCAAACATCCAATCGGTGTTGGGATTATAGCCAGTATCGGCAAAGCTCGCTGCACCATTGGCGGGGCGGATGAGCAATGCTTCTTGGTCTTCCCATTCCCAGTGAATACCTTCCAAACCCTTACTAAGCATATTATAGAAAACAGGGTCTGTATTGAGCAATTCCAAGAAGGCAACCGCCAATTCTGGGTATTCAGACGTATAACTAACACCATTCAGTGTGGCAATAACACCAGCCGTTGTCAATACAGGTTCTGCAATGGCGACACTGGTCACTTCCCAACCCCAGCGGGCGGCGACTTCGGCATTACCACCCGGTTTTACGATATCGGATACACGTACTGCATAGAGTCCAGCAGTCCAAGCCGCATCCATTTCATCCCACACAGCAACATCTGAAGGGGAATAACCAGCCACATACCAATCGCGGATGAGTTGTGATGCCTTGCGATAGGCTTCGGTTTGGCTATAGATTTGGACTTGGGCGGTGGCATCGGTTGTATCTACAACCAACTCAACGGCGATTGGGTCATAGCCCCAATTTTCGGCATAATTGAGGGGGGCAAGATTATAAGTCGCTTGGGTCAAAACATCATCTTGGTCGGCAAATTCTTGAATGGTAGCCAAAATTGGCAAAAGATCTTCATAGCTGGTGATGGCTTCAAATTGTTCAACCAAACCCAATGCTTCGAGGACATCGGTGCGGATATAGGGACCAAATGGCTTCACAAAAATTTGTTGGTTAATTGCACCATAAATAGACCCACCAACCCGCGCAGCTTCCCATGTTTCTGGGGTCATGCTTGCCCAATAGTTGGGTGCATATTCTTGGAGTAAGTCATCTAATGGGATGAAATATTCTTCGGTCACATTGCTGTAGTAATTGTTAATCCATGGTGCAGTGAAGGCAATATCATATTGTTCGCCAGAGGCATTGATAAGACCAATTTGGTCATTATATGCACCCCAGTCAACAGGGCGTAATTCAATGGTTGCGCCAATGCGTTCTGCCATATATGCGCTCATGGCTTCTTGGACAACCGCTTGGTCTTGTTGGGGTGAACCCGGATAGATATAGACAAGACGTGGCAAATCTTGTGCCGATACTTGGGGTTGTGGTATCCAAGAAAAGGTCAGGCACAACACCATAGCCATTAAAACTACCTGTGTAAACTTACGTTTGAAAAAAACAGCGTACATAATCAAATCTCCTTAAACTAAAACTCAATATATTTTTACATCCACGGCATTGGTAACTGCCGATGTCTGCCTACTTAAATGATCCCAGCGTGATGCCTCTAATGAGATATCGCTGAAAGAATAAAAAGAACACGGCGGCAGGACCGGTAGCGAGTACCGCCATTGCCATTCGTGCGCTTTGTGTGGGGACATCTCCCACTGTGATGTTGCCGACACTGCTTTGTATCTGCATTGCTTGTGCGTTACTCTGAATGATATAAAGTAGATACTGAAGCGGATAAAGGTCAGAGTCGCGGATAAAATAAAGTGAAGTTGTCCAGTCATTCCAATAATTTAATGCCGTAAAAAGCCCAATCGTGGCTAAGGCTGGTTTGGCAAGTGGCAATACTATACTAAAGAAAATACGCCATTCACCTGCTCCATCCACCCGCGCCGCATCAAAGAGTTCTTCTGGCAGGGCGGCAAAATAAGTGCGGAGTATTAGCACATAAAAAACAACTACAAAATAGGGCAATAAGAGGGCAAATAAGGTGTCTTGGACACGAAGATATTGTGTCATCAGGATATAATAAGGAACGATACCACCGTTAAATAGCATGGTGAAAAACACAAAGAATGAGAGCGGTTTTCTTAAAACAAATTCTTTACGAGAGAGCGCGTATGCCAATAATGACATAAGGGTTAGCGCAATCACTGTGCCGACTACTGTCACAAAAATAGTGACAGCATACGCCTGTATGATGGCACGCGGATTCTTAAAAATGAGTTCATACGCCCGTGTGCTAAACATTGAAGGAAATAAAGTATATCCCTCGCGGGTCAGGGCGATTTCATCTGTAAAAGATGCAGAGATGATGATAATCAGTGGAATAAGACAGCATAGACTAAAAAATATGAGCGCAAAATGCACGCTAAACCGTCCAATAAAACTCATCAGCCTATCTGTATCTTGTCTGCGTAATTCTCTTAATTTTTGTTTTTGTGACATCATAAAATCTCTTTGACTAAAATAATGATAATGGTTCATCTTCACGTTCAATGCGACGAACAATCCAATTAAAGAAAATGACCAGTGCAAAACCAACAATGGATTGATAGAATTGGGCGGCAGCCGCCATACTGACATTTCTGGTGACAGTCAGTGAACGATAAATATAGGTATCTAAGACATCTGTAGTGGGATAGAGCAACGGCTGATTGCGCGTAACTTGAAAAAATAAACCAAAGTCGGCATTCATGATATATGCCATAGCCAAGAGAAGATTGATAACAACCAGTGGCAATATCATCGGAAAAGTAATCCGAGTGAATTGTTGCCACTTATTTGCACCGTCAATTTGCGCCGCTTCATAGAGTTGGGGGTCTATTGCCAACATACCAGACAAATAGATGAGGCTACTTATCCCTACCCCAGCCCAGATACTAACCAATAATAAGATAATGGGCCAATAGTCAGGAGAGGTGTACCACGAAACCGCATCAAATCCAAAACTTTTTAAGGCAGAATTTATTAGACCTTTATCGGCAGATAAAAGCGCAAACACAAAATATGAGACGACAACCCATGAAATAAAACGTGGCAATAGGAGTAGTGTCTGATAATAGCGTGTGAACCGACTTGTATAAACTTCAAAGATGAGCCACGCCACAAAAAGCGAAAAAACAGTCCCAACAAAAATAAATAATAAATTTAATAGAACCGTATTGCGTGTGGCACGTATAGCCGTGTCGGTGGCAAAAAGAAATTCAAAATTTTGTAGACCAACAAAATCACTACCAAAAATACCCCGCCGTACCTTGTAATCTGTAAATGCAATCCACGAACCAAAAAGTGTTAAATATTTAAAGACCAAAAGCCATAATAGCGCGGGCAATGCCATCAGAAACCAAGTGATGTTCCGTTGCAATAGATGCCCTCGTAGCGATATAAAACGAGGACGCGGTTTGATATTGGATGGGTCTAAGTTGTTCTTTTCATCTTTGGTATCTAAAGAAATATCCATAAAAATCCATTTCTTAAAATGACCTATTGACCTAGTGGTCTGACCAATTTATAATCTAAATAGTAAACGGTTTTGATTGTGTTGTCAACTATTATTTTATTGAATGGATGAGCAATGTCTCGATTTATAAAAATAACTGCCTCAATACCAAGTATCCAACCACCGTCATGGGCAATGTGGCAACGCTTCTTACTAAAAACGATGAGTGAAGCCATATTACCATTCAGAGAGAAATATACCCGTGCCGATGATACACTCATTTGGCGAGACGACTATGACGATAGTTATCAGTCGCGTGATGGTGCAGATGACTTTTACGAGAGTTTTTATAATTGGGCGCTTCTTTATCTTTTGGGTGGAGAAGCACACTTATTAGACTTTGCACACCTTCATTGGGATGCAGTCACCAAACAATTGACCAAGTTAGGGCTTGTTCATAAGGAATATGAACGGGGTTATGACCAATTTCATCAGGGCGAAAGTTACATTTATTTCTACTTTTTATGTCTAGCAGATCCAGAAAACCCCAAATTAATAGACCGCGCCCGCCGTTTTGCGGGGTTTTATCTGAATGAAGACCCAGAAGCACTCAATTATGACCCAGAAAAAAAGCTCATTCGAGCGCCACATAATGGCAGTGTCGGCGCACGGTGGGGTTATTTTGATGGCGAAATTGTCTATGGTTGGTATCCTTATATGGCACCCTACGGACTCCCCTATGAGGATGTTGAGGGAATTGCATCTTATGATGACCTAAAAGACCCGCATCTAGCGACAAAAATGGGGCAAGTGATGGAAGAACGAATGGGAAAAGGCGATGTCGCCACCAATCTGATTGTGACCAGCCTCATTGCCAACGCGTATATCATGACAGGTGATGAAAAATATCGGACATGGATTGCGGATTATGTAGATGCGTGGTGTGAACGCGCCAAACAGAATAATGGATTTTTGCCCGATAATATTGGGTTATCTGGTGCAGTGGGTGAATACATCAATGGCAAGTGGTATGGCGGTTTATATGGGTGGAGTTGGCCCCATGGCTACTATAATATCGGCATGGCGGCGGTGGTGGCGGGGAGCAACGCCTATTTAATCACCCAAGATGAGCGATATTTAGAATTGCCACGCGCACAAATAGAAGCTATCCATGCGTTGGGGCGGGTACGCCGATTAGATGACCTCGCTATGAGTTTGGGACATCACTGGGTCGGGTTATTGCAAGAACATACCCCAGAAACAGAACTATTTGTCGTCCCTTATCGCTATCAAGATTCTGGCTGGTTTGATTATCAGACCCCCTCCCCCATTTACCCCATTACACTCTGGAATATGACCTTTTCCGAAGGTGATTGGGCGCGTATTCAGGTATTGCGCGAGCATAGTCTGGTAGATTGGCGCGATGTTATCCCCTTCCGGGGCAAAGAAGATGCTGGTCATGAGCAACCGTGGCTATGTTATCTGCGGGGCGAAAATCCGACCTATCCAGAGGATATTCTGCGTGAGGCTTATGGCAAAGTAGCACGGCGGATGGCGCTCATTCGGCAAGATGAGCAAGATTTGTCTCAGGTGAGTATTCATCATTGGCAAGAACTCAATCCTGTGACCACAGAGGCATTGATTCAGCTCACACTGGGCGCACCACAGATTATCTATAACGGCGGATTATTGATGTGTCAGGTGCGGTATTACGATATCCAGCACAATCGTCCCGGATTGCCACCCGATGTTGGTGCATTGATGGAAAAAGTTGAATCAGATTATATCGTAGTGCATCTGGTGAATGTGAATATTCATGAAGCGCGTGAATTACTCATCCGCGCAGGGGGGTTTGGCGAGCATCAATTCATCCGCGCACACTACGAGGAGCGTATTAGCGAATACCCAGGTGTGCAAGGTCAAAACGGGTATGCCGCGCCACCCCTCAAAACACAAACGCAGGTGGTTGAAATTAATGCGAATGGACTGTGTATCGCCCTGCCCCCCGCCACAGAAATCAGACTGCGCCTAGAGATAAAGCGGTTTGTGAATCAACCCGCCTACCGCATCCCTGTGGAGGACTTGCCATGACCAATCACACAACATCCATCGGCAAAGCCTCATTACACATCCCCCACACGGGATTTGGGACTGCACCACTAGCGACTGCGCCTTCTTGGGGAGGGGGTGAACCGATTCCACAAGCACAGGCACTATCGGCGCTGGAATATGCCTATGAAAAAGGCATCCATTTTTTTGATACCGCCCCCAACTATGTGCGTGGTTTGGCAGAAACGCGCACAGGCTTATTACTCAAACAAGTCCCGCGTGATTCTGTGATTGTGGCGACCAAAGTGGGGTTTGATATATCTGCAAGCAATACACGCCCAGATTATAGTCGTGATGGGGTATTGCGTAGTCTGGAGGGGAGTTTGGCACGGTTAAATATAGATTATGTAGATATTGTACACATCCACGACCCAGATAATCACTATCGGGAGGCGCTTGATGAGACATTTCCCGCTTTAGAGGCACTACGCAATCAAGGGGTTATTAAAGCGATTGGTGCGGGGATGAATCAGTGGCAGATGCTTTTAGAATTTGCCAAGCACGCCGATTTTGACTGCTTTATGATTGCGGGGCGCTATACGTTACTAGAACAAGGCGCATTACCATTATTGAATTATTGTCACGACCATAATATTGCCATTTTGGGGGCGAGTATCTACAACAGTGGTATTTTAGCCACTGGCACACACGCATTATCCACCCCAACATATAATCATAGCCCCGCCTCAGATGATATTAGCCATCGTGTTAAAAAAATCGAGACCATCTGCGCCGAATTTGGCGTATCTATTCACACGGTTGCGACACAATTCACTATAGCCCACCCCGCTATTAAATCGCTGGTGGTGGGGTTTCAAAAAGATACCGAAGTTCAGGCATATCTGAACGCCATTGCCCAAGAATTACCATCGGGTTTATGGGGACGATTAAAAGAAGAAAATTTAATTATTGAGGAAGCCTATATCCCTAGGAGGGATAGATAATGAACACTGATAATGACCTATCATCTGCTGATATTAACCTGCCTATATGCGGTGACGCATTTCAACGGGCAGACGCATCACTCATTGCTCAATTACACGCCGTGAGTAGCGCCACCGCCAGCGCACTCATGAGCCGAATGGGAATCCGCCAAACATTCATAGAAGGTCCACGCCCGATGTTCCCTGGCACAAAAATTGTGGGGAGCGCCATCACATTACAATTTATGCCCCAGCGCGAGGATGTTGCCTCTGGCAAAAATCAGGAATATAGCGAGAAATACTCGGCATTATGGGCGGTGCTAGAGACCATTCAAGCAGGGGATGTATTAACCATTCAAGCCTATGGCGACCCGTATACAGGCTGTTTGGGAGAGATGCTGGTCACGTATTTTCAGGCACAAGGCGGTGTGGGGATTGTGGTGGATGGCTATATCCGTGATGCGCCAAAAGTTCAGGAAATTGGCTTGCCGATGTGGGTACGTGGCTACACCCCCAATTATGCCTCACATGCCAGTTTGTTCCCATGGGCATATAACGTGCCGATTGCGTGTAGCCGTGTGCTTGTCATCCCAGGTGATATTATCCTTGCCGATGATGATGGTGCGGTACTCATTCCGCGCAAAGTTGCCCCACAATTGCTCAAAATCACCCTAGAACATGAAAATTGGGAATCGTTCAGTCGGATGCGTATCCAAGAAGGCGGCGCATTGGGCAAATATTATCCATTAGATTCAGAAGCCCGACTGGAATATGAACAATGGCGCGACAAACCAACCATCAAATAATTGATACACATATTCATGTTTTGCAACCATCGCGTTGGGATTATCACTGGTTAGAGGCAGATTCGCCTTTGAATACAGACTTTTTATTGCCAAATATAAAAGCAGACATGCTGGCATGTGGGGTGGTTGGTGGGGTATTGATGGAAGCCACCAACCACCCACAAGAAATTGATTGGTTACTAGAGATAAGCCATGCAAGCCACATGCCAATGGGTGTTATTGGATGGATACCACCCAATTTGCATCAGGAACTCTCTATATTTGCCAAAAATTCTAGATTTAGGGGAATTCGGCTCAATTGGCTAGAACCACATCCCAATTCGCGCATACTAACACCCCTTTTACAGGCATGTGAGGCACATGGGTTGGTAGTGGATGTCCTAACCAACCCAGACCATCTGCACGCAGTAGCAAATCTGATAGCCGACTATCCGCATATTATGTTTGTATTAGACCACATGGGCGGGATAGATATGGTGCATATCACACCAAAACTATGGCAACAATCGCTCCAACCATTGGCAGAATTGCCAAATGTTATCGGGAAAATATCGGGTTTTTCGACATTGGCGATAGACCACATCACCCCCACCATCCGCCCATTAGTCGAAATTGGATTAACCCTATTTGGCAGTGAACGCTTGTTATTTGGGAGCAATATCCCGTTTGGACTCAACCAAATCGGCTATAAGGATATTGTGGCTAGTTTTCGTGATGCCATCAATCACCTACCCCAAACGATACAAGCCGATATTTGCCATAAAACCGCACAACGCATTTATCAGTTATTCCACACAATAGGAGCTATCTCATGACATGGCAACAAGCAACGATGCAAGGGGGCGGATTCATCGAAAGTCTGCTCCAAAATCCGTATCAACCAGATATACTCTATGCCCGTTCAGATGTGGCGGGTGTGTTTAAGAGTGCCGATAGGGGCAAATCTTGGCGGGTCATCAATAACGGCATGACAGACTGTCATCAACATGATATACAAAGTTTTGCCATCAGCCCACATAATCCAGACATCCTCTTTCGGTGTTCGGGGTCTGTGCGCGAGAAAAAGTTTTTTGGTACAATCCATAAAACGGTCAATGGTGGCGAAAGCTGGTATCCTGTTTGTACCCAAGCCGATTTTTATGGCAATGGCGAAATCCGTCAGTATGGCGATGTCATCCAAGTGAGTCCACACAACCCCAATCTGGTCATCGCAGGGGCATATACGACTGGCGTGTGGGTGAGTGCGGATTGTGGCGAGATATGGGTTAGCCGTGGGCTAGAAAAAGAACGTATCTCGTGTGTGGCGTTTCATCCCACACTCACCGACACCGTTTTCATCGGCACAGTAGGTAGCCACGATAAAAATCCCAAATTTGTAGAGCAACAATACGATTTTATACGCCCAAACCCCGCCCGCCTTTATCGGTCTGATGATAACGGGCAAACATGGCATGTCCTCCACGAAGGACTCGATTTTTCTGAACTGGCATTTGACCCCACCAATCCAGATAAATTATATGGCGCGTGTGTGAAAGATGGCATCATGCGCTCACAAGATGGTGGATGCACATGGGAAAACACCGCCCCCAATTTATCGAAACATGACATAGATACCGTTGCCATTGACCCAAAAAACCCACAACGGGTTATTTGTGCGGCATCAACCTACCCCAATTATGATGATGATGTCCCTCCCATCGGTGTTTATGAAACACTAAATGGTGGCGAATCATGGTCGCTCATCAAATGGCACACCATGTCAGACTTGCGTAATTATCCTGCTTATATGACCCTGCCCTATGCGGGTTGGTGTATTGTCAAAATTCTGATTGACCAAGACGACAGCCAACGCCTATACATCAGCAATTGGTATGGCGTGGCAGTCAGCACCGATGGCGGTCAAAGTTGGGATGCCAATTATTTTGAAGGCATGGAAAATATTTGTATCGAAAATATGACCGCACACCCCACCGATGCCAACACCGTATTCATGGTGACAGCAGACCATAACCCCAAATATAGCCTAGATGGTGGTCGTACCTATGCCATGATGCCCCGCGCCCAAATAGACACCATCCAACCCGATAGCACTGCCATTGTTGCCTCACGGTTTAAGCCAAACCTCATCCTATATAGCATTAAGGGTCCCGAAGGATGCTCTATCATTCGTGCCACCGACTATGAAACCACGCCTAAAGTGGTTTTGGCATTAAGCGCCCAACTAGATACCGCCCCATCGGAACTTGCCTTCCAATCAAGGGCGGCGGGTGTTTCTGTGCAGGCATTGGTCGAGTCGCCTCATGAGGCGGGGACATTTTATGCCTATATAGATGGCATTATCGCCTCTGGCGCAGGGGTCTATCGCACAACCGATTATGGCGATTCATGGCAACGCCTCACCAATCCCTTCCCCACTCATATCACCCGTGTGCCACATGACCGCGAATGGATAGAAAACGAATTATTATCGGTGGTGGTGGCACAGACAAAAAATGTGTGTGGGACAAATCAATTGCTGTGTATAGACCCACACCGCGCCGATACTCTCTATTTAGGTGAGTGGACAGAAGGGCTTTATCGCACAACAGACGGTGGTCAGTCGTGGCAAGATATTAGCGCAGGGTTGCCTTTTCAACATCAACATGCCTCGGTCATCAATGTGATACGGGCAGACCCCAATCGTGCAGGTGTGTTATATGCGGGGTTTATCCGTGAAGGGCTATGGCGTAGCGCCGATTATGGTGATACATGGCAAAAAATCTTCCCAACAAGTGACAACCATTTTAATGCCACATCAATAGCCGTTGATAGCACAGGAAAAATTATCATCGTTGTATCTGAACCCCTCATCCTTTCACCTTCCCCTTCCGCCGTGATAATTAGCCGTGATGGTGGTGCAACATGGGATGATATTTATGACCCAACACTGGGCGCTATTCGCTGGAAAACTGTCACCATTGCCAGCGATAATCGTTGCTTTTATGCGGGGAGTTGTGGCAATTCTGCGTTCTTTTATGACCTCATAGAAAGCCAATAATAATGATAGATATTAAACCAGATATTCGGCATTATAGCGAGTTAATTAGGGAGAATCTCATCAAAAATTATGCGGGGATGTTTCGTGAAGCGGGCAATAACATGCCCTATCCCTTCCTAACACCCGGTAGTGACCAATATGCCGATGTGTTATGGGATTGGGATTCATGGCTGACCAATATCGCCCTACGGCAAATTGTGCTAGAGGCAAGTGATGGGGTTTATGCAGATAAGCTATTGCAATATGAACAAGGGTGCATCCTAAATTATCTGCATTATGGCGGGATGGATGGCTGGATTCCCATTGTCATCAACCGAGAGGGCGAGGTCTATCGCCCAGAGAATCCCTATCGCGCCAATATGCACAAACCCGTGCTGGCACAACATGCCGCCTTCATCACCCGCAATAACGGCGGGGATGCCGAGTGGCTACGGGATAAATTTTATCACCTACTCACTTTTTTGAATAACTATCGTAATCATCACCGCCACATCACAGGCTTATATTTTTGGCAAAGTGATTTGATGATAGGCGCAGATAACGACCCCTGCACCTATTATCGCCCGCCACATAGTTCTGCCTCTATTTACCTCAATTGCCTCATGATGAAAGAATTAGAAGCCGCCATTTATTTGGCAGGGTGCCTAAACTTGAATGAAATCGGGGCAGAATTGCAAACCGATGCCAATGCACTAAAATCGGCAATATTAGAACATTGTTGGGATGAGCGCGATGGCTTTTTCTATAGTGTAGATATCAACCTATTGCCCAAAGAGACAACAGGTCTCCATGCGGGGCAACCGCGTGAATGGGATTGCCTTATCCAACGGATAGGGGTATGGTCGGGCTTTTTGGCATTATGGGCGGGTATCGCTACCGATAGTCAAGCACAGCGCGTCCTGCAAAATTATCGGGATACAACATCGTTCAATGCGCCGTATGGTGTTCGCACATTGGCAAAATATGAAAAAATGTATTCGATTCGCGCCTCTGGCAATCCATCATGTTGGTTGGGTCCCATTTGGGGTGTATCGAATTACATGACGTTTCGGGGATTGTTGCGCTATGGATTTGAGGATGATGCGCGTGAACTCGCAGAGAAAACAATTCGCCTATTTGGACGTGATGTGGAGCGTTTTGGGGCGATGCACGAATATTATCAACCAGAAAATGGTGAACCAATTCTCAATCGTGGTTTTCAGAATTGGAATTATCTTGTCTTGAATATGTCCGCATGGTTAGAAGGTCGCCAAGTCGTCACTGAATTTTGATGGTCACTATAAAGGAATTTTCACGATGAAAATCATTACTTATGCACACCAGCACGATGGAATAGACCGACTCGGCATATTCACCGATGGGCAGATTACACCGTTAAATTTGTCGCCAGGTGATTTTTATGCACAAGGCATATCTGCCATGCAGGATTTAGCCTCTTCTGGTGAACCCACCATCGCTATTGACGATGTAATCGTGCGTCCCGTTGTGCCATCGGCAAACAAAATCATTTGTGTGGGTCTAAACTATCGCAAACACGCCGAAGAAAGTGGCATGGAAGCCCCACCGACCCCTATTTTGTTTAGCAAATTCAACAATGCCGTAGCGGGTCATAACGAAAATATCGCCATAGCATCCACATGGAAGGCGGTGGATTATGAAGCGGAGTTGGTGGTAATCATTGGCAAAAATGGGCGCTATATCCCAGAATCGGATGCACTTAATCATGTACTTGGTTACACCTGCGGAAATGACCTAAGCGAGCGCCATTTTCAAATCGGTCAAGCGGGTGGACAATGGCTATTAGGCAAAACAATGGATAAATTTTTACCCATAGGTCCCTATCTGGTGACAGCAGGCGAAATTCCAAATCCGCAAACGTTGGCAATCAAAGGCTGGTTAAATGGCGAATTGCGCCAAAATAGCAATACATCCGACATGATTTTTTCTGTTGCACAGGTTATTGCCTATGCCAGCCAATTCTTTACCCTGCACGCAGGTGACATCATTTCTACAGGCACACCAGAAGGTGTTATTTTAGGGATGAAAGAAAAGCACTATATGCAGGTAGGAGATAGCTATATCATCGAAATTGATGGCATTGGTCAGTTAACAAATACGTTAGTGGAGGAATAAATCATGACATATTTAGTCACTGGCGGAATGGGTTGTTTGGGTGCATGGACACTATTTCATCTCGTCAAGTCGGGCAAAAAAGCGGTGAGCTTTGACTTATCAGAATCACGGCATCGGCTCGATTTACTCCTCACACCTGATGAACAAGCCAAAATCACATTTGTAAAAGGTGACATAACCAATTTAGAGAATATTCGGCAGGTATGCGAAGAACACACTATCACGCATATCATCCATCTAGCGGCGCTACAAGTGCCATTCTGCCGTAATAATCCGTCGTTGGGAGCGCAAGTCAATGTGACGGGAACAATTAATGTGTTTGAATCGGCACGCGCCACAGGTATCAATCATGTAGCGTATGCGACCTCTATCGCCGTCTATGGCACACCTGATTTATATCCCGCAGGACTCATCACAGGCGAGGTTTTGCGCCTACCAACCACGCTTTATGGGGTATATAAGGTCGCCAATGAAGATAGCGCAAAGGTCTATTTTCGAGATTGGGGTGTCACCAGCACAGGCTTGCGCCCCTATACAGTATATGGGGTTGGGCGTGACCAAGGGATGACCAGTGAACCAACCAAAGCCATGCAAGATGCTACATCGGGAAAAGATTCGCATATTTCGTTTGGTGGCAAAATGCAATTTCACTTTGCATCCGATGTCGCACAACAATTTATACTCACCTCAGAACATCGGCTAGATGGTGCATATACCTTCAATATGGGGACAACACCTATCGGCGTGGGGGATGTCGCACAAATCATCTCAGAAATTACCCATCAGCGCGTTACGGTTGGCGATACTATTCTGCCGTTTCCAGAGGGGTTTGATACCACCCTACATGAGTATTTTCCGCAGGTCTATCAAACATCAATTGAAGATGGTATCCAACAAACCATTAGCCATTTCCGCCAATTGCAATCATAAAAAATCTACCGGGTATACCCGATTATTGGGTATACCCGCCTTTATGAGATTAACGAGATAACACCTCGCGGATTTCCTCATGAATAGTATTTCTTATCTGGTTAATCTTATTCAATCCATTTAATAGCATCTTTAGCGAAATACGTCAAAATCATATCTGCCCCTGCCCGCTTAATACTAGTGAGACTTTCGAGGGCAGTACGGCGCAAGTCGAGCCAACCATTTATGGCGGCGGCGTGTATCATGGCATACTCACCACTGACCTGATAGGCGGCAATCGGCAAATCATAGCGACTACGCACGCCCTGAATAATATCCAGATAGGGCAAAGCAGGCTTCACCATCAAAATATCTGCACCTTGCTCAACATCTAGCGAAATTTCTTTATATGCCTCGCGTGCATTGGCAGAATCCATCTGATATTGGGTGCGGTCGCCAAAACTGGGGGCGCTATCTACTGCCACACGGAAAGGTCCATAAAAGGCGCTGGCATATTTGGCGGCATAACTCATGATGGTCGTATGCGAATATCCCGCACCATCAAGTGCCAGACGGATTTTGCCCACCATACCATCTATCATGCCAGACGGCGCAATCACATCTGCCCCTGCTTGCGTATGAACGACAGACGCTTGTGCCAAAATATCGAGTGTTGGGTCATTGAGCAAATAGCCGTATGGCAAATCGGCGCGATAGTGGTCACTATCTGGTGTGTTGACAATGCCACAATGCCCATGACTGGTGTATTCACAACAACACATATCGGACATCACAATGAGGTGGGGCGCGATGGCTTTAATCGCACGGATAGCACGCGGTATCACCCCATTGGGATTAAAATTTTCGCTTCCACAAGCATCTTTTTGGGCAGGGATGCCAAATAAAATTACGGCAGGAATACCCAATGCGACAATTTCATGAATTTCTGGGGCTAATCTATCCACACTACGCTGGAATTGATTGGGCATAGAACTGATAGGATTAACTATATCTTCCCCATCACATATAAATAGTGGGTAGATAAAATCATTGGGAGATAGAATCGTCTCGCGCACCAAACGGCGCATATTCTCCGATAAGCGCAGGCGACGCGGACGGTTGGTGATAATTTTGTGCTGTGAATCAGTCATAAGTGCCTCTCTAATAGGGTGATTAGTCCGTGTAAACTGGCTTCATTGGCTATCCATATCGGCTTAAATCCAGCCTCGTATGCGGTTTTGGCGGTGCTATCGCCAATACATGCCACCGCTACATCGGGGATAGTACCTACCTGCTGAACAAACAGTGTTACTGCCGATGAACTGGCAAAAGTAATTGCGTCAATTTTGCCCTGTGACAATAATAATGGGACATCATCCCCACTCTCATCCGCAACCGTTTCGTAGGCGGTGACGGCGGTCACAATGGCATCTCGTTGAGTTAACATTTCTCTCAGAGTCGGATTAGCGCGTGACGATTGTGGTAATAGAACCCGTTCACCACCGACAAGTGGTAATTCCAACGCCAAATCTTGGGCGGTGTGGCGCGTGGGGATAAAATCGGCATATCTACCAAAACTAGCGTGTAGTGCCTGTGCAGTCATTGCGCCAACTGTAGCCATTTTTATCTGCCCCCAAAGGGATGAAATCGCCAACATCCGCGCCCGTTGTTGTAACATCATAACGGTGTTGGGGCTGGTGATAATAAGCCAATCAAAATGGGCTAAGTGGGTGAGTGTCTCATCTAGCAGAGTGGTATCTTGGGGCGGGATAATGGCGATGGACGGGTAAAAAATGGGTATTGCACCGCATTGAAGGAGCAAATCTGCCAATGCTTGGGATTGATGACGGGCGCGTGTGATGACGATGTGTTTGCCTGTGAGGGTATTCATAGCCCTGCCAATATATTTTTTGCACCTTGTGCGATGGCGGTTTGTGCCAATTCCAATGCCAACGCATGGGCATTGGTACGGGTGGCGACAATTTTCCCGACAACATCAATCATATGGTGAGGATGTTCACCCAAAGCGCATACACGTCCGCGCAAATGGAGCATATTATCGTCAATTTGCCCATACGCGCCAACCGGTAGTGAACATCCCCCACCCAATGCCGATAAAAATGCCCGTTCTGCCGTCACACAAATAGTTGTCTGCTCATCGGCAATTGGTGTAAGCAGGGTATCTCCCACCCGGCATTGCACCGCTAATGCCCCTTGACCAGGGGCGGGGAGCATGAGGTCTATGGGCAACACCTGTGCGATATAATGCGATAAGCCCAGACGGTCAATACCTGCTTGTGCCAAGATAATGGCATCATAGGGGCTGGTTGCGGATAGGGCTTTTTCGATACGTGTGCCAACATTGCCCCGAATATCAAGCATGTTCAAATCTGGGCGATATGCCAGCAATTGAGCAGACCGACGGCGGCTACTCGTGCCAATGGTCGCGCCAGATGGCAACTGGTCTAATGAACGCCCACCTTTGCTGATGAGGACATCTTGTGGAGTCGCCCGTTGGGTAATCGCCCCAAGCATCAAGCCACTGCTATCCCCTGTCGGCACATCTTTAAGGCTATGCACCGCATAATCTATCTGACCATCGCGTAATGCCATCTCTAAGGCTTCGGTGAATACCCCTTTACCGCCAATCTCTGGCAAGGCTTTATCCAAAATTTCGTCGCCGCGTGTCGAAAATGGTTTTATGTCAATGGCGATGCTAGGATAGCTGGCTTTGAGCAATGCCTCTATATGATGTGTTTGCCATAGGGCAAGCGCCGATTGTCGTGTGCCGATGATGATTTTAGTCAAGATAAGCGCCCTCATGGGTTATCCACATTAGGTACGATGAATTTAGGGTGATTATACACCTCATCCACTCAAAATGAATTTTCTCAAGTATACTACCGAATCTTCATGTGAAATATGTTCTTGCTCTAAGCGCAAATTATTTTCTAAAATTTTTTGACATAAGCGTGATTCTACTGGGGTCAGATTATTAAATCGTTCTGTACGACTAGACTTCCCTATCACAACATATTGGGCATATTTTTCAAATGTAAAATCATCCATCATCACAGATTGTGTATGGGGAAAAAATCCGCGCAAGTCAGATAAAATCTCAAAGCCATGTGCATCCATATCTCCCCAATAAATGATATGGGTATCATATAAATATGCCATATCTCGTAAAATATGGATGGCGAAGCCACCACCCAGCAAACCAACGGTATTCGGCAATTTTGGCAATGTGAGGAAATTAATTAAATTTTCTACGATAATAACATGCTTGGGTTTGATATGGTTTGAAAGTAGCTCATCTAATTGGGATATGGGTAATGATAAATCGTCAACCGCCATCCGATATAACCAGTCTAGTTGTTCATCGAGCAATCGAAGACGAATTAATGTGGGCTTATCTTTGAGACCAAATCGTTTATTAAAATCGTTTACATCGGAGCGTATCATATCTGGCAGAAGTAGTTGGTCTAACAAATCTCGTAAAATGGCGATATGTGTTTCGATAAATTTTGTATGGATAGCAATAGGCAGTTCACGGATATAGACATTTGGGCGTGGTCTTTTAACGAAATAGTCACACACCAATAACAAGTCATCCCATTTATCATGATAATCAATCACATCTTGCGGACGAGAATATATCCAATTTTCTAGGGTTGGAAATTTTTGATGTATCTTCTTAACATCCGCAACAAATTGGTTGAATTCTGTTGTTTTACGAATCAGCAATAAATAATCTTCTAAAACAGAGATAACAACACGTTGTGGCGTAGTTTGCTTGCTGAATGCTTGCGTATTAACCGTATTCCAGACAATTTCATACCCTGCCCCGCGCTGTTCTTTGGAATATTGTCGTAATAGGTCAATGTCCTTTCGGCGTTGCTCTAAATTTTTAGATACTGTGCCAATAGAAAATTCTATTGGGAAAATGTCTTCTCCCAAAAACCACGCTCTAAGAACATCGTGATATTTTCGCTTGGCACGATTGATAATCTCATCTGGTGTTATCATTAAAAACCCTGTTAATTCTGAAATTCGCGTTGACGCTGGCGATATTCAGAGTGGGTTAAGTTGAATAAACGGGAATAACTCCCTTCGTTATTATTCACAACAACATGATAAGCCTGAACAAATCCCTCAATGACATGCAATTGTTGCATAGGGGTTACAACAAGCAATTGTAGCCCTAGTTGTGCAAATAATTTCATAGCGAAGCGGGCATTATCATCATCCAATTTGCTAAATGCCTCATCAATCACCACAAACCGAAAGGTACGATTATTCGGCACGGCATCTTGTAATCCATATTGATGAGCAATGGCAGAGGCTAAAATGGTATAGGCTAATTTTGCTTTTTGCCCGCCCGATTTTCCAGAAGAATCATTATAATAATCTACCTGCAACCCATTTGAATCAATCTGCTCGGCGGCAAACACCCGCCACCGCCTAACATCAGTCACACGGCGCATCCAATTGGGATCATTATCAAAATGTTCAATGAGCAACTTAATCCGATTATAGGCACGGTTACGCTCTTCATCGGAATTATCGCCTACATCCGCAAAACAGGCTCGCAAATCGCGTAAAAAGTCATGAATCTCTGTGTCGTTGGTACGGTCTGCAATCAAACGGATAATAGACCCCCCACCATAATCTACCTGTGCTAAAGAGTCATTCAGCTCAGCAATACTTTTATCAATTTGACGTTCTTGCTCTGTCAAATGACCATAAAACATCTGAATACCGCGTGTCACGGTGCGGTCTAACATATCCTTAAATCGGTCTTGATATCGTGGCAAATCATCTGTCTCTAACCGATTATAAATTTGCAAAAACGCATCCAATGATGATAAATCGGCGAGGAGTGCTACCCCTATATCGGGGTAATCACGGCGAAAGGTGTTCATGGCATTGACAATGGCGGTCTCTAATTGCCCCTGAAGCCCCCTAAAGCTATTAATACCGCGTTGAATAGATACTTCGAGTTGGCTAGTACGGTTATTGACTGCATCAATGGTAAGCGGGTCTTTATCAATTTCTTCGATAATCGGTCTAACGTGTTCCCATAAGCGCAAATGCTCATCGGTAGATGAATCGAGTATCTGTTTTTCACGGGTTAATTGTGTCCCATAGGTTGTAATTTGGTTCTTGAGAACACCTATATCACCTGTGATTTTATCGCGCTGGTGAGTCTTTTCAGTGATTTCACCCTGCAATTTATCCTGTTGGTTTTCGAGTTGTTGCAGTTGTTGCGATTGTTGATTCAGTTCTGTCAAACGCCGTTCAAGCATATCATGTTCAGATTGCGGGGTACGCCAATCAATTTCTGAAAATAATTGATAGTTCAAAAGATTTTCTATGGTGCTAATATCACGACGATTACGGTCTAAATCTGCCCTTATCTTTTGAATCTCATCCTCTAATTTAGCAAGGTGACGACCTAAATCGTCTAATTCTTGTTCCAATTGGCGTAATTTTTGGCGATTATCCCAACCCAGCACATATCTGGAACGGTCACTGAGCGTATGGCGGTCATCTTTCTCATGCCTAGAGGCATTATGCTTAATTTGTCCCTGTAGCGTAATACCCCGTTGCACCTGTTGAAAATCGGGCAAATAATAGCAACACACATAATCAAATCTTTGCATCAGGTTATGAACTAGCCACTCATGATAAGGTGTGTTGGCGAGTATTTCTAACTTTTCATACGCTATTTCATGCTGTGCCTGTTCATTACGGCGTTCCAACACCCGTTCAGGGCGTTTAAGTGGGTCAACACGGTGATATATCAGGCGACCCTTTAAGTTATTTTCGTTAATATATCGGCTAACTTGTTGATACAGTGATTCTGGGACAATTAAATCTTGAGCAAAATTATTGAACAGTCGCTCAAGCGCACCCTCCCATTGAGAATCTTCATCACGCACCTTGAGCAATTCGCCTACAAAAAGCAATTCATCAACAGCAATAAACAAATTATCGCATATCATCTGGCGAATCTTAGCAATATTCTGTGGGATATTGCTCGGATTTACCCGTAAATATTGAATTTCGGTATCCAACGATTTTGCTTGTGCGATTAAATCGCGTTGGTTAATCTCAAAGGTACTGCGTTGTAACTCAAAATTTTGGATAGTGTCTATAAGCGTCTGCTGTAATTGCTTGGCATTTGTGCGGTTTTCGTAAAAATCATCCTCTGTCTGATACGTTGGCAATACCAACGACTGTGCATTTTCATCATAGCGGTCGGCCGCCCGTTTGAGGGCTTGAATCTGTCCCTTGAGGGGGTGAATTTTACCTTGAATTTCACGTTTTTCCTGACCCACACTATCTTGTGCAATAGATATATTCACCCGCTCTAATTGCTGACGCAAATTGGTTAATTCTGTATCAATTCGCCCCAGATGGCTTTGTTCCACATCATATTTTTGTTGTGTTTGATTGATGGCATTAACCAATAAATCACGCGCACGCGATGCCACATAAAATGGCACGAGTGTTTTTGCGGTTTCATAGCGGGCGATTTGGTCTTGATAGTGCATATAATCATGTCCCGCTTTAACCAATGGCGAGAGGATATGAAGTTGGTTACTGGCACGTTGAATAGACCCATAGGCTTCGTTAAGTTCTCGATATTGTGTTCGGAGTGCCTCAACTTTTTCTTCTGGATTCCCTTTATCTAGCATGTGGTCACGGACAAATGTATTGAGGCTGGCAATATCCTTGACCGAAACGGTTTCATTGAATAAAGAAATCGCCTTTGCTTTGCCACTTAAGCCAAGTGCCTTACGCGCCGAATTGCTATATTCGGTAAAGCTCGAAAAAATGGCGATGTCTTTTTGTAATGGTTGTGGAAAATCACGGATGGTCAAGTGCCGTTGCGGAAAATGCTTTTCGATACATAAATCATGTGATGCAATGTAAAATCGCTTCTCGACTCTATCTACATTGCTAATCCATAGCACTTGTACGAGGGTGACTGTGCGGTCTTGCGATGTATCATAAAAAACTGCCAACAACACACTATGCGATTGGCTATCCCGTAGGGTATTTGCTTTGGCTTCAATAGCGGTATCCCCGCGAGAACGGCTATATTGCCCACGCACATACGTGCGCTCAGACCGTTCACGACCACTGCCTGCCCCAGAAGCAAGATTATAATTCCGTTGGCGAGAATCTACCAAAAGCGTCAATAAAGCGTCTACAACGGTAGATTTACCAGAACCATTTGCACCAGTCAAAACAGCCGTCTGACACTCTGGGTTCATCACCCAAATTTCTTTGTCAAATGTCCCCCAATTATAAATCTCTAAGCGTTTCAACCGAAAACCACTGTGTTCACTAAACAGATTCCCCATCTTCATCCTCTAATTCTGAAACATGATTTTGTTGTATATAGTGTTGCAAGCGAGATTTAATCTCTTCAAGTTCATCTGCGCTAATTTTTGCACGAAGCAATGGACGCACCTCAAATCTTTTATCATGGCGTTCTGTTAAAAAACCATATTTTTTGAGGCGATTCATGCTATTCAAAAGGCTCTGGTCTGTACGACGTGCATCGGCGGTGTTGTCTACAAAAACACGATACATTTCTGTAATTTCATCTATACTTAAAATGAGTCTGTTGCCGTCTAAATCGCGCATTTCATGCTCATCTAACCGCTCACGCAATAAGACCAAAAGCAATGTATCTGGAAAAGATAAATTACGCCGATTTGTCAAAGCAGGGAGCGAACTAGGCTGGTCATCATCACGGCTCTGGTCATAAAGGTAAGCAAAATTACCAATTTCATCTAGGTGAATTCCCAAGCCAATCTTGGCTAAGTATTCACGAATGGGGAATTCATAGTCGCGGATTTGCATCCATGCGGGGTCATCATGATAAACCACCCCTTTCAACAATTTTCGGATAGCGACTGCATACACTTCAAATTTAGGAAGATTATCTGGCATGGGTTATATCCATTTATTTGGTTGCTCTGCGGAAAATAACTCGTGGCACAATCACATCTTTTTCATCACCTGTATGAGTTATGATAGAAATAGTATCTTGTATCTTACGGTCAACCAAGTGATTTGGTTCATCAGTCCCAATCATTAAGTACGCAATGACCTCTGCAATACCGTGTGTAATTGGATAACTTTTAATCACCTCATTCAAAGTAACTTCTGTACGACTCATCAAGATTCGTTTAATATTTTCATGTAGAAGGGTATCATCAATATAAAATGTGTTATATAGGGATATAAGTGCATCATCATCAATTAAATTAGATGCGCTACGTGGGCGCTCTGTCATTATAATTTGTTCGGCAGGGGTATATAGAGGGCGTTCTAAAGGCAATTCAATATCTGGCTCGCCTTCAATCGTATAAAAAGTACGCGCTGAGCTGAACAATGATAAGTGGTTCAATTGGCTAATCATGTGTTTTATTTCACGCGAAAGGGTTTGTATGCGCCGACTTTCGGTGATATTGCGTGTATCCACAATGCGCCTTAAATGCTCTGCAAGGCGTTGATTTGATTGATTAACACGCTCACCAGCATCTAATAGATGAGATGTCAGGCGTTGTAAAATAACATTCTCACCAACAAATGGCATGAGGCGTTGCATATCAAAAATATTACGAATGAGTTCATCAAAGCGTCCACGTTGCTCTGGGTGTATAAGCAATTCATAAAAAGCACGAAAACTCTGCCCTTCATCGCTAGATTCTAATTGCTCGTCTGCATCTAAAGCACTGCCAAGAATTTCGCCACGCCGAATATTTGGATTTAATTGTGCTTGTTGAATCGTACGTGCCATATCACGAAATCGCTCTTCAACAAGGCTAAAATCACGCAAAAGTTGACTTGCCATATCTGAAATATGATTCAAGCGTTCTTTAATTTGGACATCGCTTAAACCATCTACTTGTCCTGTATCTTGAATTCGCTCAATCTCACTATCAATTTGGTTTCGCTGGCTATAAAGCATGTGCAAGCGTTTTTCGACATCTTCTGTACTACGCGTGACAATATCATCTAGTAATGAGAGAATATTCATCAAACGAGATTCTGTACCGATGATTTTCCGATTTTGTAATTCCTCAAACCACCCTATCAAACGCTCTCCATGCTGTGATAGTTGAATGATATATCCATCATGATGAATAATGCGACGAATCAGATTCGACTCATTAATCCATTGATTGATATAATAATCGGCATCATGGTTGTGTTGATTATCTTCTGCCAGCGTATTATTGGTGTTTTCAATATAATTATCTAGTTTCTCACGAAAAATATCATAGGGGAGTGATACTTGATGTTTATGCTTAAAGGCAAGATGTAGAAAAGAAACGGCTAATGGTAGCCACTCTTTACGAAGTGCCAAGATAGAAGGATCTATTTTATGGAGTGTGGCAATAGAATAGTAATCCATAATACCCCAAAGCAGTTACTAGATAAGTTTATTTATTCTAAAATAAAAAGAGTCCTTGTGCAATTGTTTATACAGGACTCTTTCATAGTAGTTGTTATTTTGCTCCTTATGGAGAACCGAAAACAAATTCATAGGATTATGTCAATAACTCATCATTAAACGTGTTTTCACCCCCTCCCCAAAAAATTGGAGCGGGGGCTAAAACCTGCCCTAAAATGGGTTT